>NZ_JANGAA010000050.1:0-1147 GCF_024461705.1 Blautia sp. DFI.9.10
TACTATTTTGTCCATCTTCAATTACTTGCATAAATTCGATGGACGCGTCTTATATTCCCATAGCTGAAGCAAGGGGTTTTACGACGCATTGGATAAAAAATGATCCTATACCCGCATAAAAAAACAGCGAAATGGATTTTAACTTCCATTTCGCTGTCTTGTGTTATTTCTTGTTTTCTATTATTTTTTTAGTATGTCGTTTTACGCAACCTGATTTTTGTTGTTGGTAACTGTGATCAGATGACTTTTGATCAGTACCGGACGTACTGCATTATAGATGATCGCTACCAGAATTACAGATACAACTGCATTGATAAAGGTTGCCGCCGCACTCATTTTTGCAAGTGCCTGTGCCAGTTCCTGTGGCTGTCCCAAAATGTACTGTTTGTAGAAATATCCTACGATAGGATCTGCAATTACGTTAAATGCAAGTCCTGCGACAGATGCGATCACACTCCATTTGAAAACATATTTTTTATCTGTACTCTCATTGATCTTTGCAACCTTGTGTGCCACAAGACCTACGATCAGACCGATACAGAATTTCAGTACAAAGGTTTTCGGTGCGCCTGTGATATAAACAGGGTCCATGATATCTGCAATTCCCATTCCGATAGCTCCGGCAAGTCCGCCATATACGCCACCCAGAAGCAGTGCTGCAAGTACGCAGAAAGCATTTCCAATATGAATGGATGTTGCGTCTCCGCCCGGCACCGGGATCTTGATCTGCAGAAATGTGAAGGATACATAACATAAAGCTGCTAATAACGCAGTTTCTGCAAGTTTAACTACTGTGTTGTTCTGTGTGTTCATAATAATTCCCCTCTCGTTTCGTTATTACCTTTGTTATTACTTTAATGTATGATTGTATTAATGTAGGAATGTAATAACTTGGATGTTATAGTACCGCTTGTTTGGGTATATTACAAGGGGCAATTTTTATGTTTTTTTAGAGGACAGTTTTTATGGGTAATAAAAAAGTGGCTGTTTAAGCCACTCTTTCATGATTGTATATTCAAAACTACATACATGTTCTGTTGATGATCGTTAATCTTTTTTGAATCAATTTTAACCTGCGTACCGATACTCCAGCGGTGGTCATCTCACGACTCCGTCGTTCGATGTCATTTGCTTCGCAAATGTTCAG
>NZ_JANGAA010000052.1:0-827 GCF_024461705.1 Blautia sp. DFI.9.10
ACTGGTACCTCGCTTGTACCGGGCTTTCCATTCCCGGCTCCCGCTCTCCTTACGTGTCCCCACAGTTCTGTCATACTGCAGTACAGGAATATCAACCTGTTGTCCATCGGCTACGGCTCTCGCCCTCACCTTAGGTCCCGACTCACCCAGGGCAGATCAGCTTTACCCTGGAAACCTTGGATATTCGGCCTAGAGGATTCCCACCTCTATCTCGCTACTCATTCCGGCATTCTCTCTTCCATGCAGTCCACAGCTCCTTCCGGTACTGCTTCTTCCCGCATGCAATGCTCCTCTACCAATCTTTTCAGATTCCTTAGTTTCGGTGGCGCGTTTCAGCCCCGGACATTTTCGGCGCAGGACCTCTCGACCAGTGAGCTATTACGCACTCTTTGAATGTATGGCTGCTTCTGAGCCAACATCCTGGTTGTCTTCGAAATCCCACATCCTTTTCCACTTAACGCGCACTTTGGGACCTTAACTGTAGGTCTGGGCTCTTTCCCTTTTGACCGCCCAACTTATCTCGTGCAGTCTGACTCCCGGTGATATCTACACGGCATTCGGAGTTTGATATTCTTCGGTAGGCTTTGACGCCCCCTAGGAAATTCAGTGCTCTACCTCCGCAAGACTCACACCGAGGCTAGCCCTAAAGCTATTTCGAGGAGAACCAGCTATCTCCGGGTTCGATTGGAATTTCTCCCCTATCCACACCTCATCCCCACCCTTTTCAACGGATGTGGGTTCGGTCCTCCACTACCTCTTACGGCAGCTTCAACCTGGACATGGATAGATCACCCGGTTTCGGGTCTACTCCTACTGACTCTGGCCCT
>NZ_JANGAA010000053.1:0-806 GCF_024461705.1 Blautia sp. DFI.9.10
TTTCGGAGGCGACCGCCCCAGTCAAACTCCCCGCCTGGCATTGTCCCACCGCCGGATCACGGCGGCTGGTTAGAAGCCCAATATCACAAGGGTGGTATCCCAACAGCGGCTCCGCGGCAACTGACGTTACCGTTTCTCAGCCTCCCACCTATCCTGTACATGCAACACCGGACCCCAGTGCCAAACTGGAGTAAAGCTCCATGGGGTCTTTCCGTCCTGGCGCGGGTAGCCAGCATCTTCACTGGCACTTCAATTTCACCGGATGTATTGCCGAGACAGCGCTCAAATCATTACGCCTTTCGTGCGGGTCGGAACTTACCCGACAAGGAATTTCGCTACCTTAGGACCGTTATAGTTACGGCCGCCGTTTACTGGGGCTTAAATTCAAAGCTTCGACTTACGTCTGACCTCTCCTCTTAACCTTCCAGCACCGGGCAGGCGTCAGCCCATATACCTCACCTTTCGGTTTCGCATAGACCTGTGTTTTTGCTAAACAGTTGCTTGAGCCTATTCTCTGCGGCCTGCTCTCGCAGGCACCCCTTCTCCCTAAGTTACGGGGCCATTTTGCCGAGTTCCTTGGCAATACTTCTTCCGCCGGCCTTAGGATTCTCTCCTCATCCACCTGTGTCGGTTTACGGTACGGGTACAATATGAACGATAGCGGCTTTTCTTGACGCATGGCTCACGGGCTTCGCTACTAATCTTCGCTCCACATCACGTCTTCCCATTGCCACACGGATTTTCCTATGTGACTGGTACCTCGCTTGTACCGGGCTTTCCATTCCCGGCTCCCGCTCTCCTTACGT
>NZ_JANGAA010000054.1:0-734 GCF_024461705.1 Blautia sp. DFI.9.10
TTCTTCAAGTGTAACCTCCTCTCAAATCAGCGATATCAAACGTACCATTCCGTGAAACACCGGGGTATCTGTTTGGTGGAACCTGATTAGAGGAAACTCAAAGAGTGCTATGGTATGGTGACGGAGTGCGCTGGTCAAGAGTGTAAAAGCTTTTTGAACATAGAGCATTTCCGGCAGCAGAGAGACCTGAAAAAGCAATTTTTCTGGAATTTCAGCTGTTTCCAAACTCAATAAGTATCTTCTAGCAAGAGGGAATAGGTGGGAAAAAAAAAAAGAGATTTCGGTTTCTTTCTTTTTTACTGCTTGTTGCTTCTTCTTTTAAGATAGTTATCTGGTTGATCCTGCCAGTAGTCATATGCTTGTCTCAAAGATTAAGCCATGCATGTCTAAGTATAAGCAATTTATACAATGAAACTGCGAATGGCTCATTAAATCAGTTATCGTTTATTTGATAGTTCCTTTACTACATGGTATAACTGTGGTAATTCTAGAGCTAATACATGCTTAAAATCTCGACCCTTTGGAAGAGATGTATTTATTAGATAAAAAATCAATGTCTTCGGACTCTTTGATGATTCATAATAACTTTTCGAATCGCATGGCCTTGTGCTGGCGATGGTTCATTCAAATTTCTGCCCTATCAACTTTCGATGGTAGGATAGTGGCCTACCATGGTTTCAACGGGTAACGGGGAATAAGGGTTCGATTCCGGAGAGGGAGCCTGAGAAACGGCT
>NZ_JANGAA010000055.1:0-603 GCF_024461705.1 Blautia sp. DFI.9.10
AGTAGCCTCATCCTTTTACGCTGCCTCTCTGGAACTTGCCATCATCATTCCCTAGAAACTGCCATTTACTTAAAAAAAAAAAAATGTCCCCACCATCACTGTTCACTTGTCTCTTACATCTTTCTTGGTAAAATCGTAGTTCGTAGTATTTTTTTTCATATCAAAGGCATGTCCTGTTAACTATAGGAAATGAGCTTTTCTCAATTCTCTAAACTTATACAAGCACTCATGTTTGCCGCTCTGATGGTGCGGAAAAAACTGCTCCATGAAGCAAACTGTCCGGGCAAATCCTTTCACGCTCGGGAAGCTTCGTGAAAGCCCTTCTCTTTTAACCCATCTTTGCAACGAAAAAAAAAAAAAAGAAAATAAAAAATAAAAAGACCAAATAGTAAATGGTACACTCTTACACACTATCATCCTCATCGTATATTATAATAGATATATACAATACATGTTTTTACCCGTATCATAGAGTTCTTAAGACAAATAAAATTTATAGAGACTTGTTCAGTCTACTTCTCTCTAAACTAGGCCCCGACTCCTGCCAGTACCCACTTAGAAAGAAATAAAAAAACAAATCAGACAACAAAGGCTTAATCTCAG
>NZ_JANGAA010000056.1:0-563 GCF_024461705.1 Blautia sp. DFI.9.10
ATACTACATCAGGGAAGAGAGAACAAGTGTTTCTTTTATACTATAGAGATTTTTTGAGCAGATATGCTCAGATGTGCAATTCATCTCCCCACCTGAAGAGGTGGGAGAATTCTTGCTACATTTGTTAAATAAAAATAATAAAATAGATTATTTTTTCAGAATATATTAACGTTTTCTATATTTCTTTTGCAATAAATTTCACTTTTCTTTGATCCGTTTTTTGAAAAGCTGTTGACAAAGATTTTAATATATGATTAAATAGTCATATGAACATTAATTCATATATTCATATAAAAAAACAAACGAATCAGCAAGGAGAGTTCATATGGAAGACAAATTAAAGAAAGATTCCATGGAGTCCGCAGATTCCTGCGGCTGCGGTCACGAGCATGCGCATCACAGCCATGATGAGCATGAAGAACATCACGATCATGAGCACCATCATAAGCACTGCGGCTGTGGTTGTGAGGATCATAAACATGAACATCATGAACATGAGCATCATCATCACCATGACGAGCACTGTGGTTGTGGCTGCGAGGATCACAAGCACGAACATCATG
>NZ_JANGAA010000057.1:0-543 GCF_024461705.1 Blautia sp. DFI.9.10
AAAGATTCCCATAACCGCGAGAAGCAGCGGATCAGGGTGGCAAGAGTGTATGAGAAAGTAACCAATCAGCGGAATGATTTCCTGCAGAAACAGTCAACGATGCTGGTGCGTGAAAACCAAACCATCTGTATTGAAGATCTGAATGTTAAGGGGATGATCCGGAATCATAAACTGTCAAAATCGATAGCGAGTGTTTCCTGGGCAAAATTTTTTGAAATGCTGGAATATAAAGCTGGCTGGTATGGAAATGAAATTCACAGAGTACCAACGATGTATCCGAGCAGTCAGACCTGCAGCTGTTGTGGCTACAGAAATCCACGGATAAAAAATCTGGGCATTCGTATCTGGGAGTGTCCCAAATGCCATGCGGTTCATGACCGGGATACGAATGCAAGTATCAATATTCTGAAAAAAGGACTGCAGATGCAGTCTGCATAAAGATAAAAACTGTACCGTAGGGCATACGGGAACAGTATAAATATAGCTTGTGGACACTGTGTAAGACATTGCAGTACCGTAAGGTGTTTGCCAATGCAGTAGTGG
>NZ_JANGAA010000058.1:0-469 GCF_024461705.1 Blautia sp. DFI.9.10
AGCACTTTTTTAAGTTTTTTTCAAACATTTTTGAGTTAAGATTTTGTTGTCGTTTCGTTGACGACTTGGATAGTTTATCATATCTTCTGTCTTTTGTCAACTGTGAATTTCATTTTTCTGAAATTCTTTTTAATTGTTTGTTTTTTGAAAACAATTATTTGTGACAGCTCAGTTATAATACCACTGGGAGTTATGCTTGTCAACCATAAATTTCAATTTTTTTAGATTTTCCTGGAAGTTTATCTTTATAGGACAATTTTTTATTCTTATTTGTAATTTTTAGGATTATCTTTATTGTTGTTTATTGTGTTGTTTTTTATAATAAGACTCTTTGCTGTATGGCGCTACGCCGGTCGCATTTTCAATGCGGGAATATGCAGGAGGAAGGCCATCTCAGAGTTCCGTAGCCCGAAGGCAATGCCATTTAGTTAGAACATAGTATTCCAAAAGATTGCAATGTATGGTAAAA
>NZ_JANGAA010000059.1:0-465 GCF_024461705.1 Blautia sp. DFI.9.10
TGCATTAATTTCTTAATACTTTGCGTTTAAGGATATTTGATTAACTTAATCAAATCTCATGTATGCAGTTTTCAAGGTACAATGCTGACTGATATTTTATCAGCCATTTAAAAAGAAAATATCTTTTCTTCTTAAATCACTGGTAAAACCAGCATCTATTCTCATCAGGATCTCTCCTGTTTTTCTTTTTTTGATCTGGCGCCCACCTGCTCTCCCACACCGTCTCCAGTGCAGTACCATCGGCCGATTGGGTCTTAACCGTCGTGTTCGGGATGGGAACGGGTGTGTCCCCCAACCGCATCGGCACCAGAAATCTTTCAGCTTGATAGCTAAACAGTAAAACACATCTTCTCTACTTTTTCCGTTTTAGTTGGATTGATTCAGCCGTTTACACAGCCTACTGTATCCAATTTCCTTAGAAAGGAGGTGATCCAGCCGCACCTTCCGATACGGCTACCTTGTTAC
>NZ_JANGAA010000006.1:0-151155 GCF_024461705.1 Blautia sp. DFI.9.10
ATTACTATTTTGTCCATCTTCAATTACTTGCATAAATTCGATGGACGCGTCTTATTCCCTCTTTATTACATACAAAAACCTGCGGTTTTTATAAAAGCCGCAGGTTTTTCCCATGTTTTTTTAAACTTTCTAAACTATTTTTTAATTTTCACATGCTTTCTGTGCATACTCTGTCTGCACCAGATTTTCATACGCTGTACGATCCGTCAGCTCACCTGCATCTTCCAGGATATCCTGCAGAAGCTCAAAGCTGTCTTTTTCAAAAATAAGATTTTCTTTCCAGGTATCCTGGTCATAATAACGTTTTACAATGGCAGTAATGGTTTCAAGATCTGTTTCTTTGAACTGCGGTGCGATCACTTCTGCGATTTCCTCCGGCGTATGACTCTGCACATAGTCCATTCCCTTCTGAAGTGCATCGGTAAATTTCTGGATGATCTCAGGATTTTCTTTCATGTAGCTTGCTTTTGCACTGTAGGATGTATATGGTACATAGCCGGATGCCTCTCCGAGAGATGCAACTACATAGCCCGCTCCTTCTTTTTCCAGAATGGTCGCAGATGGTTCGAATTCTACTGTATATGCCGCGGAATCATCACTGGTAAAAGCTGCTGCTGTGGAACCGAAATCAACGCTCTGGTCGATGGTCAGATCCTTTTGCGGATCAATGCCGTTTTTCTTCAGTATATATTCAAATACCATTTCCGGCATTCCGCCCTTACGACCGCCAAGAACCTTCTCTCCTTTTAGATCCTCCCATTTGAAATCAGGCATCTCTTCTCTTGCCACTAGAAAATTCCCCGCACGCTGGGTTAACTGTGCAAAATTTACGACAGGATCCGTGGCGCCCTCCTGATAAGCATAAACAGATGCCTCTGCGCCCATAAATCCAATATCTGCCTCACCGGAAATCACAGCAGTCATCGTTTTATCTGCTCCGAATCCCGTCACCAGCGTCAGATCCAGACCTTTCTCCGCAAAATATCCCTCCTCAATCGCCACATACTGCGGTGCGTAAAAGATTGAATGTGCGACTTCATTCAGTGTAACCTTTGTAAGCTTCTCTTCTGTGCTGTCTTTCTTCGCAGCAAATACTCCCATTGGCAGCGCCGTCACCGCCAGCACAACTGCTGCCGCCAGTGCAATCCATTTTTTATTTTTCATGCAGATACTCCTTTACAGACTTCTTCTGTTAGAGTATGCATAATTAATTAATTGGTGACCAGGGAAACATACAAAGTATCGTAAAACACAGTCTCCATGATTCCTTTTGTTAGGATATGCCCAAAAACCAACTGCTGATCACGATCAACTTTCCCATCAGTTAAAAAATATGAATTTTATTTAACAACAATTCAATTGTGTTCAATTTCCAATCCTGCTATGATTTAATCACAAAAGCTTTTGAAATTTCAATCAGGAGAGAATTAGGATGAATATTGGAAATGTGATAAAAAAATATAGAAAAGAGTCTGGTTTCACCCAGGAGGAAATGGCAAACCGCTTAGGAGTAACTACTCCAGCGGTGAATAAATGGGAGAACGGGAACTCCAATCCAGATATTGAACTGTTAGCACCAATTGCAAGACTGCTACATATTTCCCTTGATACCCTGTTGTCTTTTCATGAAAATCTGACAGACGTTGAAATTACAGAACTTATTCAGGAAATGGACAAAATGTTTTCAGCAGAAGGTTACGAAAAGACCTATCAATGGGCAGTAAATATCATAAAAGATTACCCTAACTGCAACATGCTTATCTGGCAGGTGGCGGTGATGCTTGACTCGCGAAGAATCATAGGTCAGTGTGAGCATCCCGATAAGTACGACGAACAGATTAATTCCTGGTACGAAATGGCACTAAATGACAAGGACGAAAAAATCCAGCACCATGCGGCAGATTCTCTGTTCGGATTCTACTTGCGAAAAGGGAATTATGAAATGGCAGAAAAATATCTGAACTATTTTTCCGACTATGATCCCATGAAAAAACTAAGACTTGGGCAATTATACATGGAACAGGAAAAAACAGAAGAAGCATATGAAAAACTGGAAAATATAATTCTTTCAGAGTATACTACTTTGAATCTTGCCTTTGGCATGATGATCACAAAAGCTCTTGACAATAAAGATCATAAATCCGCAAGATTCCTGGCCGAGAAAATGTATGCATTAGCAGGTATTTTTGAGATGGGAAAATACAATGAATGTGCAACCATGTTTAATGTTGTGGTGGCAGAACAAAATGTAGAAGATACTTTTAAGGTAATAAAACAACTGCTGGAGAATGTCGATACAATCTGTGATTTTCAGAAATCAAGATTATATAAACATATAAAATTCCAAGATGTAGAAAATCCATATGCTGAAGAAATGAAAAAAGAACTGATTGCAGGCTTCCAAAATGAAGAAGACTTTGCTTATATGAAAGGCTATAAACCCTGGAAAAAATTATTAGCAAAGTATTGATCCTGCTTATGTTTATTGCAAAATAAAAAACCTATTCATTCGCAATAGATCACATTTATAGATGAAAGAGATGCAGGCGTCGCGGCTCCTGCATCTCTTTTAACCCATAGGGTGCGTGATTGCAACGAAATTTACCACCTCAATGGATGATAAATTGCAATATATTTCAAAAATAAAAGAAGAACGTAATAAGGCACAGGACGAACTTGCTGAACTAAGGAAAATTCTTGAATTGCCAGATGATATTTCTTTGACAGAACACATTACAAAGATAAAAATAAATATTGACAAGGAGTAATTGAACCAGTATCATATAAGTACAAAGAAGTCTTTTTCCGGAGTGAGAAAGATATTATTACTTATTCAAAGGAAAGGGGCTCTGGACGAGTTCCTTTTTACATTTCATAAAATTTGATTTTATAACATATACTCTGAACACAAAGTAGCTCTGGATAGGATATTCGGAGTTGTAAAACGGCGGAAATATCATTGCTGGTATTTCCGCCACTTCTTTTATAGATTATTCGCACTATTCAATCCATCCACTCAATTACACAAAATCAAATCGTCTCATAATTTACATTAATATATGTACGCCACCCCCAAAATATGATAAGGTGAAGCAAATAGAATTTTTCAGGAGGTTATTAACAGTTAAATATAAATTATAAAATTATAAAATCATATAAGTACATGTTGAGTTTTATAAGATATTAGAGCAGAATATTATTGAAAGGAGTTGATGCTTTGAGTAAATATTATTCTATACATGAATTTTCAAAAATTATAGGCGTATCCGCCCAGACATTACGAAATTGGGATGCCAATGGAAAATTTCATCCGCATCATACTACAGTAAGCGGCTATAGATATTATTCTGACGAGCAACTCAACCAGGTAATAAATGTAAAGCTTAAAAATCGCATTACAATTGGATATTATCGCGTTTCCAGCCATAAACAGAAAGATGATCTGGAACGACAGATTGATAATACTGAAAAATCCGAACAGCAGGAACTTGTTGAAGATCTGGTTCAGATAATCACAGTATTCAGTTGCAAATTACAAGGAAAACGAGCGAATAAAGCTAAGAAACTTATCCGGGAATTGATACAGGAGAAAGTAGATGGTAAAAGCCATAAAAGTAATGTTAATACCAAATAATATACAGAAAACTAAGATGTTTCAGTACGCAGGTGCTTCAAGATTTGCTTATAACTGGGCTTTGGCAAGGGAAATAGAAAACTATGAAAAAGGCGGAAAATTCATTTCAGATGCAGAACTCAGAAAAGAATTTACAAAGCTTAGACATTCTGATGAATACGCATGGTTATTGAGTATTTCAAATAATGTAACCAAACAGGCGATCAAAGATGCCTGCACCGCTTATAAGAACTTTTTCAAAGGTTTGCAGAAATTCCCAAGATTCAAGCCAAAAAAGAGATCAATACCGAAGTTCTATCAGGATAATATTAAGATACAATTCAGCAATACTCATGTTAAGTTTGAAGGATTTTCTTCGAGCAGGAAAAGAAATAAACAAAAACTAAATTGGGTAAGACTTGCAGAGCATGGTCGTATTCCTACAGATGCTAAATATATGAATCCGCGAATATCCTTTGACGGATTGAACTGGTGGATCAGCGTATGTGTGGAATTTCCTGATTGCATAGAAAAACTTAATAATGATGGGATTGGTATAGATCTAGGAATCAAAGATCTGGCTATTTGCTCTGATGGAGCTAAGTATAAGAACATCAATAAAAGTCAGAAAGTAAAGAAACTAGAAAAACAGAAACGCAGATTACAGCGTAGTATCTCTCGCTCTTACGAGAAAAATAAGAAAGGAGAAAGTTACTGCAAAACAAATAATGTAATCAAAAAGGAAAAACTTTTATTAAAACGAAATCACAGATTAACAAATATCCGTAAGAACTATTTGAATCAGACTACATCTGAAATTGTAAGTCGAAAACCAAGATTTATTTGTATTGAAGATTTGAATGTTAGTGGAATGATGAAAAATAGACATTTATCAAAAGCAGTTCAGAATCAGGGGTTTTTTGAGTTTAGAAAGCAACTTGAACACAAGTGCAGCGATAAAGGGATCCAGCTTATTGTGGCTGATCGGTTTTATCCATCATCAAAGCTTTGCAGTTGCTGTGGAAACATTAAAAAAGACTTGAAATTATCTGACAGAATTTATAAATGTGATTGTGGAAATGTCATTGATAGAGATTTTCAGGCATCTATAAATCTCAAGGCTTATGGAGAAAGATTTGCAAGCTAACACTAAAACGTTAGTGCAAATATGTACGGGTACGTTAATCCGGAATTTACGCCTATGGAGAGTACAAGAACTTGTGAGTAGATAGATATTTATATCATCAAAAGCATACTCGTTGAAGTAGGAATGAAACATAGAAGTTTATAACTTTTTATAAGTTTTCAGTAACGGAGCATTCATATGAAATACGACTTCACTTCCATCATTGACCGGCATGGCAGAGATTCCATCGCAGTAGACGGCCTGAAGGGCGATGGTTTCTCTCCTGCCCCGCCGAAGGAGGGCTTCGATGCCATTCCGATGTGGGTAGCAGACATGAACTTTCCTACTGTACCTACCATACAGCAGGCGATCATCGAACGGGCCAGTCACCCGGCCTTCGGTTACTTCGAAGCCCCGCCGGAATATTATAAAGCCATCATCCGCTGGCAGGAAACACGCCACGGTGTCACCGGTCTGAAGCCCAGGCACATTGGCTACGAAAATGGCGTTCTGGGCGGAGTTATCAGTGCACTGAACTGCATCTGCTCCCGCGGTGATAACGTCCTGGTCCACAGCCCGACATACATAGGCTTCACCTCAAGCCTGAAAAACAACGGCTACGAGGCCGTACATTCTCCGCTGGTAAGGGATGAAAACGGCATATGGAGAATGGATTATGCAGACATGGAAAAACAACTTCGTGAAAAGAAGATCCACGCTGCCATTCTCTGCAATCCACACAATCCCTGCGGACGCGTGTGGGAACGCCGGGAGCTGGAAAAAGCCATGGAGCTGTACCGAAAATATGATGTCTATGTCATCTCAGACGAGATCTGGTCTGACCTCATCCTGAATGGCCATAAGCATATCCCCAGCCAGTCCGTCAGTGAAGATGCCCGCCAGCGTACAGCGGCCTTCTACGCTCCATCCAAAACCTTTAATCTGGCAGGACTTGTTGGCAGCTATCACATTGTATACAACAGCTGGTGGCGGGATCGTATTTTGAAGGAGTCCAGTCTGAGCCATTATAATATGATGAATGTTCTGTCCATGCACGCTCTGCTTGGCGCTTATCAGCCTGAAGGCTATGAATGGACCGATGAACTATGCGAAGTACTAAGCGGAAATGTAAGCTTTGCCTGTGATTACATTGACCGGCACTTTAAGGGTGTCAACGTTTCCAGACCGGAAGGCACCTACATGCTCTTTGCCGACTGCACCGACTGGTGTACTGCCCATGGCAAAACAATCGAAGATGTGGAAAAAGCCTGCTGGGATGTCGGCGTTGCCGTCCAGGACGGCAGGATGTTTTTCGGTCCCTGTCACCTGAGAATGAATCTGGCCTCACCCCGTTCCCGCATAGAAGAAGCCTTCCGCCGAATGGATCGGTACGTCTTCAACAGGTAAAAATCCACTCTGCCATTCATTACAATCTATGCTATAATAGAGCTCATAACATCAGCGTTCCATCCTGTCACTTTCCGGAACGCTGTAAACAGGAGGAAATCAATATGGATATTAAAGAGGAAATCCACGCATTATCAGAAGAAATGCTCACAAATCTTGGCAGACTGGTTGCCATTGACTCCCAGCTCGGTACCCCTTCCGAGGGAAAACCATTTGGTGAGGGTCCTGCAAAAGCCCTGGAAGAGGGACTGAAGATTGCCGAAGAACTTGGCTTTAAAACCGTAAACCTGGATAACTACTGCGGTTATGCCGAAATGGGTGAGGGCGATGAGATCGTCGGCATCGCCGGTCATCTGGATATCGTTCCTGTAGGCGGAGACTGGACCTACGATCCGTTCCGCCTTACCCGTGAAGACGATCATGTATACGGCCGCGGGACCACTGATGACAAAGGCCCTATCCTGGAAGCGCTCTATGCCATGAAGCTTCTCCGCGACCACGACGTGAAGCTGAACAAAAGAGTCCGCCTGATCATGGGCTGCAACGAGGAAACAGGTTCCAAATGTATGGATCACTACAATCAGGTAGCAGAAGAGCTTTCCTGCGGTTTCACACCGGATGCCAGCTTCCCGTGTATCCACGGTGAAAAAGGTCAGCTTGCCATGATCGCCTGCTCAAAAAACACCCGGATTATCTCCATGAACGGCGGTTTTGTATCCAATGCAATGTGTGACACCTGTACAACCATTGTTCCCGATGAGGACGGTCTGAAGGAAAAGCTGGAATCCGCACTTTCCCGGACGAAGCTCCAGGAATATAAGGTAACCGAAGAAAATGGCAGACTCACCATCTACGCCAAGGGTGTTCCGGCTCATGCCAGCACTCCTCATCTCGGTGTCAACGCTGCAGGAGTAACCTTTGAATGTCTGGCAAAAGCAGGCTTTGAAGATGACTTTGTGGAATTCTATAACTCCCATATCGGCACTGCATGTGACGGCTCCGGCATTGGTCTGAAATTTGCAGATGAATACGGCGATCTGACGTTATGCAACGGAATCGTAAAAACAGAAAACGGTGTCATTTCCTGTACCATCGATATCCGTGTTCCGGTAACTCTTAATGAGACCGATATCCGCAAAATGTGCCAGGACAGACTGGAAGATAAAAACGGTCGTATTGAGATCATAAAGGTTGTTGCTCCGTTATTCTTCCCAAGAGAATCTCCGCTGGTAAATGCTCTTTACAAAGCTTACACAGATGTGACCGGCGATACCGAACACAAACCAATGGTCATCGGAGGCGGCACTTACGCAAAATCCCTCAAAAACATCATAGCCTTCGGACCTGAAAAAGAGGGAATTGACTATCGCATCCACGGAGCCGATGAATTTATCCTGGTCTCCGGCATGGAAGAAGCGGTACTGATTTATATGGAAGCGATCAAAAATATGCTTGCGATCTGAAATCAGGAGAATAAGAAATCATGAGTACAAAAGCTGAACACGCTACAAAATTACACGAGAATGGCTGTAACTGTGCACAGGCAGTTGCCTGTTCTTTCTGCCAGGAATTTGGCATCGATGAAAACGAGATGTTCCGTATTGCCGAGGGCTTCGGCCTTGGAATGGGTGTTATGGAAATGTGCGGTGCTCTTTCCGGTATGGCTATGATCATCGGACTTTCCAACAGCCGCGGAAATACCGAAGAAGGTTCCGGCTCCAAAGGTGACACTTACAAAAAGCTCCGCACCTATATCCAGAAATTCAAAGAAAAAAACGGTTCCTGTATCTGCCGTGAATTAAAAGGCGTAGAGACAGGCAAAGTTCTCTGCAGCTGCCCGCAGTGTATCACAGATGCGGTTGCTCTTACAGAAGAATATCTTGCGGAAAACAGATAATCTCATAAAATAAAACAGCAGAATTGTATATTCCCTGTAATCCCGGGACATACAGCTCTGCTGTTTTCTGTTTCTATTCGCTTTTCACTGTCAGATCCTTCACCCATCTGTATTTCTTATAATTCAGGTACACAGCCGGGATCTTTACAACTTCATCCAGACTGATGAGCTTTCTGGTAAAAATGCCGGCGCTCTTTTATTTTCCATTTATTTTTGCCCACGCCTCTTCGTCAAACTTACGGTCTTTCACGCTTTTCTATTTCATCTCGATCTTAAACAATCTGGCCGCTTTTTCCTGTGGCATCTTCACTACAAGATTTCCATTTTCGATCTTATATCCGCACATCTCTTCCTTCGGATAGATCACGGATACTCTGCGGACCTGCTCTGCATTTTCCAGCGGGATCACAGCTTCTGTTGTTCTCGGTGTCCATACCGAAAGATAGGTATTCTTCTCTGCTTTCACTCCGTAAGCAAGAACTTCAGATTTCAGAGTTCCAAAACCAAGCGGGAAGAACGGCACGCCGTCACGGACTTCCTCACGGATCTCCTTATACAGGGAGATTCCCTCCTTCATACGGTTCATGGAATTTTCGCCCAGCTTCCATACCATACCGCTGATATATGGGCGGAGAAGCATACCATTTACTACATTGTAGATCACATGCTCTTCTTCATCCTCATACGGATATACCCACATACCACCCTGCTCCGGAGTTACCGCACTGGCTACATTGGCAGCGATATTGGCATTGTAGAGATAATCTGTCTGATCACTGGTAGACTGCAGGCTTAAGATCTTCAGCATACCATAATCCATACGCTGTCCGCCGGAACCGCAGTTCTCCACAACAAGCTCCGGATGATCCCGGAAGATTTCCTCATACCACTGGTGAAGACATTCATAATGCTCACGGATGGCATCTGCACAGCTGTCACTGTTCAGATCACTTCCATATCCCATGGTTACGTTATAGTCCACTTTAAAGTACTCTACACCGTAATCATTGATCAGCCTGTCTACTACATCACGGCAATATTTCCGTACCTCCGGATTGCGGAAATCCAGCATATAGCGTTTATTGTCAATGTGGCGTTTTCCATGACGGCAGACAAACCAGTCATCCGGAAGCTTGTTTGCCAGCTCGCAGGCAACTCCCATAACCTCGATTTCCAGCCAGAGTCCCATTTTCAGGCCTTTACTGTGTGCATGATCGCAGACTTCTTTCAGACCATTGGGGAATCTTCCGGATGCTTCTTTCCATTCTCCGACACGGTCCCACCAGAATCCATCGTCATACCAGCCTGCATCCAGGCAGTAATATTCGCATCCGAGCTCTGCTGCCTTGTCAATGATGGAAAGCTCCCGCTCCGTTGTAGGGTCTCCCATCAGGCAGTTCATGTAATCATTAAATACCACGTTCAGCTTCTCATCGTCCGTATTCGGTCTGCGTACTTTTCTCCGATATCTAGTCAGTGCCGCTGCTGCCGGATTCAAGCCACCTTTTACAACAGCTGCCCCTGCCGGAACGGTTGTAAAGCTTTCTCCCGGTTTCAGATTCTTATACCAGCCATGCTCCTGCTCTGTGGCGCCGCTTAAGGCAAGATACAGATTTCCGCCCTGTGCAGAGCCATATTCTGCCAGCCACTGTCCGGAGCTTTCAATCTGGAAAATATACGTCTCCCCTGTTTCTCTGTCCTCGGCAATTCCCATGGGAAGATACTCACAGGTAGACCAGGTGCCCTTTCCACTGTAACAATAACGGTTCAGGCCATATCCCTGATGATTGAAGCCATCTACGACCATTCCGTTTAAATTCAGCGTTTCTGCATCGTATTTCTGCCACTGTGCCTCACAGCACCAGCTGTTAAACGGCACATAGATATCTGTTTTTTTATAATAAGGCTTCTCGCCGCCTCTGGAAATTCCCTGATACATAAAAGAAGAAACATAGGTCAGCCCCTGCTCCTCGCTTCCCTCGTTGATGATCTCTGTCCAAGTCTGTACTGCCGGCACTCCATCAAACAGGCGCATATGATATACTGCCTTCAGCTTTTCCGGGGAAATCATTACGATCTCTAGCTCTTTTCCGCCGGCCTGTGCCTTCAGCTCATGGTTCTCATAAACAAAATCCACAGAGGACTGATTGATGTTGTTTTTGTAGGCATGCATGTTTAAGCTTCCTGTGCCGCTTCTGTGGATCTCAACAGCCGGATAACAGATATCATCCTTCGGCTCCATGACTGCTTTTTTTACTTCCTGTGAAGAAAAATCTGCCAGCTCTACCACGCCGTTTTCCCGGATACGAAACTGGATATCCAGGCCATTCTCATGTAATTCGATCATTTTCATGTTTTCATTTTTATAGCTCATAGAAAATACCCTCCGTTTTTCTGATTCTGATCACAGTATAATATCTGTTTTTTTATAAGGTGACAGGTATCATCCCCTGAATGTAAAAATGCAATATATTGTCGTATTTATTTTTGCGTGATATACTGTTTGCTGACAGTAAAGAGTACAGTCAGTCAGACATGTAGGGCGATTTAATCGAATATCTGCATCTGTCCGACTCGCAATTTACAGCTGAAATATTTACATTCCGCTTCGCAGCATACTCAGGAGGTTTTTTCATGCCAGATATTTTCCAGGACTCTTCCCGATATTTCCATATTTCTGCTTTTTA
This sequence comes from Blautia sp. DFI.9.10, assembly GCF_024461705.1. Lineage (NCBI taxonomy): Bacteria > Bacillati > Bacillota > Clostridia > Lachnospirales > Lachnospiraceae > Blautia > Blautia sp. DFI.9.10. The sequence continues at coordinate 10,731 of NZ_JANGAA010000006.1, forward strand.
TGCTCTCTCCCTGCCTTATTATCATATGGAGCATCACACACATTCCAGCTATGAGATCATGTATATCACCTCCGGTTCCTGCCGGGTTTTCTGCCTGGATGGCACACAGGACACGGAATTCCCACTGAAATCCGGGCAATTTATCTTTATCCGGCCGGATGTACCTCACAGGCTGGAGATTCCGGATGGTTTTCCCTGCTCGATCCTGAATCTGGAATTTTCCCTTACTCCCGAAAAAAGTCCGGTTGCTCTGGAGCTTCTCCTGAAAAAGGATCCCGGATTTTCCCAGTTCTGGAATTTTACGGAATCCTCCCAGGGCTTTTGCTCCGGCGCGGATTCCCGCAGCTTCGGATACAGCCTGAAGGATCTGCTCACCTTTTTACAACAAAATTCCGGTCAGATACAAAAGGAAGAATTTCTCTTCTTTCTTCTTTTCAGCCGCATGCTTACAGAGCTTGCATTCTGCGCCCGCTCCAGCCGGAACACCCAGGGAATCGTCTATCTGAAAAAAGCGCTCCGCTATATTGACAAGCATTATCTGGAAGACATTGATATTCCTGCCATCTCCGCATATGCAGGGATCAACAAATCCTACCTGCAGGCGCTCTTTACAGAAAAAAACGGCTGCACCATCAATACCTATATCAACCGCAAGCGTATGGAACAGGCCGCCTTTCTTCTGTGCAACAGTACTCTGCACATTACGGATATTGCCTTTTCTTCCGGATACAACAGCCGGCAGCATTTTGCACATACCTTCGAAAAATTTTATCATATGAGCCCCTCCAGGTACCGAAGCCTTCATACCCGGCCTCTCCGTTCGGATACCCAAAAGAAACGCTATCATATGACTGACGGACTGATGTTGGAAAGCGAACCCTTTCCTCAGGAATAAAACTTACTTCATACACCTACACCTTCAGGCTGATACCTGCGATCCACGTCTGAGCAGCCTAAAAAAACGGCCAGGTACGAAGCTCTTATCTCTTCGATAACCTGGCCGGCTTTTTATATTTATTGTCAAGCGGATATTCGCAATCCTACAGGGGACTTACTTGATTCGGTTAAAAATTTTCTATGGAAGCAGATTCTGCATACTCTTCAGGCTGATCGCCAGTGTGGAGGTATTATGCAGAAGTGCGGATGAAGTCGGCTGCAGGATACCTGCAACGCCACAGGCGATAAGACCTGCGTTAAAGGTAATAATAAAACGGTAATTGCGTCTGATACGCTTCATCAGTGCATTGCTGATCTCTTTCAGAACAACAAGCTCCTGAAGATCATCTGCACCTACAGTAATATCTGCGATCTCCCGGGCAATTTCAGCACCATCACTGATGGCGATACCGACATTGGCTGCGGAAAGTGCCGGAGAATCATTGATTCCGTCACCTACCATGATAACCTTTCTTCCGGCTGCCTTTTCTTTTTCGATGAAGTTGGCCTTATCCTCCGGAAGTACCTCGGAATAATATTCGTCCACTCCCACACGTCTGGCAATGGCTGCTGCTGTACGCTCACTGTCCCCTGTCATCATAACGATCTTGGAAATCCCTGCCCCACGCAGTGCTTCTACAGAAGCTTTCGCCTCCTCACGAAGAGGATCTTCAATACAGATCACGGCTGCAAGACGTCCGTCAATGGCAAGATACAGATGGGAATACTCTTCCGGAATATTGTCGAATTTCTCCTTGCCATCCTCCGGGATCAGACATTTCTCATCTTCAAATACAAAGTGATAGCTTCCGATCACGGCCTTATGGTCTTCGATCGTAGTGGAAATTCCATGCGCTACTACATATTCAACCTTTGAATGCATCTCCTCATGGGCCAGATGCTTCTTCCTGGCAGCACTGACAACAGCCTTGGCCATGGAGTGTGGGAAATGCTCTTCCATACATGCGGCGATACGCAGCATCTCCTCCGGATCATTGTTGTCAAAAGGAACCACATCCACAACGGTTGGCTTCGCCTTTGTCAGAGTTCCTGTCTTATCAAATACGATGGTATCTGCCTCAGCCATTGCTTCCAGATATTTACCGCCCTTAACTGTAGCCTTATGTGTACCGGCCTCACGGATCGCAGACAATACAGAGATCGGCATTGCAAGCTTAAGCGCGCAGGAGAAATCCACCATCAGAATCGCAAGGGCCTTGGTGGCATTTCTGGTGAGGAGATATGTAAGTGCTGTTCCTCCAAGAGTATAGGGAACCAGCTTATCTGCCAGATGCTCTGCCTTTCCCTCCAAAGAAGATTTCAGCTTCTCAGACTCCTCAATCATGGTAACGATCTTGTCATAGCGGCTGGAACCACCTACCGTCTTTACGCGGATGGTGATCTCACCTTCCTCCACAACAGTGCCTGCATAGGCAACGCTGCCCCCTTTCTTGCATACAGGTACAGACTCACCGGTAAGAGAAGCCTGGTTGACCATAGCCTCTCCATCTGTAACACTTCCGTCAAAAGGAATTACGGTACCCATACGTACAACAACCTCATCTCCCGGCTGGACCTCTCCGGACTCTACCAGGATCTCCTGATCCTCTCTCTTCAGCCATACCCTGCCAACATTCAGGGACATGGTTCTTGCAAGATCACCTACGGATTTCTTATGCGTCCACTCTTCCAGGATCTCTCCGATCCCAAGCAGGAACATGATGGAGCCTGCAGTACCAAAGTCCTGACGTAATACAGACACTCCAATTGCAGTGGCATCCAGGACCGGCACCTCGATCTTACGGTGAAGAAGTGTATCGATTCCCTTCCAGATATATTTCAGGGAAGTAGCTGTTGTATAAATGGCATTCAGCGGATATGGCAGAAAAAGCCTTCTTCCGTAATGGCAGATCACCCTGGAGATCAGCTTCTCCTGATATTCTGCATTCAGTGCTCTCCCTGAGCTCTGCAGCACCTGTGAAGGAACCTCTACATCCTGATAATGAAATTCGCTGATACCACGGATAACCGCAGCTCTGCTGCCCCGATAATTTACAACTGCGTCACAGGTTCTCTCGTATACCTTGGCAGAAACCACTCCATCAAGATTCTCGAGATAATACAACAGCGTATCTGCCTGCCCGTAGCTCATCCTCTTCTGAGCAAGATGGATACGAAGCCGGCCTCTTGTCTCATGTTTGATATAAAATTTCACGGAAAATCGCCTCTTTACTCAGCTGTCTCTTCTGCTGCTTCTTCTGTCTCTTCTGCTGTTTCTTTGAATGCATCCTCATCTGCAGTTTCCTCTGCTTCTTTCTCAACATCCTCTACAGCCTCTTCAGCTACTGCTCTTTCCTCATTGATCTCCTTAGCTTCAGCATAAATATCTTCAGCATTCTCCTGAAGATTCGTAGCTGTTTTCATGATGCAGTCCTTAGCTCTTAAAACGGCTGCTGTGCATCCTGTGTAAAGCTTCTTCGCATCCTTGCTTGTGAGGATCTTGATTCCTGCTGTACCGAAAAGAACGCCTGCTGCAAAAAGTCCTGATTTCTTGAATTTAAAGTCTACCATAATAATTTCCTCCTGATATATGATTTTTATTTTTTTCTGATTCCCGGTGAGGATTTTTCATGTCCGCCCCGATATTTTCATTATTATAAAATGTCTGTAAAAAAAAGTCCAGTGTTTTTTGTGCGAACTCAACACAATTCGTTAAATTTTCAGTTATTTTTGCCTAACAGTTAATTTTTACTAATAGTTTAATCTATCTAATTCTTAGTCTGTACAAACCTCTTCTTTCCTATTATATTGTGCCATAGCTTTTCCATACTCACCCAACCTCATGAATAGGCAGCAGCGCCAGGGTACGGATATTCTGTTCACTGATCTCCCCGCAGGCCCGAAGTCCTGCAAGGATCACTTCATTAAGCTTCTGTCCGGACAGATGGCATATCGTATCATCATCCAGTTCTACTGTGCAGGCGCCTTTTGTGCTGCATGCCACGCGATACATATTCTTTCGGCTGATAGCACCGATGGATTCCAGCGTATTGACCATACGGTATACTGTAGCTACACCGATCTTCGGATCCAGTGCGGAAGCCCTGTAATAGATTTCCTTACAACAGGAGCACTCTCCCTCCAGGATAATGTCCAGAAGAATCTTTCTCTGTCTGGTGATGCGGAGCCCCTTCTCCTTCAGTTTCTCTATAATAAGATCCCTCTGCATCTCTGTATGTCGGTAGCATCCTGTTTTTTTCTCTTCTGTTTCGGCTTCTGCAATATGCATTCTGATCCCTCCTTTATTGAGAAAACTTTTCTTTTATCTAATAAGTTAGTATACTCCAACTTAGGTTAGTTGTAAATAACTCGTTTGAACTTTTTTTACATATTGAGGATTCTGCCTGAATACCGTATAATGTTTCGTGAACCTGTACATAGGAAACCGTCGTTTTGACAAAATGACGAAAAATCCCCTTTCGTTTTTTCGTCAGAATGACAAGAAACTGCCGGAAACTTTGTAAGATTCAGCTCTAGCCCTTTTCTCTCATTTTCGATATACTGTTAACCAGCAAAGGAAATTACGTAAAACAATATATTAATTTTGGAGGGAAACAACAATGGCAAGTTTATCATTATCTCACATTAATAAAACTTATCCGAACGGCTTCCAGGCAGTTAAAGATTTCAACCTGGAGATCGAAGACAAAGAATTCATCATCTTCGTAGGACCATCCGGATGTGGAAAATCTACAACACTTCGTATGATCGCAGGTCTTGAGGAGATCAGCGGTGGTACACTTAAGATCGGTGACAAAGTCATGAACGATGTTGAGCCTAAGGACCGTGATATCGCAATGGTATTCCAGAACTACGCTCTGTATCCTCATATGACAGTTTATGATAACATGGCATTCGGACTTAAGCTTCGTAAAGTTCCGAAGGACCAGATTGACAAGGCTGTTCGTGAAGCAGCAAGAATCCTTGACCTTGACAAGCTTCTTGATCGTAAACCGAAGGCTCTTTCCGGTGGTCAGAGACAGCGAGTTGCTATGGGACGTGCTATCGTTCGTAATCCTAAGGTATTCCTTATGGATGAGCCTCTTTCCAACCTGGATGCTAAGCTTCGTGTACAGATGCGTATCGAGATCTCCAAGATCCATCAAAGACTTGGTGCTACCATCATCTATGTAACACATGACCAGACAGAGGCTATGACACTTGGTACCAGAATCGTTGTTATGAAAGACGGTGTTGTTCAGCAGGTTGATACACCACAGAACCTGTATCAGAAACCAGGCAACCTCTTCGTTGCAGGATTCATGGGATCTCCGCAGATGAACTTCCTTGATGCTGTTATCTCCGAAAAAGGCGGCAATGTAGTTGCTACGATCGGTGGTGAGCATGAGGTTATCGTTCCGGCAGCTAAGGCTAAAGTCCTGAAAGACAAAGGCTATGTTGGAAAGAAAGTTGTTCTTGGTATCCGTCCTGAGGATATTCATGATTCTCAGATGTTCCTTGAGACATCTCCAAGCAAACCAATGAACTCCGTAGTTAAAGTTTACGAGCTTCTTGGTGCTGAAGTATTCCTGTACTTCGATGTTGACGGAACTCAGGTTACAGCACGAGTTGATCCTCGTACAACAGCTAAGACCGGTGATCCGATCAGATTTGCATTCGATATGGAGAAAGCTCACTTCTTCGACAAAGAGACAGAGCTTACTATCACAAACTAATTCTCGTCGAATCATAAAAACAGAATGTAACCCCGGGGGATATGATTTCCCGGGGTTTCTTTTTATTTCACTAGTTTTATTTCACATCAGAAAGGACGCTTTTTATGAAAATACAGCAAACAATTCAAAAATGTCTGGATGACTGGAACCGGATCAGCGGTCTTGATTTCTGTATTCTGGATGAAAATGACCAGATATACATTTCCACAGGGGACCGCCGACTTCCTTCTTCTGAAAAGCTTGCTCAGTTTCGGGAGGATCCTGCCTTATGCATCTCCAACCGCAGCTGCAGTCTGTACAAGCTGAACAACATACCTCAGAGCAATATGCTTCTGATCGTATGGGGCTCCGGAGAGCAGGCTTCTACCATCGGAGAGCTTGCTGTCTGCCAGGTAGAAAGTCTCCTCACTGCCTATACGGAAAAAACAGACAAGAACTCCTTTATGCAGAATCTTCTCCTGGACCGTTATTCCCAGGTAGAAGCTTTTAACAAGGCTGCCCGTCTTCATATCACACCTTCTGCCCGCCGTGCGGTATTTCTTGTGGAAACCAAGCAGCACAAGGACGAAAATGCCCTGGCTACCATCCGCAACATCTTTTCTGCCCGCACACGGGATTTTATCACTGCACTGGATGATTCCGGCATCATCGTAGTACGTGAGCTTCAGAGCACCGAAAGCTACGAAGAACTGGAGGGTATCGCCTGCATGCTGGTGGATATGCTCAATACAGAAGCTATGACCTCTGCCTGGGTTTCCTACAGCAATGTTGCAGATGATATCATGGAGCTTTCCGATGCCTACAAGGAAGCCCGCACTGCCCTGGAGGTCGGCAAGATCTTTTATGCTGACAAAAATGTTTTCGGTTATAACCGTCTGGGCATTGGCCGTCTGATCTATCAGCTTCCCACTCAGGTCTGCAACATGTTCGTAGGCGAGATCTTCGGAGAAGAATCCCTGGAATCTATTGACGACGAAACCCTCAATATCATCCGGACCTTCTTTGAAAATAACCTGAACCTTTCTGAAACCTCCAGACAGCTCTATGTGCACCGGAATACTCTGGTGTACCGTTTTGAAAAGCTACAGAAGCGTTTTGGCCTGGATATCCGTACCTTTGAGGATGCACTGGCCTTCAAGCTTGCCATGATGGTGTCCGATTACATTACCTATTCCGGAAATCATGGAAAATAGATTCTGCTCGTAAAAATCCATCCAAAATGCAGGAACACAAAAAATCCCCGGAAACAGCAGATAATGTCTGTTTCTGGGGGTTCTTTATTTCAGCAGCATCAGATGCTCCGGTGGAAGATACAGATATTCCGGAAGATCTTTATCCGGATCCTCCGTAAAGCTGTTTTTGGGACGCATCCACCATAATCCGGTAGCATTCTCTTCCGCTTTGTTTCGGATCATATACTGATGTTCAAATGTAGTTTCTATGTATTGGTCTACCTGCACTGCCATACAGTTCTCACCCGGCTCTGATTCCGGGCGGATCCAGTGGCCGCGGATCCCTACATGGGTAATATCCATATCTACGTTTTCTTCGGTATGGAGCTTCATTTTCCAGTCCGCCGCATAGATTTCGTGAGGTCCCAGCCTCTCCGCTCTGGAAAAATTCTTACAGCCGGTAAGCTTTGCTGCCTCCAGAAGTCCCGGTCTCTCAAACAGCTGCTTTGTCTCCCCGGTCACAAGGATCCTGCCTTCATGTACAATGGAAAGCTCCCTGCAGAATTTATAGGCCTCATCTCTGCTGTGTGTCACAAGGATCATATCTCCCGGATAGTCCTTGAGGAAATCCTGCATCTCCCGCTGGAGCACATCCTTCAAGTAACCGTCCAGTGCGGAAAACGGCTCATCCAGAAGAATAGCTTCCGGCTCTCCGATCATCATTCTGGCCAGTGCCACTCTCTGCTGCTGTCCGCCGGAAAGCTGTGAGGGCAGGCGCTTCTCCAGCCCCTCCAGATGATATCGCCGGATCAGATCTGCCACTTTTTCTCTGGCGGAGGATTTTTCCCCACGATAACCGCAGCGGATGTTCTGTTCCACTGTCATGGTTGGGAACAGCGCATAATTCTGAAACAGATATCCGATCCGACGCTTCTGCGGTTTCAAATTGATCCCTTTTTCAGAATCAAACACTGTTTTTCCATTGATGACGATCCTTCCCTTATCCGGTGTTTCGATTCCTGCAATACAGCGTAAGGTCATGCTTTTTCCGCTGCCGGAAGCACCAAGAAGCCCAATGGCTGCCGAACTGCCTTCAAAATCTACCTTCAGGGAAAAATCACGGAAGTTTTTTTCGATATTTACTTTGACTGCCATCAGATCCACCTTCTTGTTTTCATTCCTCTTCCGGATACGATATTGATCAGCGCTACGATCACAAAGGAGATCAGCACGATCACAACGACCCAGAATCCTGCAGTTCCGTAATTTCCGGCTGCTGTCTCTGATGCAATGGCAACAGAAACTGTTCTGGTTTTTCCAAGGATATTTCCGGCAAGCATGGAGGTTGCGCCATATTCTCCGATTGCACGTGCAAATGCCAGCACTGTTCCGGATGCGATCCCCGGTCCTGCCGCAGGCATGACTACCCGCCAGAAGATCCGGCTGTCGCTCATCCCCAGAGTCTGGCCTGCATGGATAAGATTTATATCCACCTGTTCAAAAGCAGCCCGTGCATTGCGGTACATCAGCGGAAATGCGATCACTGCCGCTGCGATCACACAGCCCTTCCAGGTCTGCACGATCTTAATATCAAAATTATCCAGAAGAAAGCTTCCGAAGGGCCTTTTCAGACTGAAGATCAGTAGCAGAAAAAATCCAGCCACTGTAGGAGGAAGTACCAGCGGAAGAGTAAGGATCCCATCCAGTACTGCTCTGGCTCCCGGCTTCAGCTTCATGATCTTTCGGGCGCAAAATATTCCCAGAAAAAAAGCGATCACTGTGGCTGCCAGACCTGTTTTTAAGGAAATCCACAGAGGACTCCAGTTTATTTCTCTCAAAAGTTCTGTCATATTTCATTCCTGTGCCGGCATTTACTGTGTTTCAATATTTACTGCCTGCCGGTTTTCTACACCATACTCATTTGGATGTGCTGTCTGCGGAAGCTGTGCTGTCCTCAGCCTCCGTGTTGTCTGCAGAAGCTTCTGTGGCATCCTCGGAATCCTCAGCCTCATATGCTGTAAATCCATAGTCCTCAAATACCTTGATTGCTGCGTCAGACTCCACATAATCAAGAAAAGCCTCTGCAGCCCTGGTATCGTCTTCCGATGCTTCCTTGTCCTCGATAAGTCCCACAGGATAAAGAACCGGCGTCTTAAGGCTGTCTGCCGGCGCCTCTGCGATGATATCTACTTTATCAGTAACAGATGCAGCATCTGTCGCATATACAACACCAACCTCATTGCTTCCTTCACTGACTGCTGCAAGTACATCCGTTACATTCTTGCACTCGTTGATCTCCATTTTGTTTACATCGTCCATGATCCCAAGATTGCTAAAGATCTCACGGGAGTACTGTCCCACCGGAACATCCTCTCCTGCAAGCGCCATATTCTCAGCGTCTGTGATATTCTCGAATCCTGTTACCTTTGTCTCTCCGTCCTTTGGTCTGATCAGAACGACTTTGTTCTCAAGAAGATCCTTAACGGTGTCTTCCTTTGTCAGTTTTTCCTCTGTGAGGGCATCCATCTGTTTATCTGCTGCTGAAAAGAAAAGATCACAGCGTGCACCTTCCTCGATCTGTGTCTGCAGTGTACCTGAACTGTCTGCACTGTAATAGATCGTTACATTCGGATAAAGCTCATTGAAATCCTTCTGGATCTCCTCCATGGAATTGCTGAGGCTGGCAGCAATAAATGCATAAACCTCTCCCTTCAGGTTCTCATCACCTTTCGCTTCTGTGTCTGCCGCAAAAACAGTTCCGGTCATAAGGCCTGTTGTTAAAATTCCCGCGGTAAGGGCTGCTAAGATTTTTTTCTTCATCTTTTGTTTCCCTCCTTTTCCGTTTCGTTCAGTTTTGTTTAGTTTTGAATGGTTTTGTTTAATTTTACCGAAAGGAAAGTTTCTTGTCAAGCTATAAGGCATTGCTGTTTTTCTCTACAAGTGCTATCATAAATACATAGTTGACAAGCCAGGCGGATGTTCACGATCCGCTTCGTTTCTTATCATGAGTGGCTTACAGCACTCCTGATACAGACAAATCCCACACAAGGTTCATTGCTCTGCACAACGGAAGCAGAGAACTTGCCTGATCCGGTTCATTCAATATTCAAAAAAAGGAGACTTACTTATGAAACTCAGTGCACGTAATCAGTTAAAAGGAAAAATCATCAACATCAACCAGGGAGCTGTAAATTCCATCGTTTCCATCGATATCGGTGGTGGAAATATCATCACTGCTACCATCTCCTGTGCGGCGGTGGAAGAACTTGGACTGAAAGTAGGCTCTGATGCTTACGCAGTTATTAAGGCAACCAATGTTATGGTAGGTATCGATGAATAAAGTCTACACAGCACAGGAAGTTGCAGATAAACTAAAGATCAAAAAATCCACAGTATATGACCTGATCAAACGCGGAGAGCTTTCCTCCTCCAAAGTCGGCAAACAGCTGCGGGTCAGCGAGGAACAGCTGTCTCAGTATCTTAAGGGTTCGGAATGTTCTGCGTCTTCTGCTCAGTCTTATGATCACCAGCCGGAGAGTTCTCTTTTGAAAAGGGATTATCTTCTGCATTCCAGTGGACTGATCATCAGCGGACAGGCTTCTCCGGCTCTGGATCTTCTCCTGAATCAGCTTCCCACACACCCGGACAATCTGCCTGTTCTGCAGTCTCACATGAATACCTACAACGGACTGTATTCTCTCTATTTTGAAAAAGTCCACATTGCCTGTGCATCCGCCTCACCGGAAGATATCCATAGCCTTATACCCGGTATCCCACTGACTGTGATCTCTCTGTGTCAATATCCCGTCGGCTTCTATGTAAAAAAAGAAAATCCCAAGAATATCCGGGGATTTTCTGATCTTACACGGGCAGATATTATTTTTGTGAACCGCGAAAAAGGAAGCAGCCGTCGCATCCTTCTTGACCGTACACTTCTGTCTTCCGAAATTTCACCGGATTCCATATCCGGATATCGAAATGAGCTTGTTACCGATCACTCCACGGCTGCTGCAGTGGCTGGCGGACAGGCAGACATAGCTCTTGGCGAGGCCTGTGTAGCGAGAAACTTTCCGGAGCTGGATTTTCTTCCTGTTTGCCAGGAATCACTCTTCCTGGTTATGCAGACCAAAAATCTGAGCACCCCCGGCTTTCAGGCCGTAGCGGAAACCATTGCATCCGAACCTTTCCGCCGGTTTTTAGCTCTTCAAACCGGATACGATACTACTGACACCGGAAATATCCGGCATATTTAGGGCTAAGAAAAACGCTTATGTAAAAAATTCTTCCGCAACCATTTCTTTGATAATACAAAATCAGCCAGCACGTCAATGATCACTCCTTATTTTTGCCCAATTAAGGAAGTTTCTTGATCCTATGACTGCTGGCTGATCTTTATTTATTCAGATATTGATATACTCTTGAAGAAATCGAACGGATTCCATGCAGTAAATGATCTTCGGAAGCACCTTCTGAAAATATACATAATACATAATTTGTTTTCTTTCCATAGACGATTGCCATATCATGCTGAACTGAGCTTGTCTCACCAGTTTTGTTCGCGCATACTATACCTGTCGGAAGACCTGATGGAATTTTGTATCGTTTCGTCTGATGCAGTAAAAGATTTAGCATTTCTCTGGAATACTGTTGAGAAACACACTGACCTCGATAGATTTTTTCTAAGAGTATCCCACAATCTTTTGCAGATGCCGTGTTACGCCAGCCATCACTGCTCCAGGCAGAAGAAGACGGATGCAGGGAACTGTGACAACCGGTATTTTTGTAACCGTTCTTTCGAAGATATTGGTTCACTACAGCCGTTCCTCCTACAAAGCTTCCGCCTCCCTGACGCCTTACCAGTTCATTATAACATTCATTATCACTGACGGTGATCATATCCCACAGCAAGCTGTACACACCGGAGCTGTATTGCATTTTTCCCTGACGGATCTGATCATAGACCGACGCCATCACAAATGCCTTGATCGTACTTGCCGGATACATTTCCCGATCATTTATGTTTACAACATTTCCTGTTTTCAGATCTTTTATATAAACAGACCAGTTTCCACCGTAGGCAGAAACAAAGCTCTCCAATTCCGATTTAAATGCACTTAGAGCATACTCTGATCTTGTACTTTTTCTTCCCTGCCAGTCCACATACTGACCATCCGGTGTTTTCATATTTTTCGCAATGGTTCCGTTCGATTTCAGGTAATAACCATCTTTCCACCGGTTCACCAGCATTTTTCCATTTTGGTCTACATAATATTGCTGGCCCTCACAGGTTACCCACCCTGCCTTCTGTACCATTCTCCCATTATCATTGCCAAAATAATAGATTCCGTTAAACTTTTTTCCCTGAACTGTTTTGTTCACTTTATGAAAAGACGGACGCATGCAGATTCTTCCGGTTCCATAGAAATAATAATAACCACTTTTAAAATTACGCCCACCGAATCTTCTCTGTCTTATATAGCGTACTGTTCCACGATCAGCCAGTTTTCCGTACGCTTCCACATAATAAATGCCTGCGATAATTTTTTTGCCCCGTACCTTCTGTTCAGCTACGTTTACAAAGCCACGCTCTCCCTTTGAAATTCTTCCATTGGAGTCTGTGATGTGGTATTTATCAAAGCGGACACCAGAAACTGTCTTTTTATCAAAATAATACACGGATTGTTTTCTCAAAAGTTTTCCGTTTTTATCAAACATATAAAATCCTGTTTTTAAAAACTCTGTCTTTGGGATTGACAAATAACGTAATCCGGTAAGTTTTCGCTTATTAGAATCTTTCAAATACCAGTTCCCGCCAGATTTCTGAAGATAATTTCCACTGTTATCCCAAAATCGTACCGTTCTTTCAGCAGCCTCGACCTTTATCTCTGTACTTCTGGCACCAATAATACATCCAAAAACCACTACTAATATCAACCAATATATACAAACTGTTTTTTTTGCTTTCATACTTTAACAAGACCTGCCACAGACGATGGCAGGTCTTTCTCCTTTATCTTTATTATCCTATTTTCACACAGATGTTCTGGATCAGGCGGTTGTATCCGCTTACCTTTTTCAGCCATTCCAGCGCTATGGACACTGCCAGTGAAGCCAGCAGAAGCGTCAGTGTATTGGTCAGAAAATATCCACTCACATACACAAAAGAAGATTTTCTTATAAATGTATGTATCAGAAATATATTCATGGAATGTTTTCCGAGGAACAATAAAATCTGTCGCACTCCCGGAATGACATTAATAAATTCGCAGCAAAATGCCATAAATACAATTGGATACACACCCCAGTGGATCTCACTGTATACCGTCAGCGGCAAAGTTCTGTACGCTTTATACAAAATAAACACCGCAAGAAGCTCCAGAAGAAATTTGAAAACATGCTTCATTCCAGCATTCCATATCTTAAACCATCGGTTAAACAGATCATACTTGGCTACACACATTCCCATGAGAAATACCGGTAAAAATGCATAAATACCCGTAATTCCCATAACCTCCAGGGAAATTATCCGTGGAAATGCTGCAACAGCCACAAGAATAAATACCAGATATTCTTCCTTTATCATAAACAGTGGCACGCAGATGATAAAAATGATCGCCGCACTCATATACCACCAGGTTCCGTTCAGAGTCGAAGTTCCGAAAAGTTTCGCCAGACCAAAAAAATCCAGCACCATTGCGCTAACACCTTTGGCAATATTTCCGTTTCCGAAATATCTGGCCACGGCATAGCCGTTATAAAGCTGTGAGCTCACAACAGAAAGCCCCCATATAATCCAGAACCCTCCCATTGTTTTTATCAGTCTTTTGGCTGTCCACTTGCCAGGTGTAGAATTATTTTTTCTGTAACTGAGATACAGTCCGTATCCGGAAATAAATGCATAGATCGGTACACAGATCTTAAATGTTCTGCACAGATACATGATCCGATCTGCTGAAAACGGAGTGAAAACAACATTCAGCCCCTCAAATCTATCTTGACTCAGATACATATGATGGAACAGCATTATAACAATGGCAATGCCCTTCATCACCTGAGAATTATATTTATCAAACTTTATTGCCTGCTTTCCTTCCAAAATCCAACCTCCATATTACCGATTCTCGATGATCCTCTCATAAACTCGTTTGGAACAGTTACGGTCATTAAATGCAAAGGTCTCATCCATTCGTTTCCGATATTCCTCTTTCATCTGACAGCCGTCTGCCATATATTCGATGATCCGGTCCACAGTTCCGTCCAGTGTATGCTCCACCTCTCCGAAGCCATCTCTCTCATAGTCAAAGTATCCCTCTGTGTAGGAATGCGCGCCACTGAAAAAGCTGTCTCTGTCAAACTGGGAGTATACGATGGGTTTTCTCAAATATGCAAAATCAAAGGCAACCGAAGAATAGTCCGTGATCATCAGATCTGTCTGGGCAAAAATGTCCTTGTAGGAATAAGACGAATCCATAAATTTTACCCGTGGATCATGACGGAACATATGCAGACCGTCAATGGTATTTGGGTGAGGCATGAAGCAGATGGTATATCCGTACTTCTCTGCCGCTCCCAGAAGTCTTTCGTTGTTGAGAAGATCATCATAAAAATGGAAATATTCGCTTTCCTGAAATTCTTTTCCAAGCTGCCATACCCCTCTGGCATCGGTTCCTGAGGAAAGGCTTTTGCGCCAGGTAGGCATCACCGTCACATACTTACGCTCATCATGAACCAGACGGTCATAACGCGGCATTCCCGTAAGCCAGATATTTTTTTCCGGATAAAAATAGTCATAGGTAAAGGCAGAATCATATTCCGGCTTTGTGCTGACGATAAATCCGAAAAGATTACGGTTGTATTTGTTCAGCCACTTGGACTGGTTGTCTTTGGTCACACCATGCTGCAAAAATACCAGCTTTTTGTCATAGATGATATCGCGGTACAGATACTCCAGCTTTCCAAAAGGATTGATCACCGGTTTGTTAGCCTGGGAGGACAGTGAAAATTCATTCAGCAGGAACAGAAGCTTATGCTTCCAGGAGAAAGGCTCCACAACCTTTCCAAGCTTCTTCATTTCCACATAATCCTGTGTATCCTTGTTGACTACAAAGTACGGCTCCACCGTAGGGTCCGGATTGGCGCAGAGATAGCGGAACATCACTTCGCCGTTGTCATCTCCGCGTGTTGTACGATCGGAGATCAGCCAGATCTGCTTTTTCTGCTTTGCCTTCTGCATCTCGTAGAGCTTACGTACGAGAACTGCCTTTTTTCCGGCCTTTCCCTGAGAAAATATTGCTTTGGTGCGTTTTTTCTTCAGCTGTTTCTCCCTACTCTGACTGTATGGCTCTACCGTTACTTCATACTGATGGCCCAGAACCTTTGCATCTTCCTGATCCTCTCCACGGATCATCCGGACTTTTTCGTTAAGATACAGAAGCTTATCCTCTATATGCAGGAAAAGCGGCAGCTTCTTTGTAAATGGCACATATTTTCCGTAGGAAATATTGTACATTTTATTTATATGTCCATCTGTGCCTGTGCCCCAGCTGATAAACTCCCGGATCTCGGAAAGCGGAATGTCCACGATATACAGCTTCTCAACGGCACTTTCTTCTCTGCACCAGCCGGTTCTTTCCAGTGTATATTTCCATCTGGCTTCATAGGTGTTGCCACCAGTCATCATATATGCACGGTTTGTCCTGCTCACAGGCTCCACAATGGAAAATTCACAGTGCAGCTGGTCTTTTTCCGGCTGGAATATCTTGACACGGAGATTGTCATATATGGGATTCAGGATCGTGTCTGCCTGATCCGGAAATTTTTTGCATATATCCGGATAATATTTCCGGAGAAGATATACTTTGTTTGCCCTGCTGATATGCTGATTGGACATCACGATCTCCGGAAACTCCATCTGCTTCAGGAAGCTTTCGATACCTTCCTCATATCTGCACTTTTTCTCTTCATCAAGCTTCTCGTTATCAAATATGATATCAGCTATTTTTGCGCTGTAATACAGCAGCACATAATCTGCATTTTTTTCATGAACAGGATTTTCTTTTATTCTGCAGTCTGCGATCTTTCGGAAAAATTCCTGATAAAATACCTCCAGCTGGTCCGGATCCTGCAGCATATTCTTCCAGTCCTCCACCATGAGATGGTCCGCAAGGATCTGCACATAGATATCTTCCCCTGAAGCCACTCCCAGACTCCGGCAGCTTACAACGGACTGATATACCATGGTCATCACATCCAGATACCAGATCTCCGGACGGATCTCGGATACCCATTTCACCTGATCTGCGGCAAATGTGTAAGCGGTATACAGCTGATGCAGAAGATATACATTGTTATCCAGCGTTGTTTTTTCGGTGAAACGGTTACAGTAATTATTATGCTCCCGCACATAGATATTTCCTTTTCCACGGATCTTTGTTAGGACAACATCTCTGTTTTCTTCCTCAAAGCAGCGTCTGATCTCTGCACTGGATTTTGGGGAAAAACGGATTCCGGCTTTTGCAAAAACAACATAGCTTCCAGCTATCTTATCCTTCAGCTCCGCCACAAGATCCCCACATTCCAGTCCGTCAATATATAAAAGATCCCGGTCATCCAGCATCTCCCGGAAACGAGGATCCTCCGGATTGAACTCTCCGTAGATCTTATCCAGCTCTTCGTCCTTGAGCTCTTTCTCCTTTTCTCCGGCTTCCTCCAGCTCCCGCATGTCCCGTTCATCAGGAATATCCATATCTCCTGCAATGCATACTGCAAGGATCTGTACCGTTCCTTCCGGTGTGACCTCACGTACATTTTTAAAGGTTCTGTAAAGCTTTGCGGTATCTTTTGCAAAAACAACTACTGAAAATTCATACTCCCTGTTCATATTGCTCCTTTTGTATCCTTACATTAAAATTTTTTCTCTTTCAGCCTTCTTTTCAGTTTGTCCGGTATTTGAGCATTGGCTATATATTCATAAATTCGTTTGCTGTTGTCATTGTCCCTGTAGGGAAGAAGCTCATCTCTTCTTCCTGAAAATTCCGGTTTTTCACGGAATCCGTTCCTCGCATATTCTCCGATAAGGTCTACCAGCTGGTTCTGATCCCATGCCAGATCTCCGAAAACATCTTTTTTGTAGTCCATATAGCTTCCCTGGACTTTCTCATAGGTTTCCAGATCAAAGGGATAAAATACCACCGGTTTTTCCTGATAGTAGACATCCCAGGAAACAGAAGAATAATCGGTGATCAGCATATGACAGCTCATCAGAAGCTGATTCAGCGGCATAGTCCCAAATGGGATCAGACGGATATGCCTGTCTTCCACCTGAAAGCTCCGGATATGTTCCCGGAATTTCGGATGGATATAAAAATTCAGCGTGATATTTTCCTTTTCCAGAAGAGTCTTAAGCCTCTCATCCTGCAGAAATGCTTTATAACGCTGATAGTATTCACTTTTTTTGAACTGCTCCTCGCTGATATCCTCCAGCCAGCTTCTCCATGTAGGCATCAGCAGGATCTCTTTATGAGCCGGATCCGACTTGTCCTCCAGCACATCCCATCTGGCCAGTCCGGTGATAATGATCTCTTCATTATCGTATCCGAAATAATCATGGATGATCTTCTGTTCATAACCCGAAGACACCACAAACAGTGCCATCTGATTGCCTCCGCCTTTATGGAAGGTCCTGTGGCATTGCTTGAAGCCCATCACTCCATGCTGGAGAAATACGATGTTCTTCCGTGCCTGATACAGAACCTTGTAGATGCTGTTGGGCGAATCCCAGATATAAAAATGCCGGATTGCATCGGTAGATATCAGATACCGTGCAGCGCTGAGATAGATCATGTACTTAAATGACATGAACTGGATCACATTGGCATCATACTCTTTTACAGCCTGATAATCCGGACATTTTTTATCTATTACATAAAAAATCCGACTTCTGTCCTTCTCCGGTGCATGCTCCATACAGTACCGGAAAAAATAGAGGCCGTTGTCCTGTGCCATTGTACAGTATTTCTCGCAGATCAGCCATAATTTCTTATGATCCCAGTAAGGTTTCAGGATAAAATAGCAGAATAATGCAAGAAATTCTTTTGCTATAAATGCATAGCTGTCATATTTCGGATCATATTTCCGGTATTGAATGGTAAACTGCCTTGCTCCGTTGACAAAGGGATAAACCATATGCCCATCCCCGGTTCTGGTCCATCTTGGAAAAAGGATCAGCTTAAGTTTAAGTTTTGAACTTAAGCCTCCCAGGATCGCATCCTCATAATTTCCTTTTCCTTCTTTATCCACAGATGCCACCACATCCCAGAATGCGGTTTCCATCGGATACTGATCTACATTGATCTGTGCATGATACACGATCGTATTTCCTTTTTTTGCTGTCTGCATTTCAAAAGGAAAGCTTGTATCCAGCACTGCATTTCGCTGTTTCAGCTTCAGGGAACGGATCCTTCCTCTGGATCCTTCCAGCTCAAAACTGATCTTTATGGTTCCTTTTGTCAGCGAAAATTTCCTGGTTTTTACCTTGATCTCCGCCGGAGCCTCCATTAACTGCTGCAATTTTTCACCACCTGTTACATTTCTTTGATCGCTTTGTAATTTCTTTCACAGTTCTTTGTATCCCACAGATCAAAATATTTTCCGTGTCTTTCCAGATAGATCTCTTCATTGGCAAATCCCTGCTTATGCAGGCAGATCAGCCAGTCCGTTACTTCCTGTTCCGTTACACATACCGGACCGAAGCCATCTTTCCGGAAATCAAAATACCCGATCTGATGATGACTTTGCCGGAATTTTTCATTGTCAAACTGGTAGTAGACCAGTGGCTTTTTCATGTAGGCAAAGTCCATGGCCACACTGGAAAAATCAGTCACCAGCACTGCGGACTCTTTAAGGAGTGTCTGCACATCGTACTCAGGCCAGGACGCCACTGTGATCTTCGGATGATCCACATGAAAATATTTCAGGAACCGATGCATTTCCCTGTGCGGATAAAAGATGATCTGAAGATCGTTCTCCTCAATATAGCGGATCAGTCTCTCATCCTTGAGAAGTGCATCCCAGTACCGGTAATAATCGGTTTCCATGAATTTCTGTGCTTCCAGCTCGTGATCAGAGGCTGAGATCTCATTGCGGATATACATACGCCAGGTCGGCATGATCAGAATCTGGTTCTTTTTTACCTTCATATCATGAAGCTGGTCAAAACGACACAGTCCCAGCTCCTGCACATAGCCTTCCGGATATCCGTACCGGTCATTGACATATTTCCACTCATCATAGGTACTGGTAACAAAAAGGCTCATTTTTGTATGGGGATAATACAGAAAACTAAGATCTGCCGTAATGATCCCATGCTGCAGGAACGCCCGCTTGTTCCGTAGGATTCCGTAAACCTCCAGCACATAGCAGATGGCTGCGTTTGGTTTTCCCATTTTCTGGGAGCTGATATTTTTTGATGCAGCCAGATAGTAGATCCAGTGGCGGAAGCTTCCATACTGGATCACAGGTCCCAGATTTTTTACCCGGGCATAATCCGGAGATTTTCTATTGATGGCGTACACTGCATCCTCACTGGTATTTTCTCTCAGATATTTGTACAGCCAGAATCCGTTATCCCGGCATTCATTCTCTGTATCACAGAGAAGCCAGAGATCCCTGCGAAAAAGTCTGTAGACCATCGCAATGGGAAATGCCAGGATAAACTTGATGATGTGAAGCAGATCCCCAGGTTTTACTCGTTTCAGTTTTTCAAGAAATGTCTGTTCCATGTTTCCCTCTGTTTACAGGATCCCGGTTTATTCCTCTGACCAGTCTCCGTTATCATCCCAGACAATCTCTCCGTCTCCGCTGTCATCTGTATCTGTACTGTTGTCAAGAGAATCGTCACCGCTTCCGCTGTTGCTGCTGTCATCTACATAGTCGCCGCTATCATCACTGCTGTCATAGTTTCCATCATCACTGCTGTTGTCGTAGCTTCCGTCATCGCTGCCGTCGTAGCTTCCGTCATTACTGCTGTCATAGCTTCCGTCATCACTGTTATCATAGCTTCCATCATCACTGTTGTCATAGCTTCCATCGCTGCTGTCGGAAGAAGTATCCGTGATACCGGAAGAACTGTCTGTCAGATCTGAAGCATCTGTGCTGTCTGCGGAATCACTGCTGTCCGCCTCACTGTTATCCGTTTCCACATTGCCAATAGTGCTCTTCTCACTCTTGTCACTGAGGCTTGTATAGGTCAGGTATGCTTCTCCGTTATCGATCATCAGTTTTGCCTTTTCCATATCGCTCAGCTGTACACTGTAGATCTCATAGGCATTTCCGTCTCCGTCTACGAGCTTCATATCATAGATGGCATCTCTTGCAGAATCCGGGGTGTAATACATCTGCACCTGCTCCGCATCTTTGATGGTAGCTTCTGCAGGAACAAGACTTTTGCCCCATTCTTCCCCTCCTGCCGCGCGGAGATAGATCTCACGGATCTCTCCCTTCGTGCTGTTGGTAAGATAAACAAATTTTGCAGTACTGGTCTTTACACCGATCAGCTTCGGTGCAGGTGTAGATGTAGGAAGCGGTGTGGATGTAGCCGGTGCAGCCGTAGGTGCGGCTGTAGGAACCGGTGTTGGTGTCACCTCTGCTGTTTCCTTTGATGATTTTCCACAGCCGGCAATACCAAGCGCCGTCACTGCTGTCAGTACGATCAAAAGCTTCTTATATTTCATAATGATTACCTCCAGATTGCAGTTTTATGCTAAAAATGTTTTTCCAACGAAGTATCCGAGCACCAGGATACCAAGGATGATCCTGTACCAGCCGAATACTTTAAAATCGTGTTTCTTGATATATCCCATCAGGAATTTGATGGCAAGAATAGATACCACAAAGGATACCACAACACCTACGATCAGGATGATCAGCTCTGTAGAGCTGAAGGCAAAACCGAATTTGACCAGTTTCAGAAGACTTGCTCCGAACATAACCGGAATTGCCAGGAAAAAGGTAAATTCTGCTGCAACTGTACGGGATGTTCCTGCAAGGATTCCTCCGATAATGGTAGATCCGGAACGGGATGTTCCCGGAATCACGGAAAGCACCTGGAAGCAGCCGATGATCAGCGCTGTCTTAAAGGAAAGCTCATCCAGTCTGGTGCAGGTTGGTCTGCGGCGTTTGTTGTAGTTCTCGATAACGATAAAAAGCACACCATAAACGATCAGCATGATGGCAACGACCACATAGTTGTAAAATTTCTTTTCAATAATGTCATTAAAAGGAAGAGCGATGATGATCGTCGGCAGACATGCTACCAGGATCTTAAACCAGAGGATCCACTTATCCTTATCACAGTATTTTTCTACAAAAGTAAGGACAGTTCTGGGTACTGCCGGCTGTTTACGCAGTGCCATCTGTGTTTTCTTCGGGATTTTTCTTATGTAAAAAGGCCACAGCTTGTTCCAGTACAGTACAACAACTGCCAGGATCGCGCCAAGCTGGATCACCACCAGGAAAAATTCCATAAATGCCTCGGATACATTCAGCTTGATGAACTCATCCACAAGGATCATATGTCCGGTACTGCTGATCGGAAGCCACTCGGTGATTCCCTCCACAATACCGAGAAGGATAACCTTCAGTAATTCTATAAAAATCATGTTAACTCCTTTCCAAAAGCAAGATAAGGACAGGGCCGGTATGTGAACGACGGCCCCGTCCTTATCAGTATATTACATATTTGACAATTCGTAAACTTTTATTTTTTTATTTCACAAAATTTACAATTTTTTATCGATTGTCGATGGTGGCGATATCTACCAGAGTCAGGTTGTTCAGGTCTGTATTCTCAAGACTTGTAACCAGAGCCTCTGCAGTATCAAGGCTTGTAAGTACGTTAACACCTGTCTCAATGGCATTACGACGGATGACGAAACCATCTTTCTGATGCTCAACACCCTGTGGCGGTGTGTCGATAACAACATCGATCTTGTGGCCAAGGATCAGGTCCATCAGGTTCGG
Source organism: Blautia sp. DFI.9.10 (assembly GCF_024461705.1). Lineage (NCBI taxonomy): Bacteria > Bacillati > Bacillota > Clostridia > Lachnospirales > Lachnospiraceae > Blautia > Blautia sp. DFI.9.10. The sequence continues at coordinate 32,593 of NZ_JANGAA010000006.1, forward strand.
AGACGGCTGCTCCAGTTTATTGGTGCGTGTTACCTTGATTCCGTTCTCAGTCAGGACATTTGCTGTACCTCTTGTTGCGAAGATACGGTATCCCTGAGCCTCGAAGCGTTTTGCGATCGGGATGATGTCCTTCTTATCCTCATCCTTAACAGTGATGATCATCTGTTTGTGTTTCGGAAGACGGATTCCTGCCCCGATGAATGCTTTGTAAAGAGCCTCGTTGAAGGTCTTAGCAATACCAAGGCACTCACCTGTGGATTTCATCTCCGGTCCAAGGCTGATATCTGCGCCTCTGATCTTCTCGAAGGAGAATACCGGCATCTTGATTGCGAAGTACTCTGCTTCTTTCTGAAGTCCCGGTGTGTAACCAAGCTCTTTGATCTTATGTCCAAGGATAACTCTTGTTGCAAGCGGAACGATCGGGATTCCTGTTACCTTGCTGATGTACGGTACTGTACGGCTGGAACGCGGGTTAACCTCGATGACATATACATCCTCGCCTACAACGATGAACTGAATATTGATCATACCGATTACATGAAGTGCCTGTGCAAGACGGCGTGTGTACTCGGCGATGGTATCTTTTGCTTTCTGGCTGATGGTCTGTGCCGGATATACGGAAATACTGTCTCCGGAATGGATACCTGCACGCTCGATGTGCTCCATGATTCCAGGGATCAAGATGTCCTCACCGTCGCATACTGCATCGACCTCGATTTCTTTACCCATGAGGTATTTATCAACAAGGATCGGATGCTCCTGTGCGATCTGGTTGATGATTCCGATATACTCTTCCACATCCTCATCGCTGACAGCGATACGCATTCCCTGTCCTCCAAGTACGTAGGACGGGCGGACAAGTACCGGATATCCCAGCTCGTTGGCAGCTTTTTTCGCCTCTTCTGCTGTGAATACAGTGTGTCCCTTCGGTCTCGGGATCTGGCATTTCTCAAGAATGGCATCAAAGAGCTCTCTGTCCTCTGCTGCATCTACGTTCTCAGCAGATGTTCCAAGGATCTTAACGCCCATCTTGATCAGTGCCTCTGTAAGCTTGATGGCTGTCTGTCCACCGAACTGAACAACAGCTCCGTCCGGTTTCTCGATATTTACAACATTCTCAACATCTTCCGGTGTCAGCGGCTCAAAATACAGCTTATCTGCAATATCAAAGTCTGTACTTACTGTCTCCGGGTTGTTGTTGATGATGATGGTCTCATATCCCTCTTTCGCAAATGCCCATGTACAATGTACAGAGCAGAAGTCGAACTCGATACCCTGTCCGATACGGATCGGGCCGGAACCAAGTACCAGGATCTTTTTCTTATCTTTTGTCTCGATTGCTTCGTTCTCTGTCTGGTCATCGCCGTATACAGAATAGTAATATGGTGTCGCTGCCGCAAACTCTGCTGCACAGGTATCAACCATCTTGTATGCTGCACGGATGCCGTACTCTTTACGCAGGTCTTTGATCTCAGCTTCTGTCTTTCCTGTCAGGTCTGCGATGATGTAGTCCGGGAACTCCAGACGTTTTGCTTCCAGAAGAAGGTCTTTGTCCAGCTTCTGAGTTTTCAGAGCCTGCTCCATCTCAACAAGGATAGCCAGCTTATCGATGAACCAGATGTCGATCTTTGTGATATCATGAAGCTTCTCCTGGGAAACATTTCGTCTCAGGGCTTCTGCGATCTTCCAGATACGGCGGTCATCCACAATGTTCAGCTCGTCCATCAGTTCTTCATCAGAAAGATGTGAGAAATCATAGGACATCAGACTGTCTACATGCTGCTCCAGGGAACGGATAGCCTTCATTAAAGCGCCCTCGAAGTTATGGCAGATACTCATAACCTCACCGGTAGCCTTCATCTGTGTAGTCAGTGTACGTTTTGCTGTGATGAATTTGTCAAATGGCAGACGCGGGATCTTAACAACACAGTAATCCAGCATCGGCTCGAAGCTTGCGTATGTTTTGCCTGTGATGGCGTTCGGGATCTCATCCAGTGTGTAGCCCAGTGCGATCTTGGCTGCAACCTTGGCGATCGGATAACCGGTAGCCTTACTTGCAAGTGCGGAGGAACGGCTTACACGAGGGTTAACCTCGATAACGCAGTACTCAAAGCTCTCCGGATGAAGAGCGTACTGTACGTTACATCCACCTGTGATGCCAAGCTCTGTAATAATGTTAAGAGCAGATGTACGGAGCATCTGGTACTCTTTATCTCCTAAGGTCTGGGAAGGAGCAACTACGATGGAGTCACCGGTATGGACACCAACCGGGTCAATGTTCTCCATGTTGCAGACTGTGATGCAGTTTCCTGCGCTGTCTCGCATTACCTCGTACTCGATCTCTTTCCATCCGGCGATACATCTCTCTACAAGAACCTCGCCTACACGGGAAAGACGGAGACCATTCTCAAGGATCTCACGAAGCTCCGGCTCATTATGCGCGATACCGCCGCCGCTTCCGCCAAGTGTATATGCAGGACGGAGAACAACCGGATAACCGATAGTCTGAGTAAACGCAACACCGTCTTCTACAGTTGTTACGACCTTGGATGCTGCAACCGGCTCGCCGATCTTTTCCATTGTATCCTTAAATTCCTGACGGTCCTCAGCTTTACGGATCGTAGCTGCTGTGGTACCGATGAGACGTACATTGTGCTCTTTCAGGAAGCCCTTTTCCTCAAGCTCCATGGCAAGGTTCAGACCTGCCTGTCCGCCCAGTGTAGGAAGTACACTGTCCGGTTTCTCTTTGAGGATCAGCTGCTCTACGACTTCAACAGTCAGAGGCTCGATGTAAACTCTGTCTGCGATGTCTTTATCTGTCATGATGGTAGCAGGATTGGAGTTTAAAAGTACAACCTCCATGCCCTCTTCCTTCAGGGAGCGGCATGCCTGGGTTCCTGCATAGTCAAACTCTGCTGCCTGGCCGATTATGATCGGGCCTGAGCCGATTACAAGTACTTTTTTTATGTCCTTATTCCTTGGCATTATTTCTCTCCTCCCATCATCTTCATGAATCTGTCAAAAAGGTAACTGGAATCCTGTGGTCCAGGGCATGCTTCCGGATGGAACTGTACAGTAAAGATGTTCTTTCCGTTATATGCCATACCCTCGTTTGTTCCGTCGTTGACGTTTACAAATGCAGGATGTGCGATATTTTTCTCCTCAAGTCCCTCTGCGTCTACAACGTAGCCATGGTTCTGGGAGGAAATATATACTCTTCCTGTCTCAAGGTCTTTAACCGGATGATTTCCGCCTCTGTGACCGTATTTCATCTTATGGGTGTCTCCGCCTGTTGCAAGAGCCATAAGCTGATGTCCAAGACAGATGGCAAAGATCGGTACATCAGAGTCGTAAAGTTTTTTGATCTCTTTAATAATAGAAGTACATTCCTTCGGATCTCCAGGTCCGTTGCTGAGCATGATGCCGTCCGGATTGTCTCCAAGGATCTCTTCTGCAGATGTCAGAGCCGGGTAAATAGTAACCTGGCATCCTCTCTCATTCAGTGAGCGTGCAATGTTTTTCTTGGCGCCCAGATCAAGAAGGGCAACCTTCGGTCCGTTCCCCTTAAGCACTTCCTTTTCGCGGCAGGAAACCTTCTCTACCACTTTTCCTGTTGTATATGCTTTTAATCTGGGGATGATTGTATCCAGGTCATAGTTCTCATCAACTGTGATCATTCCGTTCATGGTTCCCTTCTCACGAAGGATCTTAGTCAGTGCTCTGGTATCAATTCCTGCGATTCCCGGAATGTCGTTTTTGCTCAGAAAATGCTGAATGGTGTCTACGCTTCTGAAGTTGCTGGGAACTCGTGATAATTCGCGTACAATAAATCCGTCAATCCACGGCTTCCTTGATTCCTGGTCATCATAACAGATTCCGTAGTTTCCGATCAGCGGATATGTCATACACACCGCCTGTCCTGCGTAAGAAGGATCTGTCATTACTTCCAGATAACCGGTCATGGAAGTGTTAAAGACAATTTCACTGATGACTTCCCTTGCAGAACCAATGCTAGTTCCTGTAAATACATGGCCATCTTCCAATATCAGAAATGCTTTCATACAATCTCCCTTTCTTTGTTCTCTTATTTTATCCTAAATCTTCAAGATTGTATCACAGGAATCGTCATTTTTCAACACCATATGCAAAAAAAATGTATAAAACTAACTTAAAATATTTTTTTTGAATTTTTTTAATTTTTTTGAATTTTTCTATTGACATTATCCAATTCCTGAGTTATTATAAGTGAGCAGTCGACGAGCGGAGCAAACAAAGCAAAGCAAGCCGGTTGAAAAAATGCAGGAATGGCGGAATTGGCAGACGCGCAGGCTTCAGGTGCCTGTGGTCGCAAGATCGTGTGGGTTCAAGTCCCATTTCCTGCATTCTTTTTTATTTTATCCAAAATCAAAAAAACAGAAGCGCCCAACACCGGCACTTCTGTTTTTTTATTTATTTTTCTTTTTCAGAAAAGATCTCTCTCCCGCCCCAGAGAAGCGCACCTGTAAATATGAAAAGATCCGAAATATTAAATACGACCTTCTTAAGCTTCGGATTTTCCACATTCAGGCTCACATAATCCGTGACGTATCCCTTTCTGCGACGTTCCGTATAATTATTCAGACCGCCGCCCAGGATCATGGAAAGCCCAAGCTTGGATATGCGTGTGCCTTTTTCTCCGGAAGTACGTATATACTCCCAGATTGCACCGCCCAGCACCATAGATGCAAGATCTCTCAGGAATTCTTTATCTTTGTTTTTTAATATTCCAAGCATCATCCCATGATTATGGCAATTTCTTACGATCAGTCTGCCTCCCAGGCACTTTTCCTTCAGATCTTTCTTTTCCGATGTGTTGATTTTCTTCTTTATATAATAGTCTGTACCAAAGATTCCCGCCGTCAGTAAATTCCACAACATTATTCCCTCTCCTTATTTCTGTGGTCTACATAATACTCAGGCAGGCTCCCACTGGGGAAAGCCTGCCTTATATGCTTATGGTTATTCTGTTTTTTCTTCTATTGTTTCTGTATTTTCCGGATCAGCCGCAGGCCCCTCTGTTTCTGCAGATCCCACTTCCGTTCTTTCCTCTTCCAATTCCGGATCTGATCCTGATGTTTCTGTTTCTGACGCTTCTGCGGTTTCTGCTGTTTCTACTACTTCTGACGCTTCTACTGTCTCTTCCGGATCTGCTGCCACTTCTGTAACTTCTGCGTTTTCTTCCGCTTCTGTCTCCGGTACTTCTGTCACCTCTGCCTCAGCAGCCTCTTCCAGCTCCTCATCTGCCTGCTCGATCACATCGGCAGCTTTCTCTTCCAGCTCCGCTGTAGGACACGCCGCTCCGCAATACGGACAGAAGCTGGCCTCCCGCATCACCGCCTTATGGCAGGCCGGGCAGAACTTCTCCCCTTTACTGGCAGCGATCGCATCTCTGTAGTGATCCGCCTCCAGCATGTGCTGGCTGATCTCCTCGCAGATAGCTCCCGTCTCACCGTCAACGGCTTCTCCCTGCTCATAACGTGTATAGATCATCTTTCCGATATCCATCATCAGCTTTTCGGTCATACGCTCCTGTGCAGAGAGCTTGTTACGGATCTTCTGGATCTCATAGAGATTCTCTGCTCTGGAACTTAAGCCCTTTGCCTTTCTTGTCAGTGTGTTTCCCAGATCATCCCAAAAACTGCTTTTTGCCATATCTGTCACGCTCCTTTATATTAAAGAATCTTCTTGTTTCTTATCCTTCCAGTGCCGGGATCTCCTGTCCACGCATAAGGATCTTCGGACCTCCGTTGCCCTGAATGTATCCCTCTGTGATCACGACCTCACCGATATTGTCGTCCTTCGGGATCTCATACATGATATCCAGCATATATTCCTCCAGGATAGCCCGGAGAGCTCTGGCTCCTGTATGGCGTTCCAATGCCTTACGGGCAATGGCATGTAAGGCACCGTCCTCAAACTCCAGTTTCACTTCATCCAGTGCCAAAAGCTTCTTGTACTGTTTCAGAATGGCGTTCTTCGGCTCCTTGAGGATTTTCACAAGCATATCTTCCGTCAGCCCGTTCAGGGTAAAGATGATCGGAAGACGACCGATAAATTCCGGAATCATTCCAAATGCACGGAGATCATCTACCGTTACTTTCTCCAGCACATGCGGATCATCATCATATTTGTCCTTCAGATCTGCATAAAATCCGATAGACGCCTGTTTATTCAGTCTTTCTTTGATGATATTCTCAAGATCCGGGAAGGCACCGCCACAGATAAACAGAATGTTCCTTGTATTTACAGTCACCATAGGTACCATGGCATTCTTGCTGGTAGCACCTACCGGAACTTCCACTTCACTTCCCTCCAGAAGTTTCAGAAGTCCCTGCTGGACAGCCTCTCCGCTGACATCTCTCTGGTTGGTATTCTTCTTCTTTGCGATCTTATCGATCTCATCGATGAAAATGATCCCGTGCTCTGCCTTCTCCACATCATTATCTGCAGCTGCAAGCAGCTTGGATACTACGCTCTCGATATCATCACCGATATAACCGGCCTCTGTAAGAGATGTGGCATCTGCAATGGCAAGCGGTACCTGAAGAAGTCTGGCAAGCATCTTCACCAGATAAGTCTTACCGCAGCCTGTAGGTCCGATCATCAGCATATTGGATTTCTCGATTTCAATATCATCCATGGTATCTGTGGCAACTCTCTTATAATGGTTGTATACACCTACAGACATTACCTTCTTGGCATATTCCTGTCCGATCACATATTCATCCAGAGTTGCTTTGATCTTATGTGGTGCAGGAATATCTTTGAGATCGATCACCGGCTTCGGAGTCTCTGATTTTTTCTTGATCTTCTTCGCCTGGTTTCCGGGATTCTGGAAACTGCTGAGATCGATCATGCTCACATTCGGCATGTTAAAAAGATCGGAATAATTTCCATTGTTCATCTGGGTGTTCATAGTATCAAAGCTTTTCTGCATGCAATCCGCACAGATATGTATATGATTAGGAAGGTCGATCATCTTCCCTGCCTGACTCTCCGGTCTGCGGCATAAAAAACAGAATTTCTCGTATTTCTGCTCCTGGTCATTGTCTTTATTATTATCAAACTGATCTGCCATAACATTTCCTTTCTGGTTTTTATTATGCATATTATAGCACATAATCCCGCTGTATCAAATTAAGTTTTTATAAACCGGGGAGCTGCATGTTCTTATGCAGCTCCCCGGTTTATAAATGGTTATCCTGTATTTTCTTTTATTTGTCAGAAGAGGGTTTGCTTCCGAGGGTCACTTCAACCGTCTGTTCCTTGTACTCTCCGCTGTTCGCTCTGGAGATCACCACTTCGATGGTTTCTCCTGCCTCATAATACTGCAGCTTATCAACAAGGTCATCCTTGCCGCTTACCTTCTGTCCATCCAGCTTCACAATGATATCGCCTTTTTTGATCCCTGCATTATCTGCTGCGCCACCTTCCGTTACCTCAGTAATAAAAGCACCTGCCGGCATATTATACATCTGGATGGCTTCTGTTGTAAGATCGGCAGCCTTGACTCCCATATATCCTACCTTGGAAGAATCTTCCACCTTATCCCTGGTTTCGCGGTTCATCAGTTCTTCCAGGATCGGCTCTGCCTTGGAGATCGGAATGGCATATCCCATGCCTTCCACCTGACTGTCTGCATACTTGGCCGCATTGATACCGATCACTTCACCGTTCATGTTCAGAAGTGCACCGCCACTGTTTCCGGGATTGATCGCTGCATCAGTCTGGATCAGTCCGCTGGCTTCTCCGTCCTCTGTACTGATGCTTCTGTTAAGGGCACTTATCCATCCGGAGGTAACTGACTGTCCATAGCCCAGTGCATTGCCAATGGCAACCACCTGCTCACCGACTACAAGATCGTCCGAGCTTCCCATCTGTGCAATCTTGATCTCATCCATGGTCTCATCCGGAATATCGGATTTCTCCACTGCCACCACTGCCAGATCATTCTCTTCATCGGTGCCTTTGATCTTGGCAGAAACTGCGTTATCCACATCCGCATCTCCATCGGAGCTGCTTGCCATAGCCTGGGTTTCTTCTTCCGCTCCTACCACATCACTGCCTGCAAAGCACACAGTAAGTGTAGTCGCTCCAGATACCACATGGTTGTTAGTCGCAATGAGAAGCTCGCTGTCATTTTCTCCTACAATAATACCGGAACCACTTCCTGCACTCTGATACTGCCTCGTTCCATATCCGAAAAAGCTTGGGATCTCCTGCACACTGACAGATGTAATGGCAACGATAGAAGACATGGTTGCCTGGGCTACACCGGCCACTGTACCACTCTCTGCCACAATATCCTTCACAGTAGAATCCGCAGAGCTACTGTCAGTACTGTCCTCTGTCCCGGTAACTGTTTCTGTCTTTCCGATCGTTGTACTGCTGCCATTTCCTCTGTATTTATCTGCTGCAATATTCACGCCCTGAAAAACCACTCCGGCTACCAGCCCAAAGATCACAGCCAGGGCCACCGCAGTGGCTGCTTTCTTTCCAAAGCTGTTGTTGCCTGAAAAATCTCTCTTTTTCCGCGGCTTTTTGGGCGGTATATTTCCACCGGCATAATTACCGGCCTGAGGCTGGTGCACCTCATAATGTCCGTATTTTGGTTTCTCCTGCGAAGTGCCTTCACTCTGTCCGGCACCTGCATAACTGTCCTGTCTGCTCTCCTGCATCCTGCGTCCCTCAGAATAAGGATGCGTCAGCGGTTTCTGTTCTGCCGAAGCATTCTTATCCTCATCCGGCAAGTCTGTCACCCATTTATTCTCTTCACTCATGCCTCTGGTGCTCCCTTCTATGTTATCTGATGCATGTATCTGTTACTGCTCACTCCGTTCTCAGTAACATTTATTTCTCTTATAAAAGACAGTTTAACAGGGAATTGTGTTTAAACTGTGATATCTCTTTTAAAAAACCGTGACCTGCTCTTATTTGTTCTTTTTCCAGTATTCCGGATTCATGGTGCAGGAGCGGATCATTTTTTCAGGGAGCTTTTTGTATCGTTTTCCGAGAAAATAGCCGGCATATTTGGAGACACTTTGCAAAAACAGTCCGGGGATCAGCCATATGTGGCCTGTTTTCAGAAGATATGCCATGCTTTTTTTTACCAGCCGGATGCCCTCACCTTCGGAAGGCACTCCTTCAAAAACCTCCGGATGCTCCGCCTGGGAAACTCCCAGATCAAAATTCCTGTGGAACTGCTGCATACAGGTGTAATTGTGAGAATGATATACACGCGCTTCTGATACATAGGCAACTCCATAGCCTTTTTTTACCATCCAGCCTGCATAGATCATATCTTCATTAAAAATAGCATGCTCCGGAAATCCACCAATCTCATCATAGATCCTGTGATCATAAGCAGCACAGACGTTGGAGCAGAAATATGTTTTGATCCCGTAGGTCTGTACATCTTTTTCCGTTTTCAGACAGGACTGTTCCGGATAATTAAAGGAACGGGTATATTTTTCCAGAAATCTGCAGTCCTTTTTTGGAAGCTGACGCGCATAAGCGGCTCCTGCCTGTGGATTCTCTGCAAGAGCTCCTACCAGTGCTCCGATCAGTTCCCTGTCTGCCGGCATTGCATCCTGTGTCATAAATACAAGGATCTCCGCATCCGAAAGCTCTGACGCCTGCCTTCTGGTACCGCCATGGTCAAATTCTTCTTTTGTAAGATGCCGGACTTCCACAAGCGGATATTCCTGTTCCCAGGTCTCTTTCCAGAATTTCTTTTCTGTATTCATGACAAGGATCTTATTGATAGGATATTTCTGTGCGCTGAGTCTTTCCAGCAGTTTTTCAAATTCTTCTCCCGGACGGTATGCCGGGATGATCACGTCTGTTTTTAATGTTTTCATATTTGTCTCCTGTCCAGAAAGGACCACCCGTTACTGGATGGTCCCTTCTGCTGGTTGCTCATTTTGATGTTTTATTCATTCTCCGAATAATCTTCTCCGTCGGTATAATCGTTATAATCCGTATCGGAATCGCCTCCGGAATAGTCCGTATCTGTGCTGTAATCGTCTCCGGAATAATCCGTATCTGTGCTGTAATCGTCTCCGGAGTAATCCGAATCATAATCTGTGTCTGTGCTGTAATCAGCATCATCACTTGTGTCCGTACTGCTGTAATCTGTGGATGTATCTCCCTGCCACGTGTACGAATCATCCGTCGCGTCATTCGGTGTATCTGTCACCGCAGGTGCTGTGTCCTGCACGTCGCCTCCGCCTGCGATATTTGTGATCTGGGCACTTCTGTTGAGTACATCCTGCGTCGGAGTGTAACTGGTGTCTCCATACAGAAACTGATGCATCTTCAGAACATTGGATTCCAGTGTGGTAGGTACGATAACGCTGCCCTTTACCTGGGCAAATTTATAATCGTTGGGGAAGCCTGTAGTTTCATCAATACTGTAGCCGATCATAGCCGGGATCATCTTCAGGATCTCTGTTTTGGAAACAGAAGTTTTGACCATCGGGAATACCTGATCCATAATATCAAAGATAGTGGAAAGTCCTGCCTTTTTCGCCTTATCTACGATCATCTGGATCACTCGTCTCTGTCTCTCGGTACGTCCCATATCAAGACTTGCAGTATAACGGATACGGCAGTAGGAGGTAGCCTGTACACCATTAAGATGATAGGTATCTACGATTGCTTCCTCATCCTCCGGCTTCGGATCCGGCAGTTCGATCGGTGTGTAGCTCTTTCCGGTTTCCTCTGATGTCTCCACACAGTAATTGTTCATATGAACGATCTCCGCATAGGAAAGAGGGATGTCCAATCCTCCGAGGCAGTCTACCACAGTTACCAGCGCATTAAAATCAATGGCAACATAATCTGTGATATTCAGATCCAGATTCGTATTCAGCATGGAAACCGCGTTGGTCGGTCCGCCAAATGCATATGCCGAATTGGCTTTGGAATAGGTATCATCCTTTACATTGAGAAGGGTATCTCTATAGACAGACACAAGTTTGACTGCCTTCGTATCATTGTTGATACTCGCAATGATGATGGTATCACTGTTCTCTGTATTCAGCTTCTCATTCTTGCTTCTGTGGTCCAGTCCGAACAGTGCATAGGTGGTATATCCCGTCATCTGCGGTGCCTGATCATTAGTTACAATATCCTGGTCTGCAAGATCTGTTTCCTGGATGTCGATCTTATCCAGTTTGGCTGAGATCTGACCATAAACGAACAGACCTCCGATAAACAGGAGCAGTACGACGATCTCCAGGATAAATAAAATCTTCTTGCTTTTTTTCCGAGGTTTTGACATCTTTTCCTTTTCCCCTTTTTAGTATGCGTTCTTATTAATAAATCCTTTGAATATGGTAAGAAACATGATCTTTATATCAAATCCCACAGACCAGTTTTCGATATAATACAGATCACACTCTATCCTTTTTCTGATAGAAGTATCTCCACGATAGCCATTTACCTGTGCCCACCCGGTAAGACCCGGCCGCACCTGATGCTTGACCATATAACGTGGTATCTCCTCCCTAAACTTTTCTACAAAAAACGGCCGCTCCGGTCTTGGTCCCACAAGACTCATCTCACCCTTCAGAATATTAAAAAGCTGTGGAAGCTCATCCAGACTGGTATGACGCATAAATTTACCGATTCCGGTAACTCTTGGATCGTTCTTTACTGTCCACGCCTTTTTTTCTTCTGATTCTTTCTGGATCTCCATGGAACGGAATTTATACATCCGGAAAGTCTGATTGTGAAGCCCGACACGTTCCTGCTTATAGATCAGCGGTCCCGGCGAAGTCAGCTTGATCAGCATACACAACACCAGCATCACTGGTGAGGACACAATGATCGCAACGATCGCGCCTGCAATATCCATAGATCTCTTGATCAGTGCATTAAACGTGTTGCTCAGGGGCACATACCGGATATTGATCACCGGAAGCCCGAGAATATCTTCTGTATATGGTTTGGTCGGAATAATATTATTATAATCCGGAATAAATTTTGTGTGCACGCCGGATTTTTCACAGAGTGCAACGATCTCTTCCAGACGATAATACTCACTTAAGCCCAGGGTAATGGCTATCTCATCCAGACGACTGGATGGAAGGATGATCATCAGATTGGCGATTCGACCGATCACCTTAACGCCCTTATAAGTAGTGCCTGCCGGCACATTGTCATCCAGTATGCCCCTGATCACGTATCCCCATTGCGGATTCTGCAGGATCCTGTCTACATATTCCTCGGCAGCACGGCTGTATCCTACCAGCAGCACCTGTTTCTGGTTCATTCCTTTTTTGCGCATATCCCGGAGAATGTAAAATATGACCATACGCACAAACCATTCCAGGACGATATTGATCACACAGAAAGAAACCAGAGTAAGACGGGAATAGTCCAGCTCTTTAAAATTGTAAAGTGCAAACATGATGATAAGGAGCCCTAACGCATTTGCCTTCACAATTCCGGCAAGTACGAGACGACGCCCCTGCATTCGCATCGGTGTATAAAGATCAAAGGCCTGATAAAGAAGTAAATATCCCGGAATAATGAATATCAGCATAAACATATATTCCTGGACGGTCTTGGACTGGACCGCCGAATGTTCAAAAATTCCCTGAAAACGGATCAACCAGGCCAGGGCATAGGAGGCCGCGATCACAAATACATCGATCAGCATATGGAGACGACTGAAATTTTTCTGGTTGTCTTTAATCAATTTCCGCCACCTCATTTAAGTTCATTGCTTTTATCTTATAATAGATGAAACTCAAAAGCAATAAAATCTTCCCTCCGAAATATAAAAATTCTGTGAAAATATGATGTCTTAACCGGCAAAACGCCTAAAAATGTTGATCCAGAGTTCAAACTGGAGCTGTATATAACGCGGAAGATTCCTCATGGAAAATCTGACTTTTTTGTTTTTGCGGCTGATCTGAAAGCCGTTTTTGATGCCTGCAAGGTACTCACGTCCGAATCCCTTGGACGCAAAAAACAGGATCTTCGCACCGAATCCCACCAGAAAAAACGGAAGGTTCAGCACGATCTGGAGAAACGGCATATTCTTATAGATAAGATAAATATTGTTTCTGGAAGAATACCGGATCTTAAACTGATTATATCTGGAGCCGCTGGTGCCGCTTCCTACATGATAAACCTTCGCTTTTGGAGCATACCAGTTCTGATAACCGCAGATCCTGGCACGATAGCCGATATCCAGATCCTCCAGATAAGCAAAATGCTCCTCATCAAAATCTCCGATCCTGTCAATAAATTTCTTCCGGTAGATCGCAGCTCCCGCACAGGTGGAAAAAATCTTCTGCTCTCGGTCATAATGGCTGATATCCTTGCCTTTTCCCCTGGCAAAAGCCCAGCCAAGGGCACAGTAATAATTTCCGGCATCATCCATCTTGTCCCTGTCATGAAGCTGGATCATCCTTGCCTGACAGGAAAATGCCTTCTTATGTCTGCGCAGGGCAGCAACCATCTCCTCCAGGAAATCCGGTTCCGCTTCCGTATCATTGTTCAGAAGTAGCACATATGGGGAACGTGCCGCATGGATCCCTTCATTGACGGCTCTGCTGAAGCCGTAATTCTCCGGAAGCTGTATCATGTGTACCCATGGATATTCCGCCGAAACAAACGCACAGCTGCCATCAGTGGAACCATTATCCACTAGTATAACCTCAAAATTACGGATAGTCTGTCTTTCAAGACTGGAAAGAACACCATCCAGATATGCCATTCCGTTAAAGTTTGGTATGACTACTGATACTTCCTGCATTGCTTTATCCCTTCTTCTTTCCCATTCCCGGAAGGGGCTTCAGGGAATAATTCCATTTGGTTAAAGAAAGATTTTTGTTATAGTATGGATCTCCTTTTTTCAGGATATCCAGCCAGTGACAGCGCATGTATTCGATCTCCGTCTGGAAACGGCGGACCTTTTCCTCGCTGTCCTCAGTGCCTCTTGACTTGGATTCGTAATGATAGAGCTTCACATACGGATCATAGACGATCAGATGGCCGTGGCTTCGCACCTTCAGACAGAGATCCACATCATTAAACGCAACTGCAAGCTCTTCCGTAAAGCCTCCTGCCTCCAGAAAAACTTCCTTCTTCATCATCATACATGCTGCAGTCACACAGCTCATATCCTGCAAAAGAGAGGCCTTATGGAGATATCCGGTACGCTCTGCCGGCATATTCACAAACATGTTCCCGGCAATTCCGCCCATTCCCACCACGCAGCCTGCATGCTGAATGGTGTTATCCGGATAGATCAGCTTGACGCCAACTGCACCTGTTTCCTTACGCTGGCACACGCTCAGCATCTCTGACATCCAGTCCGGATCGATGACCTTTACGTCATTATTCAGAAAAAGCAGGTAATCTCCTTTGGCATGGCGCACCCCGAAATTGTTGATGGCAGAATAGTTGAAGCCTTTTTTCCAGCGGATCAGATGGACCCTGGGATCCTCCGAAAGCTTTCTGTAATACCGGAAGATCTCTTCGGAGCTGCTGTTATTCTCCACAATGATGATCTCGTAATTTTTGTAGGCAGTTTTTTCAAAAATGGATTCCACGCAGGCCTGAAGCGTTTCTTTCTCCTCACGGTTCGGAATGATAACAGAAACCAGAGGTTCTCCCTGCACCGGATACTTCACACGGTAAAATCCAAAATCCGGAGTATGCTCCACGGTTCCCGGAGTTCCGGTCCGTTTGAGATTCCCCTCAATGGCACGTCTGCCGGCTTCAAAAGCATACATCTTGCTTGCCGGATTATCTGCTGTGGAGGATTTATGGGTCCTCCAGTGATAAAGGATCTCCGGTACATGGACCACTTCCCTGGCCTGCTCCACACAGCGGAAAATGAAATCATAATCCTGGGCGCCGTCAAATTCCCGGCGGAATCCGCCCACCGTCTGCACTACGGAACGTCTTACCACCAGAAAATGGCAGATATAATTATTGGATCTTAAAAGATCCAGGTTAAAGTCCGGTTTCAGATGGGGCTGAAAATGTTCAGAAAGATCTGTCGTGACCTTATCCTCATCTGTATAGATCACATCCGCCTCCGGATGCTCCTCCAGTGCCGCCGCGATCTCATACAATGCATTAGGTGCCAGCAGATCATCATGATCCAGAAGTGCGATAAAATCACCCTCTGCCATGGCAAAAGCTGCGTTTGTATTTTCTGCAATGCCAAGATTCTCTTTCAGATCCTGATAGCGGATCCTCCTGTCCATCTCTGCATAGGATCTCAGCACAGTCTGCATGTCCGGATCCTCCGGGCTTCCGTTTGCCAGACACAGCTCCCAGTTCTCATATGTCTGTGCAAGGAGAGAGTCCAGCATCTGTCTTAAAAAACGCTCCGGTGTCAGATATGCAGGTACCACAATGCTGATCAGCGGCCCATCCGGAAATTTGCGTTTCCGCTGCTTCTCCAGTGTTTCCTCGTCAGGTCTGTATGCCTCATACCATGGTCCGTAAGGAACCTCTTCCGGTTCAAAACGTTCATGAAGCCGGATCCAGAACTCTTTCAGGCCATAATGCTTCAGGTATCTTAAGCCCTTCTGTACTGTATAGGGGGAAAGCTTCTTTATAAGTCTG
Organism: Blautia sp. DFI.9.10; assembly: GCF_024461705.1. Classification (NCBI taxonomy): domain Bacteria; kingdom Bacillati; phylum Bacillota; class Clostridia; order Lachnospirales; family Lachnospiraceae; genus Blautia; species Blautia sp. DFI.9.10. Next base: position 48,229 of record NZ_JANGAA010000006.1, read on the forward strand.
TCCCATTGGATCTTTCCTGTAGAATCATCTTTACTCATATATTATCTCCGTATTACTCAGTTTGATGTTACTGTTCACTCTGTTCTCAGTAACAGTTTGATGAACATATTTTACCATTCCATCATTTTTTTTGCAAGGAAGAGAGGAAATGTGTTATACTGAGCTTACGTATGTATTGCTTACATAAGAATTATTTTTTATACAGGAGTACCATTTATCATGAAAAAATCAAGAATAACCACAGCGCTTCTGGCTATTGGGATCTCCGCTTCCATGGTGTTCCAGACTCCAGTTTTCGCCACAGAAGAAACCGCTGTTGCTGTATCCTCCGGTATTACCACCAATGGGATCAGCGGATGGCCTCAGGGGCCTGAGATCACTTCCGCATCTGCCGTGATCATGGAAGATACTTCCGATACGATCCTCTATGCCAAGGATATGGACACCACGCTTTCTCCGGCCGGCGCAGTTAAGATCATGACCTGTCTTCTGGCACTGGAGAACAGCCAGCTTGACGATCAGGTTACCATGACAGAAACCGGCGTATCCGGTGTTACAGACGGAGGCGCTCATATTTCCTCACAGCTCGGAGAGGTATTTACCATGGAGCAGTGCCTTTATGCTCTGATGCTGGCCTCTGCCAATGACATTGCACTCCAGGTTGCAGAACAGATCGGTGGATCTGTAGATGCCTTTGTCCAGAAAATGAACGACCGTGCCAAGGAGCTGGGATGTACCAATACGGTATTCACCAATCCTACCGGTCTCCCGGATGACAACCAGCATACCACAGCACATGATCTGGCTCTGATCATGCAGGCGGCTATCCGTAATGACAGCTTCCGCACCATCTCCGGAGCCACCTCCTATACGATCCCGGCTACCAATGTTTCCGGCGGTACCCGTAACCTGACAAGCTCTTTTACCATGACAGATCCTGCATCCGCTTCCTATTATGAAGGATGTATCGGCGGTCGTGAAAGTACCACCACTGCTTCCGGAAGCGTTCTTGTCACAGCTGCACAGCGAAATGGTACTACTCTGATCGCAGTAGTCATGAACGGGGCGACCGGTCAGACAGCCAACGAAGCGATCTCACTTCTGGATTACGGTTTTTCCAATTTCCAGCTTCTGAATCTCAGCGAGGATGATTTTCACATCCTGTCCGGCGGCACTGTAATGGTTCCATCCGGTGCGACCGCAGACGACCTGACTACGGAAGATACGGAATCTGATGGTCAGATCTTACGCACCTATTCCTTTGGCGGAACTCAGGTGGGAACTGCAGTTGTCGAGGATTCCTCCCAGGAAAGCTCCTCCGATGTACTGGAAAATGATGAAAACATGGATTCTGCAAAAGCTTATTCCGAATCCAGATCCCAGATCCCGTATTTTGCCATTGGCGGTGTGGGCATCCTGCTCCTTATCCTTCTGCTGTGGCGCATGATCCGGATCATCCGTTCCTGATCTTGGTCCCCTGGCGGATATATTTCAGAATCAAAAAATCCCTCCTATGTACCGGTCATATCCGGATACATAGAAGGGATTTTTTTCTGCCATCTCACCATCTGGGTGTCAGCCATAAAACGGAACTACCAGGAAGATATAGCATAAAAACGGCGAAGCAGCCAGAAGTGCTGTCAGGACCCGGTATATCCACATTCTGATATTTTCTTTTTTTACAAAACGCTCAAGCAGACGATTCCAGCCGGCTGTCACAAAATACATGGCCGGATACAGTGCCGGCATGATATAACGTCCCTGTGCCTGGTTGTCACTATAATATACATAATACATAAACAGACCCACAGGGATCAGGATCAGAAGGATCAGCAGCAGATGAAAGATCCCTTTTCTGTCCCATTTATCGTACACGGTTATTGTTTTTATCTTCAGCTTTTCACTTCCTGCTGCTTTTCGTTCTTTTACCACAGTACGTTTCTTCGGATAAAATATTCCCAGCATGGTCAAAATACCGATCCCACCCATTCCAAAGAACAGGAAATATGCCTTGCTCACACTATAAGGCATATAGATCTGCATCAGGCCAAAGGTTCCGATAAAGCTTACCAGAACTGTCAGCAGCCAGTTATGCTGCCAGCCCGGGTCCTGATACAGAAGGATATCCTTCCATGACCAGTTCAGCTTCTCCGGTGTAGGGTATCTGGACGGTCTGTAATCAACAGCCGCATATTTTTCCGCACACTGTGCACAGGCTTTTCTTCCGATAATATCTCCGTCATAGAGAACGGCATTTCGTATAAACCACCAGCCGCATAAGGCAAAGGTTACTGCCGCGATCACGATCCCTCTCCGGAGCAGAAATGCAACTCTCTGTTTTACCGGCTCTTCCCTGCACAGAAGGACTGTCAGGCAGAAAAACAGAAAGCTGCATAAGATCCATCCGTAGGCATTATAGTAGGACAGTGCACAGACTGCCATTCCAACAGCCAGAAGGATCGAATTTCTGAAGCTCCAGTCTCCCGCTTCCAGATAACAGGACCAGGAATACAGGATCATCGCCATGGATAAAAGCGCCAAGGAATCCGTATTTACATATGTTCCCAGAAACAATGCCTGCGGCATAAAGCCTGCCAGTGCGGCAAACAACCATCTTCCCTCTTTCGGAAAAAGCTTTCCGGATGCTTTCACCACAAAATATACCGCTCCAGTCACAAAGAGCACATCTGCCATCCTCGCCGCATGGAGTAATCCGTCTGCAGATGCATGGAACAGACCTGCGATCCCCATAAATACAGCAGATACCATATAGGAAAGGATCGGATAATAAGCATAGGAAATCCCCCATGTCGCATCACGGATGGTTGGCTCATCTCCAAGAGGCAGCTTTCCCGGATGCTCATGAAGATACTGTGCCACCATGTAGCGCATTTTTTCATCGGGGCCTGCCCCCAGGGGCTGCATAAACGCCCATGCAGTCAGGAGCAGAAATGCTGCTAGGACAAGAACCCCTGCCTGAACTCTCTCATCCTTCCAGATTTTTTTCTTTTCCAAAATATAACCTCCTATATCCGCTTCAGAGAGAAATCCTGGCTCTCCAGTGTAAGGTTCGGATTATAGTAAGGATCTCCGTCACGGAGGATCTCCGGCCAGTGCTTCTCAAAGGAAGCGATCTCGCGGTTAAATCTTGCCACCTTCTCCGGTGTATCCTCAAGACCTCTGGATTTGGATTCATAGTGATAAAGCTCCGCATAAGGATTGTATACAACCAGATATCCGGCTTTTCCCAGACGAAGGCAGAAATCTATGTCATTAAAGGCAACCTGAAATTCCTCACTTAATCCGTGAACCTTATCAAAGGCCTCACGCTTCACCATCATGCAGGCTGCGGTTACAGCGCTGTAATCCTGGGCACAGATGATCCTGTGGCAGTATCCGGTAGCGTCTCTCTTCTGCTGCACAAAGCAGTGTCCCGCAATACCGCCGAAGCCAACGACTACTCCTGCATGCTGCACGGTATCATCCTCATAATAGAGCCGCGCTCCTACAGCTCCCACATCCGGTCTCATACAGTATCCCAGAAGCTGCTCCAGACAGTCCGGGCTGATGATCTCCGTATCATTGTTGAGAAGAAGCAGATAGTCACCCTTAGCATGAGCAGCTCCGAAATTATTGATGGCAGAATAGTTGAAAATACCATCCCAGTACACCACATGGGCTTTCGGATTGGATGCTTCTAGCTCTTTATAGTAAGCAAAGGTCTCATCCTCCGTACTGTTGTTCTCCACGATCACATACTCATAATTGCGGTAAGTTGCCTTTTCTTCGATGGAATCAATACATCTCTTCAGATCATCAATGTGATCCTTGTTTGGGATGATGATGGAGATCAGCGGTTTTTCCTCCCAGAGGAATTTTGTACGGTAAAGTCCAAGATATTCACCCTTTTCGATTTCCACCGGAACTCCGATCCTGTCATAATGAGCCTTGATGGCACGTGCTCCTGCATCAAAGGCATACATCTTGCTTTCCGGATTCTCTGCTGTGGAATCCTCATGGCATCTCCAATGATAAAGGATTCTGGGGATATGATGGATCTGCTCTCTTCCCGCAGCTTCCACACAGCGGAACACAAAATCATAATCCTGTGCACCGTCAAATTCCTTTTTCAGCATTCCGATCTGATCCACGATCTCTTTTTTTACGACAAAAAGATGACAGATGTAGTTTACTGTACACAAAAGATCAATATTGAAGTCCGGTTTGAAATGCGGCTGAAAGAATTTGTGCCCGTCCATAGACATCTTATCTTCATCGGAATACAGAACCTTAAGCTCCGGATCCTCATTCAGCGCTTTCACACACCGGAACAAGGCGTCCGGCGTCAGCTCATCATCATGATCTGCAAACACGATAAAATCTCCTGTTGCCGCTTTCATGGCCGCATTGGTATTCTCTGCGATCTGAAGTGCCTGGTCGTTGCGGATCACACGGATCCTGTCATCACTTTTTTCCAGCCTGTTCAGATAATCGGTAAGAGGAGAATCTGCTCCGCTTCCGTCGGAAAGACAGAGCTCCCAGTTCCCGTAGGTCTGGGCTTCTATGGAATCTACCAGCTGCTGGAGATATTTTTCCGGTGTTTTGTAAAGCGGGATCACAATACTGAATTTTGGATTCCTGGAAAATTTCGTTTTTCTTTCTTCTGCAAGCTCTGCCTTGTCCGGCAGATGCTTCACGATCCATTTGGAATAATCCACCGGACGGTTTTTACGGTCCAGCACCTTTCCAAATACCTTTCCGGTAAGGGCTGCTGCCCCGTGAAGCTTCATGTAACGGCTTCCCTTACGGAAATATACCGCAGCTTTCTCCGCAAGGCGCTTCTGTGGCTGCAGATGTACCAGACGAAGCGTCCGCACATTGCCTGCCTCAAATACAATGTAGAATTCCTTCACACTGTCATAATGGAATTCAAAGAAAAAACCGCTCTTCTCATCGATTTCTGTTTCCTGGTACTGATTCTGTACATCCACACGTTTCAGTCTGGTGATCTCGCAGGGGATTTCCTTCCGGCTGCGATCCTCCAGGCGTATGGTCAGGGGGCTGTTAAAGGCTGCCCAGCCACGGACACGGCAGATCTTTTCCCCGGCTTCCACCTCGATGCTCTCAATAAAGTACTGCGGTTTTCCCTGTTTCCTGTAAAGCTGTGCTGCAGGAACAGAAAACCACCGGATACGTTTTTCACCCTTTACCGCATAAACAACAAGCTTCTTTTTGCCCTCCAGATCCGGCAGGCAGATTTCCATCTGCACACGTTCTCCGTTTACCAGATCCAGATCCTTAAAGCGCTCCAGGGCGCTGACACGCTCCTGGGCACTGATGGCTGCCGGAAGCTTTTCCCCGTCAAGAACGGCTTCCGGCTTATGATCCTTCGGCCAGGTTCCCTGAAGGTGATACAGAGAACTGTCCTTCAGGTCAAACCTGTCCTTTTCTACTTCGTATAGCTCTCGCTGCATAACAATTCCTCCATTGCATCCTTTCCGGTATTTACTGTAAGGTAATGTTCCATAACCTTCTGATGTGCGGCCTCACCCATGGCTTTTCTGGCCTTCTCATCAGTAACCAGAGCTTCCAGGGCATTGACCCACTCTTCTTTTGTGGTGCACATCCAGCCATCTTTTCCGTTTTCGACCACGTATTCCATCTCACAGTTACGGCTCATGACACTCGGAACCTTTACAAGGGCAGCCTCTGTCCACTTATTCTCGGATTTGCACCAGTGGAACAGGCTGTTCTCTAGCGGCATCAGATTGATATCAAGTCCTGCGATCACGGCAGGCAGCTGTCTCCAGTCCATAAACGGAAGCTTCTCGATGCGGTTCTGCACCGGCTCCATTCCGGATTCATCCAGCACACCCACCAACTTCAGGTAAACCTCCGGGTGGCGCTCCATCACCTCCAGAAGTGCTGCCTCCACCTGGGCAAAATCCTGATCATGGGTTTTGGAACCACTTAAATATCCGATATAGATCCGGTCTTTAGCCTTGTCTGTCTGCTCCACAGCCTCGTGAGACAGGATCTCCATCTCCATACTCATACAGTTGCGGTTGATCACCACCGGTTTTTCCGGAAATTCTTCCCGGATCTCTCCTGCCAGTGTCTCCGTAGATGTAAAATATCCGTCGCAGAATCCCATACATCCGCGGATACGGTCTGTAGTTGTGCGGAAGTCACTGTACTCGCTTCCCTTCAGGAAATGCAGCCCGGAAATTTTTTCGTAATTAAATACTAGGTCATCCACATCATAGTAAACAGGGATTCCGGCTGCTTTCGCCCGGTTGGCAAGCAGTTCTGCTTCCATCAGCTTGCTGCAGCGGTACATCACGATCGCTGTATATTCCTCGATCTTTTCCTGCTCTGCCTGATCTATCTGGATAAACTTCGATGCATAGCCTTTAAGGATCAGCTGCTCCCGGAAATGCTCCACACGATATCTGGAGGCAAAGGAAATCTCCTCTCCTACAAAAAGAAGCCTGCGTTTTTCCACAGGGAGCTCACTTTCGCCGAGAGTTTTCCACAGAGAAATCATCTCTTCCACAATATTCTCCGGCTTCTCATCTTTCAGAACAAGGCCCTTGGCATAGCGTTTCACACGTTCTACAGGTGCACCTACCGGAAGTACCGCTACCGGAAATCCCATGGAAATGATCTCCGAGGTTGTGTAGGAGAATGTCTCCGGCCATACGGACGGGATCAGGAACATATCAATATCCTGCTCCAGGGTAAGTCTTGGGATCTCCTCTCTTGTATATCTTCCTGTCTGGGAAAATACCGGACTTTCGATCTCTTCGTCGGAAGTACCGATCAGTCTCAGACGGATATTCAGTTCATTCTCTTCGATATATCCTGCAAGCGCCTTCACAACCTCCAGGCCTTTTTTGTAGCAGAGTACGCCGATAAGACCAATGTTAAAGGTCTCTGTGGTTTTTTTATTTTTTTTCACTGCCGGAAGGTAATGGGGTGCATGCGGGATCACATGGAGATTGTATACATCCGGATAAGCACGCTTGAACAGCCTTGCCGTATCATCGGAAAATGCACGGATCTCATCACAGTTTGACAGAAATTCCCGGAATTTTGTACGCCAGAGCGTTCCGGTTCCGTATTCTGTGCAGGCATTGCTGCGGTTATCCGGAATACATTTATCGCAGACCTCACAGGATGGAACACCACAGTATTTTCCTTCTGCATCGATCAGATTCACTGCCGGGCAAAGGGCAAAGAAATCATGAAGAAGCATAAGGAGCTTCGCCCCCTGCTCTCTCTTAAGACGCAGGATACGTTCCAGGGTTCCGTAAAGATTCTGATAGGTCACAAGCTCGTTGATCCAGATCTCATCCACACGCATCAGCTCACCAAGGGCAGTTTCCAGATCATTTGCAAAAAATTCCATCTCATACTGCTTATACTGATACGTAAAGTAAAAACGATTGCTTACGATATTATAGCGGATGGTCACAAAACGGTATCCCTCCCGCAGAGCCAGACGTCTTTTCTCCACAAGATAAGCCGTTGCACCGCCGCCAAGATCATGGTCAAAGGCCACAATGGTAGGCACATCCAACTTCCTGTTGAGAAGCTTCATTTCCACGTAGAGTCTTACCGGACGAAGCGGGTCTCTTCTGCAGTAATCCGCAGTATCCTTGTTGTAATCCGGATGCTTGCGGAGCAGCGCCTCACTGTGCTCTTTCAGAAGTCTCTGCTTTTCCTCAGACGGGAAGCTTCCACCATGCTTGTGATATACAAACAGGTTATCCACATGCACGTTCTCATAGCCTGCAGCTATGGCACGCTGGCACCAGTCATTCTCCTCACCGTAGCCTTTTCCGAAATTCTCCTCATCCAGAAGGCCAACCTCCTGGATTGCTTTCAGGTTCATACCCATGCAGAAGCCCACACCGGTAGGCATAGCCGGATACTGCGGACGGATCATGCGGAATTCATCATCGATCTCCCACAGCGTCATTCCCTCAAACAGTTTGTTATCCCGGCAGAAATCCGGGAAGCTGCAGATGGTTCCGCAGGTGGTAAACGGTGTAGTGGTTGCAATGTTTTCCTTTGCAAAGATCGGAAGCATCAGGCGCTCCAACCACTCTTCCGGAACCTCCACATCTGTATTTACAAGAGCCACATGATTTTCCGCCATCTTTAATCCACGGTTTACAGACGGAAGAAAGCCCATATTGGTCTCATTATTAAGAAGTACCACATTGTCATGCTCTGCGGCATATTTTTCCAGATAGTTTCCTACCTCAGGATCCGGGCTCTTATCATTTACGATGATCAGACGATAAGGAACCTTTGTCTTTTCAATTCCGGAAAACAAGGCATCAAAATACTCCAATCCGTTGTAAACCGGCACGATCACATCCACCTTCTGCTGATAGACTGCCTGTGGATATGCCTTTCTCGTGCTGCGTACATGACGCTGTTTGAAATGGCGGAGATTTCCGATACTCTTCGGATCTTCGATCGCGTATACCAGAAGTTCTTTCTGATCCCTGGTTCCCGGGATCTTTCCGATAAGGAATCTTCCGGTATCCGCTGCGGTTCCGTATTCCAGGAAAACAGAAGTCTCTGCCGGCGCAAGAACCGTTGCCAGGAAAGAAAATCCGGCACTTTCCGCATCCGGATTTCCAATGGCATTAGCCACATCCGTACGGTAGATCGTAGTACAGGAAGCCTCCTGAAGCTTCTGTGTTCCCTGATAAAATGCGATCCTTGGCTGTCCCATAGACGCAAATGTCGGATCAAAGGCCCAGCCAATGGCATTTAAGGTGCCATTCTCATAATGGAAGAAATCAACACTGCCCATACAGGTAGGAGTTGTCTCCACTCCCATCACTGCTGCCGGCTCTGTATGATAACGAAGAACCTTTTTGACCAGTCTCTTTACCTGCGCTTTTTTGCCTGGATGACGAAGGGCCTCTTCCTGCGCACGTGCTGCTTCCTCTGCTGCCTGCTTTGCGGCACGTTCAGCCTCTTTTCTGACACGCTCCTGTTCTCTGCGTACTTCCCGCTCTTTTTCAAAGGCCAGAAGCTTTTCCACATCCGGAAGCTCAAGGCAGTCAAGTTTTCCCTCTATTACGATCCTGTCCACATTTTCCGGGTGCGTAACATCGATAAGATAAAAGCCATCGGTGGTAAAAAACGCAGTGGTACTGTTATCCACCTTCATATGGACACCCTGAGGCACAAGCTCCGCACTGCATCCGCAATCCAGACGCTCTATCCTCACTTTCAGGAAATGACCGTTTGCAGGATTCCAGCGGAGATTTCGTATTCCTTTGATACCGGAAAGCGCAAACTCTACCCGGAAACGGTTTCCGGAAAGTTTTCCCTCTGCATAAAGAGTATGCTCTTCACAGAATCCCTCACCAAGATCATAGTACATCTTGCTGTGCATCTGGTGCTTTTCTCTTTCTCTGTTCACCAGCTCTGTTACGGAAACCGGCACTTTTTTCTGTTCAAACGGGATCAGAGAACCGCAGCCCACATACTCATAGACGAAATGCATGGTCCAATCCATAAATATCTCATAGTCTGTATAGCTGATGTCAAACTCCGCCATCATCTCATCCTCATGACATAACCGCGGCAGCTCAGAAACATGTGTATACAGTTCATGGATCAGGCGCCACATGATAAAATTCACAGGCACAGGGAAATCAAACATCCACTCATAATCTATGATCTGATTTTCCTTTTCTCCCATAAAGATGTTGCTGCAGATCAGGTCCACATTGGCCGGGCAGACACATTCGTAATCCTCTCTTCCCGGATGATCACCAAATACCTCACGGAACTCTCCGGTCCTGTAATCCACAGCCTGACGAGCCCCGAAAAATTCCTGATAGAATTTTTTAAGAAGGGCCTTGATCTCTTCAAGATCTTCTTTCTGGGCAAGCTCTGCGATTTCCTGGTGAAGAGTTTTTCCAGTAAGGAGCGGATAAGAAATCTTTCCGTTTTCTGCCCTGCAGGGAAGATTCTTGTATTTATCGGATCCGGTACTCTCTGTTCCGGTTTTTTCCAGTTTTTCCACAAATTTCTCAGCCTGGGGCACCATAGCTTCTTTTTCCGCACGGACCTCTCCGTTCTCCCGGACGATCCTGGTCAGAAGACGAAACTTTTCTTTTCGCTCCTGGTTCAGCTTCACATAAAGGATTTCCTCCGGGTCCTGATTCTTGGTACGTCCTGCCTCCACAAGAAAAGAATTCACAAAGCTGTCCAGGATCTTCTCTTTTTCGAAGGCCTTTACGCCTTCACTTTCTGCAAAAAGATCTGCTGTCTTATCTGTGTATACAGGATAGCTTCTTCCGTAGGAATTGGTATAAAGGCTCTCATCTGTAAAAATCTCTGTCGGAAATTTGTAATCCGGATACGGGTAGTAAAAGCGCAGAAAAGGAAAGCCGCTGTTTTCCAGCAGCTCTCCCAGTTCATTCTTGGAAAAGGTGCGCACAGACTGATTTCCCGGATATCCATTGATCCCGAAAAAGTGAAGATCTGTGTGATCCTCCGGTGCTCCGGCAAAGTACTTCAATCCCAGTCTGTTCTCAATGGCGATCAGAAGTCTTCCCTCCGGCTTCAGATAAGCGCCCATACGCTGAAGAAATGTCTCGTAAGGAGTTTTTCCCTCGGTAAAGCTCATGGCATACTCCAGCACACCGTTTACTACCACATAGTCGAATTTTTCCGGAAAAGTCATGTCATTCAGGTTTCCAACCATGATCGTCAGATTTTCCTTATCCCTGTTTCTCGCATAATTGATATCTGCCCGACGTTTGGAAAGCTCCACGGAAGTCACATGACCGGCCTTGCGGCAAAGCATTCCGGTAATGGCTCCGCATCCGGCTCCGATCTCCAGAACGGAATCCGCCTTTTTCAGAGGATACCAGCTTAAGATATTCTCCCGCAGCCCTGAAAAATGGTAGACCATTGGAAAACTCACCTCTTCCTCCGGCAGGTCTTCAAAAGATTTGCCTTCCTGTGCCATTTTCAGAAGTGTTTCCTCGATATCCCCATCGGAATAATGATCCTTCGCCGTATAATAATCTAAATTCAACTCCGCCATAGTCGTTCCTCCACTTATTTCACAGATACTTTGGAAAACAGATCAAAATATCCCACTGCTTTCTTATCTGTGATCACGGTCAGGTTACACACATCGTAAAGACGATGAAATACGGTAAAATCGCCGTCTTTATATCCGGTGCAGCCCAGACACAGCATATATTCCCCTGCCTCCAGAGGCATCACCTGTTTGAAGGTGATCTCACGGACATCGCCTGCCTTCTGCGGTTTCAGAGGCGTATGTTCATACATGGTATTGGTTCCTGTGATCTCAGTGCCTTTCAGATCTTTCAGAGTAAATGCAAAGATCGGATCGCTGACATCTGCCTGGAACTTCACTTTCATCTGAACGGAAAATTCCTTGCCTTTTTCGATCACATTGGTGATCATACCTGTATCATCCCGGATGGCAAAATCCACGATCTCGCCAAGCTTACTGCCGTATTCCAGGACCTTGGGATTCAGGTTCAGGCTGTCCTTCATAGCTTTACCGCTTCCGGTATGTGCTTTCAGTGAAACGTCTGCTCCGGCTGCCTGGTTCTCCGTCGTCTGTCCCTCTTCTGCATCGTCTGTGTTTTCTTCCAGATCTGCATCGTCATACTGATTGACCAGCACACGACGGTAAAGATTGACCATCTCCTTGGCACCACCCTCTGCAAGCTTCTCACCTTTGTTTAGAAGTACAACACGGTCACAGTATTTTCCGATGCTGCTCAGGTCATGGCTTACAAACAGAATGGTCTTCCCCATTTCCTTGAACTCTTCGAACTTCCGGTAACATTTTGCCTGGAAAAATACATCTCCTACGGAAAGAGCCTCATCAACGATCAGGATCTCCGGATCGATATTGATAGCTACCGCAAAAGCCAGACGCACGAACATACCACTGGAATATGTTTTTACCGGCTGATAGATAAAATCACCGATATCTGCAAAATCCAGAATAGACTGCAGCTTGGCATCGATCTCTTCCCTAGAAAAACCGATCATGCTTCCGTTGAGATATACATTTTCAAGTCCGGAATATTCTCCGTTAAATCCGGCTCCCAGCTCCAGAAGCGCTGAGATCCTTCCGTTTACGGCTATTTCTCCGGCCGTAGGCGAAAGTACGCCGGTGATGATCTTCAGGATCGTGGATTTACCGGAACCATTTGTTCCGATAATTCCCACTGTTTCTCCCTTATGCACCTGAAAGGATACATGGTTGAGCGCATAATGCTCTTTATATTTCTTTTTTCTGGATAATCCCAGGGACTCCTTAAGACGATCCATAGGATTATCGTAAAGCTTGTACATCTTACTGACATCATTTACTGAAATCGCAATATCTTCTGCCATTTTCAACCTCACTTTTGTGTAAATCGTTCACTCTCACAATCTGCCGCCGTTCTGCTTTTTATCCTTACAGAGCAAATCCCCCGTGGGAACTGTCCGGTCCGGATCAAGCGGATATCCGCCATCCACATTCAATTAAAGCACATCTGCAAAATGCGGCTTCAGACGTTTGAATATCACAGATCCCAGTCCGAAAAGCAGGATCGTAACTACCCAGAAATAGATCGTCCATGAAGCATGGTTCCAGATCCCGATATGACCAAGCATGGAATCACGGTAGCCCGTAACTACATAGTACATCGGATTCAGCTTAAACAGCTTGATCAGCCATGGATGTGAAGAAAGCATATTGATATCCCACATGATCGGTGTAAGCCATACACCCACCTGAAGAAAAATACTGATGATCTGGGTCAGATCACGGAAAAAAATGACGATCGCACTTGTAGCATACACAAGTCCCAGTACAAAAAGGAAGGTGCAGACAGAGTAATAAATGATCTGCAGTGTATAAAGGCTTGGTGTATATCCGTAGCATGCACATAAGATCAGTGCAAAGGCCACAAAGAAAACATGCACGAAAAGTGCGGAGATGATCTTTACGATGGGAAGGATGCTGATCTTGAATACAACCTTCTTCACAAGATAATTGTATTCGATCAGGGCATTGGTTCCACCGTTTAATGCATCCTGGAAGAAAAACCACGGCACGATACCGGATACCAGATAGAGTACAAAAGGGTAATCCGATACCGTTCCGGCCTTCAGTCCTACGGAAAATACAAACCAGTAGACCAGGATCGTTACGATAGGCTGGATAAATGCCCAGACAATACCAAGATAGGATCCTGCATATTTTGTTTTGAAATCATTTTTTGCAAGGCTTAAAACCAGCTTTCGATTCTGGTACAGCTCCGCCGGCAAAGCTAATATTTTCTTCATTCTGCAATTCCTTATCGATTCTTATATTCCTCGAAGCTTCCCCACTTCTGGTCCTTGTCGGAGAAAATAAGCTCCATGCCTTCCGGGATCGGCCACTCAACGTTAATGTCCTTGTCATTCCAGATCAGTCCGCCCTCATCGTTTGGATGATAGAAATCAGAGCACTTGTAAGTGAACTCTGCATTCTCGGAAAGTACCAGGAAGCCATGAGCAAATCCCTTAGGAATAAAGAACTGTTTCTTGTTTTCTGCGGAAAGGACTACACCATACCATTTTCCAAAGGTCTTGGAGCCTTCACGAAGGTCAACCGCAACATCAAACACTTCTCCGTTTACCACACGTACCAGTTTATCCTGGGGATAGCTGATCTGGAAATGAAGTCCGCGGAGAACACCGTAACGGGAGCTGGACTGATTATCCTGAACGAATTCCACATCAATGCCTGCTTCCTTGAAATCGTTATAATTGTATGTTTCCATGAAATATCCTCTGGAATCACCAAATACAGTTGGCTCGATCACTTTCAGTCCTTCAATATCTCCGCACTGTGTTACTTTTATTTTTCCCATTTTTTCTTTCTCCTTTTCTGTTTTGATTTATTTGTGATGTTTCTTTTCTTTTATTCTGAGAGCCGCAAGAAGGGCGATCAGGATCAGGATCATCGCTGCCATGATCATAAGAAGGATCTTACGCAGGGCGGGAATGCTCTTTTTTTCGCTGGTGTCCTCTCCGGCTGTACTCTTCTCTGTTGTTTTGCTGTTATCTTCCTCTGCTACTTCTGTGGAAGCTTCCGATCCGGAGCTGTCCGCTTCCTGGCTGTCCTCTGCCGCAGCGGTCGGTTCCGGTACCGGTGTATCAGTTGCCTGTGCAACACTTGCGGTACCGATCAGATAATCTCCGAAATAGTAACCGGTTTCTGTTTTCCCATTGGTATTCTCTGACTTCTCGGTAAGGGAATTCAGCTCCACCCCTTTTGGAAGGAATACATAGCCGCCATTTACTTCTGTTTTTGTGAAATTCTCAAATGCGTAATTGAACATAGCTGTACTGTCCATGCAGGAATTAGAAAGCTCTGTTCCACGCATGGTCACTGCAATATATGTGGTATTATCTCTGGTCACTCCTGTGACAAGTGTATGCCCTGCCGCAACGGTAGTTCCGGTTTTTCCGCCAATGCAGCCTTCATAGTAAAATCCGCTTTCCGGTGCAAACATAGGATGATGGGTATGCAGGATTCTCTGCTGGCTGTTCATATTTGTAGGCTGGATGATATAGTCCGGTGTGCCCACAACCGTACGGAATGTTTCATTTTTCAAGCCTTCTCGGAAGATCAGCGCCATATCCCGTGCTGAAGAATAATGATTATCATCCGGAAGTCCACTGGAATTTGCAAAATGTGTATTGGTACATCCGATCTCACTGGCGCGCTGGTTCATCATATCGATAAATGCCTGCTCTGTCCCGCCGATATGCTCTGCGATCTGTGCCGCAACGTCATTGGCAGACTGGATGATCAGAGCATGAAGACAATCCTCCATAGTCAGGACTTCGCCCACCTGTGTGCCGATATTACTGGAATCTGCCGTAACATTACGCACCCCGGTCTCTGTAAAGGTCACCTTCTCATCCATGGTGGAGTTCTCCACTGCCACCAGCAAGGTCATGATCTTGGTAATGCTGGCCGGATATCTCTGTTCATCTCCGCCCTTGTTATAAAGAACAACTCCTGTGTCTGCATCCATCAGGATACCGGTATCTGAGGTAATATCCGGTCCTGCCGGCCATCCCTGGATCTGGTTGGTGCTGATATCATATTTCGCATTCAGATCCACTGCAGCCATGGTCTGTAACGGCAGCATCAGCGCCACACCGACTGCTGCGAAAACTGCCAATAATTTTTTTATTTTTTTCATAGCTCTCCCCTTCTTCTGTCAAAACCCGTCAAAGGAAGCAATCGCATCCACAACTCTCTTCGCATCCTCCATATCCAGATTATAGAACATGGGCAGTCGCATAAGACGCTCGCTTTCTTTTGTAGTATAAACATCTTCTCCGGAAAATCTTCCGAATTTTTTTCCTGCCGGTGCGGAATGAAGGGGTACATAATGGAACACACTGCAGATATCCTTTTCGCGGAGATATTTCAGAAGCCTTGTGCGTACCTGGATATCATGTACCTTAATGTAGTACATATGTGCATTATGTGTGCATTCTTCCGGTACATAAGGCTGCTGGATCTTTCCTTCCTCCGCCAGAAACCTGAGGTTCTCATTGTAAAAATCATAGATCTGCATCCGCTTATCGCTGATCTTCTTATGCTGCTCCAGCTGGGCATAAAGATATGCCGCATTCAATTCGCTCGGAAGATAGGATGATCCATAATCCATCCAGCGGTATTTATCTACCTGACCACGGAAAAACTTACTGCGGTCCGTTCCTTTTTCTCTCAGGATCTCTGCCTTCTCCAGGTACTGATCCCCGTTGAACAGGATCGCACCGCCCTCTCCCATGGTATAGTTCTTAGTCTCATGGAAGCTGTAGCAGCCAAAATCTCCAATGGTACCAAGGGCTTTTCCCTTATAGTAGGCATCCACACCCTGGGCCGCGTCTTCCACTACCTTCAGATCATGTCTTCCAGCAATCTCCATGATCGTATCCATCTCGCAGGCTACTCCTGCATAATGGACCGGAACGATTGCGCGGGTCTTATCTGTGATCGCCTGTTCGATCAGCTTCTCGTCAATATTCATGGTATCCGGCCGGATATCCACAAATACGATCCTTGCACCGCGAAGCACAAATGCATCTGCCGTTGATACAAAAGTATAAGACGGCATGATCACCTCATCGCCAGGCTGGATATCTGCCAGAAAAGCAGCCATCTCCAGTGCATGGGTACAGGAGGTTGTCAGCATCACATGACCCACATGAAAGCGCTCTTCCATCCATGCAGAACATTTCTTCGTGTAGATCCCGTCGCCGCAGAGCATTCCCCGTTCTACTGCGTCACGGATGTACTCAAATTCCTTACCTGTAAACGCAGGTCTGTTAAAATCAATCATGTATTTCCTCTTTATTTCTTATTCTTCATGGTTTTTCTACATTAACTGCACATTTCATTTTCTCACACTCATGTTGTAAATTCAATGCCTATTTTTCTGCCGGTGCATAATCCGGGATCTGATTATGGTATGCCACCTCCTGGCCGTTGGGATCCAGAATATGCATTTCCTCATAAAACTCTTCTGTGAGAAGATCCATTTCCTTACGATTCTCTGTTTTTACATAATATAATGCCAGATACGGATTAGGGCCATGCTCAATGACCTTCTCTCCTTCCTGATAAAAGATCCAGGGCTTTTCCACCTGTTCTTTCTCTCCCAGCCGGACTGCCGCAGACTGATCTTCGATGGTAAGAAGCCTTCCCTGAAAATAAATGACAGCTCCACAGCACTGTGGTTTATGAACATCGTGTTCTGCAAGCATTTTTTCCAGTTTATCCGGATCATAGAGAGATGCAAGAAGAAGCTCTTCCATATTAAAGCCATAGACCATATCGGTCAATTCATGCTCATATCCGAAAAATCGTGCGGCGATCTCGCAGACCTGGATACCTTCTCCCGGCTTCCAGAAAAACTGCATGGAAAGGGCTCCGTCTTTCTGACCGGTTCTGTCCGCATATGCCTGAAGAAGTTCTGTGGCAGGCTTTTCAACTTTTGACAATAATCTGGAAGGATACACATTTCTTGTGCTGATGGGGATCTCACCTTTGGCAACAAATGTCTTTTCACGGTCTGCAATACTGATCACATGGACTTTTCCATGCCGCACCCAGGTCATCATATTGAATTCATAGCCATCGTTATATTCTTCCACCAAAATCTCCGGCATATCAGAAAATCCTGCTGTTTTTTCTGCCCCGTTTATCAGCTCCTCCAGATCTTCGGATATATAGATCCCGCGGGAGCCGTATTTATCCAGTGGCTTGCTGACCACCGGATAGCGAAGTCCCTCAAGCAGCTCTTTCAGCTGAGTTCTTTTGGACCTGTCTTTAAAATATGCGATCGGGATTTTTCGAAAGCCCGGAGTGGGAAGTCCCAGTTCAGTAAGCAGTGCTCTGGTCGCTGATTTATCACGATACCAGGGAAGCTGCTCCGGTTTCAGATAACAGGGGATTCCTGCCCGGTCCGCGATCTTTACCATACATTCCAGAAGAAGGTCGGAAAAGGATGTGATGATCCCATCGATCTCTTTTTCTCGGCAGAGACAGGCGATCCGTTCCGTATCTGTTACCGGGATCTGAAATGCCTCATCTGCAAATTTTCTTGCCGGACCATCCGGATATCCGTCACAGACAATGGTGTAGTATCCTTTTTCGCGGGCCTTCTGCACCAGCTGCTCAAATTCTCCCAACGTTCCCAGTATCAGCAATCTGTGTTTCATGATTCCGTTTCCTCCCATTCTCTTATGGAATCCGCGATATACTGCATTTCTTCTGCCCCGTATCTCTGGTCACAGGGAAGCGGCAGCACATTGGCAGCCCAGTCATATTCCATGGTATCCCTGTCAAATTCTTCCAGGATATTGCGCCAGTTTGTCGGTACAAAAATCTTCCGGCCTGCCAGCCAGTGTCGAAGCTCCAATCCGTTCTTATGATAATACGGATAGGCAAACGGTCCCTCCGGCACCTCCCCTGTAAAAGCATTCCTTGAAGGAAGAAGCTGCGACAGCAGACGGTAGTTCTGTTCTCTTCTTGCTTTGATACCGGAATAATCCATAGTCCTGAGGAGGTTTCCGGTCAGACGGGACATTCGGCGGATCTCCATCTCATGATAATTTGCTGCATTATCCAGCATTTTCTGATAGAAGGTTCCGGCATCATATTCATAACGTCCCAGAATATGCTCCATTCTTCCCATGGAATGGTCCAGAGGCTTCTTTTCCGGTTCCAGTTCCGCATCGGTAGACAGATATGCTCCGTCACTGACTCCGAGAAATTTTCTGCAGGAGTACAGAGTGTCCACACCCGGCAGCGGCTTCTGAAAAAACGCATGCGTATGATCCACAATGATATTTCCATAGATTTTTTTATATTTCCGGATCTTATCATCGGTAAGCTGGCCATAATAATTTACCAGATACAGATATTCTCCTTCCGGAAGAGTTCTCTCCTCAAGAACCGGATGCAACCCTTCATCCATATGATAAAATTCGATTTCTGCCCCGGACCTCTCACAGGCACCGGTTACGGAATCGCAGAGAAAAAATGGCAGGTAGATCTTTTTGCACCTGCGTGCTTCCATCAGCCACAAAAGCGCTGTTCTTCCGAGATTCACGCCGCAGAGATCCGGATAGTATTCCTGTCCCGCCGGTTCTTCCAGTTCCAGATAGCCGCCGATCTCTTTTTTCATCAGTCTGTCTCCTCCTGACGGATCACATAGTGCGGCATCTTTTTGGCCTCATTGAGAATATTCATGAGATAAATACCGATGATCCCGATTGAAAGCAATGTCAGTCCGAAAAATGCCAGCATCACAAGCATCAGAGATGTCCAGCCTTCCACTGAGATCCCGCACAGAAAATATCTCACCAGATAATAGATCCCCAGTAAAAAGCTTACCAGAAAACTGGCAATGCCGATGTTTCGCACCATAAGCAACGGAAATGCCGTATGGGCAGTAATATCATAGATGAGATCCTTCACAAGACGGCGAAAAGAATATCCGCTCTTTCCATATGCACGTGCTGCATGCTGCACCGGAACATTGATGATACGGTTGGAGCTTAAAACCAGAAGATTTCCGATCTGCGGAAGATATGTATTGGTCTTCAGCATGGCTTCCACCAGAAACCGGCGGATCAGTCGATAACTGGTGATCTGAAGGTTCGGATCCTTGCCGAGCATTTTGGAAGTTGCCCATACAGACAGCTTTGTGCCCAGCTTCCGGATCAGATTATGCTTACGTCCTTCATAGCTTGCAATGATCACATCCACATCGTCACGTTCCTTCATTACATTGATCATTTTGGGGAGCTCCTCAGGCTGATGCTGAAGGTCATCATCCATAGTTACGATGAACTCTCCCTTTGCGTGGGCAAATCCGCACAGAAGCGCAGGATGCTGTCCGAAATTCCTTGCCATCTGGATGATCTTGACACGGGGATCTTTTTCCCGGAGTTCTTGCATAACCGCAAAAGACCGGTCCCTGGACCCGTCATCTACAAGGATCAGTTCAAATTCTTCTTTTATCGTTTCACGGAATACTTTTTCCAGACGGGTGTACAGTTCCTGCAGCGTATGTTCTGAATTGTATACAGGAACAACCACTGAATATAAACACATATCGTTTTTCCTCTCTTTTGTATCAATTGACACTTATCGTTTAATCTTATCATTTTCATTTCCTGTTGTAAACCGTTACATTGTTCAAACATTTTCTTGCATAAACCTGCCGGATGATATATATTGATTATCAGTCTATGATAATCGCATTTATGATATGGAGGAAACATGACAAAAATCAAAGATTATATTCAGCTTCATCTGAATATCCTGCTGTTTTCTCTTACCAGCGTTTTTTCCAAGCTTGCATCGGTTTATTACAATAAAGAAGGGCTTCATAGTCCTCTTCTCTATGTATTTCTTTTTCTTATGATCGCAAACTGTGGGATCTACGCCATTGCATGGCAGCAGGTGATCAAAAAATTTTCCCTTTCCACGGCCTACGCCAACAAAAGCGTCTATCTTCTGTGGTCCCAGGTATGGGCTGTGATCATTTTTCACGAAAATCTTTCGCTTCAGAACATCATCGGCATCCTGATCGTTCTGATCGGAGTCTGGATGGTGCAGAGATATGAATAGAACGTTTATGCTGATCATGCTGGCAGGAACCTTTTTTTCGGCAATTTCCCAGGTACTTCTGAAGCAGAGTGCCAATATGGAATACAAAAATCCCCTCCGGGAATATCTGAACTGGAGGGTGATCCTGGCCTATGGTATCTTTTTTGGAGTGTTGCTCCTGAATACCTGGTGCTACACCAAAGTGGATATGAAATTCGGACCGGTGATTGATACTGCCGCCTATGTTTTTGTCCTGCTGTTTTCCTGGCGGATCCTGAAAGAAAAGATTTCCCGCGGAAAGATCATCGGAAATCTGATCATCATCCTGGGAATCCTTGTTTATACCTTATGATCATAAAAATGCCGGCAGCTTTATGTTCGCTGCCGGCATTTTTTTATTTTTTCTTATTTGCTGCGGATACAGTTGTGTATACACCATCTTCATCGAATGTATAGCTCTTTCCGTTTTTCTCAATAGTACAGTTTTTGTACATGATTCCTGTTTCCGGATCAAAATAATATCTCTTTCCGTCCAGTTTGAGCCAGCCTCTCTGCATCTTTCCATTGGAGCCAAAATAATAGGTATGGCTTTCATTGTTTCCGCTCCATGTATAGAATACCTTTTTGACCATAACGCCGTCACCGCCAAAATAATATACATCATTCCTGCTGTTCATGTACCGCACATGTCTCATCATGTATCCGTATTTGGCCTGAAAATAATAATAGTTCTTTCCAACCTTTTTCATGCCTTTTAATGCATGTCCGTTTTTGTCAAAATAATATTTTTTCTCCTTATAGGTGATCCAAGTATTTTTCACAAGGACTCCATTTTTGTCTACATATCTGGAAATATTCTTGGAATCCCTGATCAGCTTTGAACGGCACATTCCTGCGGTCTTATGGATATAATATTTCTTATTTTTCACCTGAACCCAGCCGTATTTTTTGACACCATTGACATAATAAAATTTCTTTCCGTTCTCTGTTGCCCAGCCGGTTTTTCCTTTATAGTTGCTGGTATCCGGTCTGGTGGATGCCTTGTATCCGGTCTGTGCATGCCATCTGGATGTGATGATCTTGGTATAATCAACATAACCGAAGTCAATATCTACAGTAGAATAAGACGGGATTCCCGCAACCAGACCCTTGGTGGTATTCAGATATCCGCCACCGTCACCATCGGTGGACTGCCAGATGGTATATTTGTACTTTTTCTTGTCAGGAGCCGGAATCGTATCACCATACCGCGCAAGCCATACATCATAACCTGTCATCTTGCTCCAGTCAAGCTTGTTGTCATACCAGTCTGTATTGCAGTAGATCATTGGATGATATCCGGCTTTTTTTACCTCATTGCAGAAGGTCTTTGCCAGATCTGCGATCTGTGATGCGGAAAGATTGCGCATCTGATCATATTCAATGTCATAAACCACCGGATAGGATACTTTATATCCATCCATTTTACGGATAGCAAGCTGCGCTTCCTTCAGTGCCTGCTGTGTGTTCAGCGCAAGGCTGTACACATAGGTTCCTGTCGGAACTCCTGCCTTCTCTGCCTGTTTCATGTTGTAATCATATGTCTTATCCAGATGATTCAGACCATAGGAGATCCTGACAAAAGCAAAATCTACATTAGATTTTTTGACCTGGCTCCAGTTGATGGTATCCTGCCACTCAGAAACATCGATTCCACGTGTGACAGCACCTTCCAGCTTCTGGCCGCTTCCGTTATAGCAGACACCGTTGATCTTCTTCCAGGCCTTTGAACTTACCCTGGAATTCTGTGTTGCCTTCCCGCTGGGGACCTTTTCTTCCTCAGCAACTGCCTCGCTTCGGTCTACGCCTCCGCCGCCCATGGCCATCGCTGTAGTTCCCATTGTTCCTATTCCCAGCAGTGCTGCCATACAGCCTGCCACCAGCCATTTCTTCCAGTTTTTCATTTTAGTTTCCTTCCATAAATTATGTTGTTTATTTGTGCATGACTTTTATTATACATATGAAAAAATGGAAAGTAAAGCCATATATGGAAAAAGACCGATGTCAGCTTCATACAGCTGAACATCGGTCTTCAGTTATTCTATATATTTCTTTCTGGTACTGTTCGGTAAAGATCACGGAACTTCCGGGTCTGTAGGATCAAAGTTTCCGGCTCCACGGAAGGTTGCCAGCGGTCTGCGGCCTAACGGTCCCTTGAAGGATTCATTGTTAACGTAATTTCCGCTGCTGTAAATGTGGATCGTAGAACCGTTACAGTTCTCAAATACCCACTTCGCATCAGCCACACAGGTACGGATACATCCGTGAGATGCAGGCTGACCAAGCTTCAGGTACTCGCCTGCCGGAAGATTATAAACACTCCTGGTCGATCCGGCTACGGAATGGATAAAGATTCCTCCCTGTCCGCATCCGTCAACATGTGTTCCATACTGTCCCCAGGACGGTCCCATCAGTGGCTGCCATCTCAGACTGCGGGTCAGTCTGTATGTACCATCCCATGTAGGTGTTCCGGAGAGACCTACAGAAACACGGATTGTCTTAACAGGAATCGTCTTGCTACTATTTGTGTATACAGTCATAACACCGTTGGTCTTATCAACCTCCAGGTAATATGGTCCTCCGTAAATACTGGAAACATCATTGCGGCGGTAACCATCCTTATCAAAGTAATACAGTTTTCCATCGATCCATCTGCTTGTATTGGTCAGATACTTGGAACCGCTGTCCGGATCGATATATTTGACCTGATCATAGTAATCGCTGACGATCACCCAGCCGGTGGAAAAACGTCCCTGGCTGTCCAGATAACCATTTACGGAACCACGCTTCATGGATTTATTTGTCACAACGGTATAGTTCTGCAGATAGTACCAGTATTTACCTACCTTCTGCCAGCCTGACTTTTTCAGAACACCGTTGCCGCCTGCATAATACCACTTATTCTGGTAACGGATCAATGTACTCTTGTACATCCAGCCTCTGTGCGCATTGGCATCTGATGTTGCAAAGAAATAGTATTTTTTGCCGATCTTTGTTTTTCCTGTTGCAAGCTGTCCTGTGCTATTAAAGTAATAGCTCTTTTTGGAGGACTTGTTTGTTATCATCTGGCTCTTATAATGGTTTCCGTTTTTGTCAAAGTAAAACCATCCGAAGAACTGGCCTTTTGCGTCGGTCACCTTCTGCCAGCCATATTTTTCAACAACTTTTCCTGCTGTGCTTCCGAAATAATAAATCTTGTTGGATGCACCCGGGCAGCCATGCCAGCAGTTCTTCCAGGAAACTCTCTGGCCATTGCCTCCGAAATAATATCTGCTGCCTTTATACTTCACAAGTTTTTTTGTAATGATGCGGCCCTTGCTGTCTGAAACATAATATGCGTTATTCTGCGCCTTCGCCATTGTATTCGTCATAACATAGCCGCTGGCATTCAGCATATATCGATATTTCTTGGACATTACAGGTGATACATAAACTCCATGTTTCATGATCTGTCCACGTGTGGCAGCCTTCGGACTACAATAGATAAAACGTTTTTGATTTTTGCTGTTTAAAACATATGTCCATCCGCCATAAAAAAGCTTTCCTGGAATCTCTCCTGCCTTTGATGCCGGCTGGAAGTAATACTGATATGTTGTGGAACCGGTTGTCAGCTTCAGGATTCCTGTTCGCGGTTTTCCGTTACGCATCAGTGTATAATAAGCATTTCCGATCTTTTTGATCTTGCCTACAAGGTTCTGAGCCTCTATGGATTTGTAATCACCCTGGGAATTATAATAGCGGAAAACAGTTCCTGTCCATAACCAGTAATTTCTCTTCTGCTGGCCAAGATTGGATGTCCACGGTGTGATTGCTTTTCCGGTGGAATCCGAATACAGGGAAGCTTTGGAGTTTTCGAGGAAATACCATTCTGTCTTCTGTGTTCCGGTATAACCTGCTGCACCTGGCTCACGGGTCATACGGCCGGTTACCAGATATCCGTCTTCATTAAAAAGATAATATCCCACATGTCCGTTGGTATTGATCTTAAGAAGACCATCCTGCGCAGTAAAATAATTATCTTCGATGGAACCTGTTTCTGATACCTGAGAAGCGTTCCCTTCATCCTGGGCAAGAGTCTCTGCGTTATCTACGCTCTCTGATGTTTCGACTGCCGTCTCTGTTTCTGCGGGTGCTGTCTCTTCGGATGTCTCCTCTGCAGACACTACATCTGCGGATGCTGTCTCTGCAGAAGCTTCTGCTGCGGATACTTCCTCTGTAGAAACTTCTTCTGCTGCAGTCTCCTGCTCTCCTTCTGCTGACTCATTCTGGAGTACCTGAGCCTGCTCACTCTCTGCTGCACCTTCCGGAAGCTCTTCAGTCTGCTGTACCTCCTGTGCTGCTGCAGCTGTTTCATCAACTGTTGTTTTCTGCTCTTCTTCGCTGCTTTCTGCAGGATCCTCAGAAGCTTTTCCCTCCGGAGCTGCAGATGCAGCAACCTTCTTTTTGCGGAGTCTGTAAAAACCGTTTGCAGAAACCCAGTCACTTGTCTTGGCAACGACTACACCGTTTACCAGTGATGCTCCGGTAGCAGAAATTTCCTCTGCCTTGTTGTTCTCTACTTTGTTCTGTACTGCGGTATCTGCTGACGGTGCATCCAGCTCCTGTGCATCACCTGCACTGAAATCATCGCCCGGATCTGTACTGTCTTCTGTTGTCGCATCCGGTGCTTCTGTAGCCTCCGGTGCTTCTGTAGTTTCCGGTGTCTCTGTAATCTCCGGTGTTTCTATAACATCCGGTGTCTCTGCGGGGTTCTCCGGTGCAACAGGTGTTTCTTCTGAACTGTCTGTACTGTCAGTACTACCTGTCTGATCCTCTTCTGTCTCCGGCTGCTGTACAGTCGTTTCCGCTTCATCACTGAATACATCCTCAGCCGGATTGCCGGCTGTCTCTGCTGCCATCTGCACGTCTGTACTTCCCAAAGCCGCAGCGCCGGCTTCCAGAGTTCCGCCCATGCATAATGTCAGACTGAGAAAAATTGCCACAACTCTTCTCTTCACAATAATCCCTCCTGATCATGCTGCTGTAAATAATTATTGTATCTGTTACGTATCATTCGCCCAGTCCGCCTTCGATAAGAGCCACAAGCGCATCTATCGCAGCCTGTTCATCCTCACCCTCGCAGACCAGTGTGATCTCATCCCCGCTTTTAACACATGCACCCAGAACACTCAGAACACTTTTGGCATTCGCTGTACCTCCGGCATACTGAAATGTTATGGACGATTTGTATTTTATTGCCTCGCCGCATAAAAGCCCTGCGGGACGAAGATGAAGCCCTGACGGGTTCCTGACCGTTACCTTATAACTTAACATTGCTGCTGTCTCCCTTTATATTACTTATCCTTCAAGCCTTGTCCAAAGCTGTGATTACTTACTGACTACTGCTGTCTACATTGGAAACCTTGGAGATTTTGATCTCGGCGGTTACATCCTCCAGCAGCTTGTAGCCTTCCGGAAGGCTGATTTTGATCGGTACTTCGTAGCTGCCCTCCTCCCAGTCATCCATGGAAAGTGCTGCTCCTACCGACTTCAGATCAAATTGGGAAAGATCTCCGTCTTCCGCCTGCACCTTCAGTTCAATATCCGCAACTTCAAATGCCAGCTGCAGATCATCAGGCAGACCCTTTACTTTGATATCCTCTGTCGGGAAGCTGTATATCTTACTGCCCTCCGGCAGGATATTGACTGTGATCCAGAGGTCCGTACTGGATCCGGATGTCAGCTTAAGGCCATCCGGAAGAAGTTCTGACAGGTTTACTTTCTTTTCCACGTCATTGCTCTTTCCTGAAATATCCACATTCTCATTGTCTAGATAAATGGTATTTCCCTGAAGTTTCAGATTGTTCAGTGCTTCCTCACTTCCGGCTACGCTGAAAGTCTCCGGTACTGTTGTGACACTATCCACAACATAGCCTTCTGCTGGTTCCCCTGTATATCCCGCACTGATCCGTATATCAGAACGCACCTTCCAGAGCTTTGCCGTGACATTAACCTTTCCGTTGTTGTCAAATTTCAGATAGCTCATGGAATTTGATGAAAGAGTGTCCTGATTCTTATCTGTGATAGTCAGTTCTGCGTCCGTGATCATCGTATCCTGATCGATCCCGTCAAGTTTTGAACTTACATCCACACTCACACTATCTATTTTACCAACCAGAGATTCCGGTCCTGTAATACGGACTTTTTCCGGATTTGCGGTGAGCGAAGCAATCTCCAGCCCCTGTGCCGGCTTGCTGTCATCACTGGTAACATTGATCGCAAATTCTTTGGTCACCTTTTTTTCCAGATGGACACTCAGATTCTGCGGTGATACACTAATGTTTTCCGGCAGTATCCCGGAGCAGGTCGCTGTAATGGGAATCATTACAGGATCTGTATCGGTAGACTGGGCCTGCTGCAGATCCGCAACTGCCTTAATATCACTTGAGGTGAGACGGTTGACTGTCTTCCGATCACCTGTAATATAAACACGTACGGAATTTTCACGGTCATCCTGCATGACCATCTCACCCAGCTGATCCACATAAGCTTCGTTGATGATCTGCACATCTGAGATCACAAAGCCTTTCGTAATGATAGGGTCATCAACATTTACTACGATCAGCCACACCAGGATTCCCACAATAATCGACATGATCTTCAAAGGGATGTTCTTAGTCAGATTTTTCTTCATGTTTCACTCTCCCTTTCAGCAGATTTCTCAGCTTACCGTTGTCAACAACCTTTTTATTCTGAGCAGAAACAAGTACTTCACGAAGCTGCTTGCTGTTAAGCCCTCTGGACAGTTCTCCGCCTCTGGCCACTGAAACCTGTCCTGTCTCTTCCGAAACAATGATCGTAAGAGAATCCGTAGCTTCGCTGATACCCACACCTGCTCTGTGTCTTGTTCCCAGCTGTTTGCTCAGTTCCATATTATCTGAAAGAGGCAGATAGCAGGTTGCTGCTACTACACGGTTCCCACGCACGATCACCGCTCCGTCATGAAGAGGTGTATTATGCTCAAAAATATTGATCAGCAGCTGACTGGTAAGGATACCGTCAATATTGATACCGGTTCTCACATATTCGTCAAGCCGGATCTCTTCCTCGATCACGATCAGTGCTCCGGTCTTAACTTCACCCATATCAAAACAGGCCTTTACCAGTTCGTTGATAGTCTTGTCATTGAAACGCTCCTGCACTTCCCTGCCGGAATCAAAGGGAATAATGTTGGAAACAAACTTCTTCTGTCCCAGCTGCTCCAGCGCCTTCCTCAGCTCCGGCTGAAAGATTACGATCACACCGATCACCAGCACATTAGCCAGGTTCCGGAAGATCCAGAGGATCGTATTCATTTTGAAGATATATGCGACCAGGATAAATCCAAGGACGATCAAAATGCCCTTCAGAAGGGTATATGCACGTGTAAATTTAATCCATGCCATAAACTGATATACAAAAAAGGAAATCAGTCCGATCTCAATGATATCTATCACGCCAAATCCCGGAAGGGAAATCTTCCCCAGATATCCGGCCACAACTGTCAGCACATTCTGCATAAGTCTCCTCCTTTCTTCCTGAGCTATTCCAATCGTTCCTGTTTAAAGATCCTTCAGCGATTCCTCCAGCTGTTTTTCGAAATCGATCTTGTCCAATCCCTGCGGTTTCTCACTTACTGTATTTTCGGAAAACATATCCGGCATCTTTACTGTATGCATTTCGTTCTTCTCAGGAAATACATCATCACTGAAAGACACAACATTGTCTTCTTTTTTTTCTTCTTTTACCGGCTCCGCATTGATCTTTTTGATGCTTCTCTCAGAAGTGGCGACCGTTGCCTTCGGAACGGCTTTTACGTAGTAATAGTACTCATCATCCTCATATTCCAGACGTTCTGTTCTGCTGTAATCTCCGCCAAAAACAAAGAACTCCAGAACAAATCCTGCCAGTACGGAGATCACTGTGGACAGGATCATCGGCACCATGGCTACCGTAATACTAATGCAGAAATCTCCGGCAAGGATAACCAGGATATAGATCACGCCGCCGGCAATGACAGCGATCCTCCATGCATAATCAAACGCCCGTGTTCTCAGAAGGTTCACAAACAGGATCACTACCACAAACGCGATCACTGTGATCCACATTGCCCAGTTGTGGACAAGTCCGTCAGAGATCAGCTTCAGTTTTTCTGTGATCTCTGCGGCAGGATCACTGAGTGCCGCCGACTGTGCATGTACAAACCGTATAAAATAATAGATCACAACACCGCATCCGGCCGGAAGCGCTGACAATGCACTACCCAGCAGGCCTGCTCCGATCGGCATAAGTGCAGGAACACCAAATCCGAAGGAAAGTGGTGTAAGGATCATTGCAAGATTCTGTGACCTGCTGAATCTTAGGAACAGGATCAGCATAAACAGAATAAGAAGCAGCATAAATCCTGCCGTTTCGATCCCGACTGCATAACAGTGCCCGATCATCAACGCAAATCCCATAAACATCATCACGGAAACCGGAAGGATCGAACATACAAGCGCCAGGATCAGGACAACAAAAATATTATCCAGCTGTTTCATGTAGCCCATATTGCTGTTGATCCAGAGAAAATAGGCAAATGCCAGAACAAACTTCAGGACCGGCAGTATATATACTTCATATTGTCCGTAAAATCTTTTGATATTCTGTTTGATCTCAAGTAAAGCTGTCATTTTCTATGTCCTCCTGCATTTCTCCGGACCGGATTTCTTTTTTCCTCCCGCCCGTAGATTTTTTCCAGTCTTGTAAGATCCTGATAATATTCCCTGACACTTTTTTTTGCCCGGAAATATTTCACAGAATACTGGATGTAGGTCAGTATCGAATATACAACAAGCACGATCAGATAACCGACGATGATATAGATCCCAACCTCGACCAGATTAATCTTATTCACATTATCCATAAGATATTCGCTGAAATATGCGGCAACGCCTGCAAGTCCCAATATATATCCGATCGTTACCAGAAAAAAGTTTCTGATCAGTGCAAGTCCAATATAATCACTTCGATAATATCTGCTCACCGGAAGATACTTCCTGCCTTCTCCATGCTCATACATGGCCAGACGGTTCATGATCTTCACTTTTTCTTCATTTACCATAAAAATAACTCCTCATAAGCTTTCTTTATCAGGAAAATCCCCGATATATGATCTGCATTACGCTTTCCATACAGTTATACTGTTTAACTGCAATCAAATTTATTGTAGCATAGTTCCATACCTATGAAAAGTGTTTTTTCGGCTGTTTCATGCCCTTCCTGCGCATATTGTCAGAAAATAAACTTTCTCTGCACCGGCCTCAAGAAGACACATTGCCATGGCATCTGCCGTACTTCCTGTTGTGTATACATCATCCACCACAAGTACAGAAAAACCCGGGATCTTTTCGGTTACCTGATATGCATTTTTCAGGTTCTGACGCCTCTGTATGGCATTAAGTTTTTTCTGAGATCTTGTGCTTCGTATCTTCTTTACCAGATGCTCATTCCATGGGATCCCCGTAAGAACACTGAGCCTTTCTGCCAGATATGCTGCCTGGTTAAAACCTCTCATCCTTTTTTTTCTGGGATGCAGAGGAACGGGAACGATCAGATCAGGCTTCCACCGTTCCAGATATTTTTTTCCGAAGACGCTCATTGCCTTTGCATAAAAATCCCCATATTCCCGACATCCGTAATACTTAAATCGTACCAGAGACTGTCTCCAGACCTCTCCGTACCAGAAAATACTTCTGCCCTCCGTAAAATGATGGGCACCCTTGCGGCAATCTTCACAGTATTCCTCTTCCATTTTTACCGGTCTTCCGCATTTCATACACCTGGGACCGGATATAGGCCTGACCTTTCCGGAACACTCCGGACAGATCAGCCGGTCTTTTTCTTTCAGTATCTGATGACACAGCGGGCATTTTTTCGGGTAAAGCATGTCCAGTAAAAAATCTGCTGTTTTTTTCAAGAAAGTCCTTTCTCCCCGATGGCGCTCTCCTTCTGTTCAGATTCATCCAGCTCCCGGATCCGTCTGTCCAGAGAGCTGTATCTCTGCTGCTGTTTTTCATTACGGATCATCTCCGCAAAAGTGGTCTCGCTGCCTACTACGGTAACACATTTTCTGGCTCTGGTCACTGCTGTATACAGAAGATTCCGATTCATCAGCATCCTTGGTCCGGAAAGGATCGGAAGGATCACTGCCGGATATTCTGAGCCCTGGGACTTATGTATGGTCACTGCATAGGCAAGTTCCAGTTCCTCAAGCTGTTTGAAGGAATATTCTGCCTGTCTGCCATCCTCAAATTCCACGGTGGCCGTTTCCGCAAATTCATTGATCTCCGTCATAATACCGGTATCTCCATTAAACACGCCCACACCTTTATCCACAGGAATCTTGTATCGTCCAAGGATTTCCCACTCCAGCTGGTAATTGTTCTTCACCTGCATCACCTTATCCCCTTCACGGAAAAGGCGCTGTCCGATCTCTTTCTCCTTTTTCTTTTCATCCGGCGGGTTCAGATATCTCTGAAGTATCTGGTTCAGCCGCTCCACACCTAAAAGTCCCTTACGCATAGGCGTGAGCACCTGGATCTCATAGGGCTTTGCATCTACATAACGCGGAAGCTTCTCCTGGATCAGTGCGATCACCACACGGATAATGATGTCCGCGTCATATCTTTTCAGAAAAAAGAAATCCCGGCTCTTGTTATTGATGGTCACCTGCTCGCCCCGGTTGATCTTATGTGCATTCACCACAATATCACTTTCAGATGCCTGGCGGAAAATCTTTTTCAACTCTACTACCGGAAAACAGCCGCTGCGGATAATATCCCTCAGAACATTTCCCGGGCCTACACTGGGAAGCTGATTTTCATCACCTACCAGGATCAGTCTGGTCCCTGCTGTCACTGCAAGAAGCAATGAATGCATCAGTGCGATATCTACCATGGACATCTCATCAATGATGATCACATCCGCTTCCAGCGGATTCTCCGAATTCCTGTCAAAATGAACTGCACGGCCTTCCTGCTCTTCCTCCGGCATTCCATTCAGCTCCAGAAGTCTGTGGATCGTCTGAGCCTCGTATCCGGTAGCCTCTGTCATTCGCTTGGCTGCACGGCCGGTGGGAGCTGCAAGCCGCAGCTCAGCGCCTTCCTCTTCAAAATAACGGATAATCGCATTGATCGTTGTAGTCTTTCCGGTTCCCGGCCCGCCGGTCAGAATGAACAGACCATGACTGGCAGCTGCCGCCACTGCCTGTTTCTGCATTTCATCTAACCGGGTTCCTGTCTCCTTTTCGATCCTGTTGATCCGTTTCTCCATCATCTCCTCATCTTCCGGGCAGAGGATGTTCAGCTCACAGAGCATTCTGGCTGAATTCAGCTCAAGATAATAATATCGTGTGGGATAGACAACTGCACCGTCTTCTGTTTCTTTCAGGATCAGTTTCCGGTCTACTACCATATCCATGAGATGTTTTTCCATGTAGGAGGAATCTACTCCCAAAAGTCCGGATGCCCTGGAAAAAAGTTCCTCCTTCGGGAGATAGATATGGCCTTCTCCTGAAGCCTGTAGGAGAGTATACAACATTCCGCTTCTTATCCTGTAATCTGAATCTGTATGGATCCCGATCCGGGAAGCGATCTCATCTGCGATACGGAATCCCACACCACTGATATCCTCTGCAAGGCGATACGGATTCTCCTGCAGGACTCCATATACAGTCTGCCCATATTTCTGATAGATCTTTGCGCCGAGATTCAGTGATATCCCGTATTTCTGGAGAAAGATCATAGCGCGGCGCATATCTGCTTTCTCCGTCATCTGTTCTGCGATCTCCATGGCCTTTTTTTCGCTGATTCCCTTGATCTCAGCCAGCCGCTCCGGCTCTTCCTCTACAATACGCATAGTATCATCACCGAAACGACGTACGATCCTGGCTGCCAGTGCCGCTCCGATCCCCTTGATCGCACCGGAACCCAGATAACGCTCCATGGCCAGTGCATCCTCCGGCATTTTTTCTACGTAGGAGGCTATCTGAAACTGCTTGCCATACACCGGATGTGTTGTATAATTTCCGGAAGCTTCAATGGCAGCCCCCTGGGTGATCGCAGGAAATGTCCCCACACAGGTCAGTTCCCGTTCCTCTTCCATCCCTTTCAGTACCATGACCGTATATCCATTATCTTCATTTCGGAAGATCACATGATCTATATATCCTGTAACTGTCTCACTCATTTTTTTCTCCATCTGTAAACCTCTGATAACAGCAAAAGGCACTGCAGCTGCAGCGCCTTATCTGTATGAGTTTCCTGCGGCAGTCTCTTCTCTGACCCTGTGCCGTCCGGACGACTCATAACGGTTTACATCCTTGACATGATTTCCGCATATTTTCCTGTTCCTGCAGCCACTACAAGCATTGCATCCTGTACCGTCAGTGTGCTGACTCCTGTTTTCTGCTCGATCAATGCATCCATTCCATGCAGCATGGCACCTCCGCCTGTAAGAACGATTCCTCTGTCCATGATATCTGCCGCCAGCTCTGGCGGTGTTTTCTCAAGAACGCCATGGACTGTCTCCACAATCTGTCCGGTCGTTTCCCGCAAAGCGGTCCGGATCTCCTCAGATGTCAGTGTTGCCACCTTCGGAAGTCCTGTGATGATATTTCTGCCCTTGACCTCCATCGTGCGAAGATCCGCTTCTTCACTGGCTGTTCCGATCTTGATCTTGATATTCTCCGCTGCATCTTCCCCGATAAAGAGGCTGTGCTTCTCACGTACATAATTCATGATCGCATGATCAAAATTATCTCCTGCAACCTTCACAGAAGCGGAAACAACCACTCCCCCTACCGATATGACCGCAACATCCGTGGTCCCTGCACCGATATCCACGATCAGATTACCAAATGGCTTGGTGATATCTACACCTGCACCGATAGCAGCAGCGATGGGCTCGTCCACAAGAAAAACTTCCCTGGCTCCTGACTGATAGGCAGCTTCCTCAATTGCTTTACGCTCAATCTCCGTGATCCCACTCGGAACACTGATGCTGACTCTCGGTTTCCGGAACGCTCTCCGTCCCATAGCCTGTGAAATAAAATATTTCAGCATCTTTTCCATTACATTATAATCTACGATCACACCTCTTCGGATTGGCCAGATCACTTCCATATTGGAAGTCAGATGGCTTGCCATCTGTCTGGCTTCCTCACCGATTGCTCTGATCTTCTCTGTATCTTTATCATAAACAACCACAGAGGGCTCTCTTAAAACGATTCCCTTGCCTGTGGAAAACACCAGACTGTTTCTGGTTCCCAGATCGATTCCAATATCCTTTGCCGGCATAAATCCTCCCGCCTGCGTCATACACGTTCATATGCTGACGCATTTCTGACTTATTCTGTTCCGGTCTGTGCCGAAACGTTCCCGCACTTCATTATATACAAAACCACAGAAATTGAAAAGAACTTTTACCGGTTATTTCTGTTCCAGATATTTTTTCACATATTTACCGGTGTAGGAAACCGGATTCTCTGCTACTTCCTCCGGAGTTCCTCTGGCAATTACCGTTCCGCCTCTGTCACCGCCTTCCGGTCCGATATCAATAATATGATCCGCCGTCTTGATCACATCCAGATTGTGCTCAATGACCACAACGGTGTTTCCTCCTTCAGACAGACGGCGCAGGATCTCGATCAGCTTGTGGACATCCGCAAAGTGCAGTCCTGTGGTAGGCTCATCCAAGATATAGATCGTCTTTCCGGTACTGCGCTTGCTGAGTTCTGTGGCAAGCTTGATACGCTGTGCTTCTCCTCCGGAAAGAGTGGTGGAGGGCTGACCCAGACGGATATAGGAAAGCCCTACATCATACAGGGTCTCGATCTTTCTCCGGATCGACGGTACATTCTCAAAAAATGTCAGTGCTTCTTCCACAGTCATATTCAATACATCATAAATACTCTTGCCCTTATACTTCACTTCCAGAGTCTCACGATTGTAGCGTTTGCCCTTGCAGACTTCGCAAGGCACATATACATCCGGAAGAAAATGCATCTCGATCTTGATGATTCCGTCACCGCTGCAGGCCTCGCACCGTCCGCCCTTGACATTAAAACTGAAACGGCCTTTCTTGTAGCCCTTTGCCTTGGCATCTGCGGTGGCTGCAAAAAGATCACGGATCTGGTCAAAAACTCCGGTATATGTGGCAGGATTGGAACGGGGAGTTCTTCCGATCGGGGACTGGTCGATATTGATCACCTTATCCAGCTGATCGATACCCAGGATGTCATCATGTTTCCCGGGGATCACTCTGGCACGGTTCAGGTCTCTGGCAAGTCTCTTGTACAAGATTTCATTGATCAGAGAGCTCTTACCGGAGCCGGAAACACCTGTGATACAGGTCATCACTCCCAGAGGAATATCTACGTCGATATGCTTCAGGTTGTTCTCTGCCGCACCCTTTATATGAAGAAATCCGGTTGGTTCCTTCCTCACTTCCGGTACCGGGATCTTCAGCCTTCCGCTTAAATAAGCTCCTGTCACAGACTGCTCATTTTTCATCAGATCCTCAGCTGTCCCCATTGCGACCAGTTGTCCGCCATGTTCTCCGGCTCCGGGGCCGATATCGATGACACAGTCTGCAGCACGCATGGTATCTTCATCATGCTCCACCACGATCAGACTGTTGCCAAGATCACGGAGACGCATCAGTGCCCCCAGAAGCTTGTCATTATCTCTCTGGTGAAGCCCGATACTCGGCTCATCCAGGATATATGCAACCCCCACAAGCCCGGATCCGATCTGTGTGGCAAGACGGATCCTCTGAGCCTCTCCGCCGGAAAGGGTTCCGGTAGCTCTTCCAAGTGAAAGATACTCCAGGCCAACCTCTGCCAGAAATCCAACCCTGGCGCGGATTTCCTTCAGGATCTGCCTTCCAATAAGCTCCTGCTGCTTTGAAAGCTTCAGATCGCGGAGAAAGCCCTGCAGCTTCTGTACCGGCATATTGGTCACTTCATAAATATTCTTATCCGCCACGGTCACTGCCAGGGACTCCTTCTTCAGCCTCTGTCCCTTACATGTGGTGCACGGAGTAATCCGCATAAAGCTCTCGTATTCCTGCTTCATAGCCTCGGAACCGGTTTCACGGTATCTCTGCTCCACATTGCGGATCAGTCCCGGGAACGCCACATCGTAAACGCCCTCTCCCCGCTGTCCTTTATAATAAACCTTCACAGAATGACCGCCGGTACCATGGATGAGGATATCCTGGACCTTCTTCGGATACTCGCAGAAAGGTGTATCCAGAGAAAATTCATATTCCCTTGCCAGGGCATCCAGGATCGCTCTGGAAAAGCTTCCCTGCGTGGTACAGGACTGCCATCCGAGAACAGCGATAGCCCCTTCATTGATACTCCGTTTCTTATCCGGGATCATCAGATCGATATCAAATTCCATCTTATATCCAAGACCCAGACACTGCGGGCAGGCACCAAATGGATTATTAAAGGAAAAGCTCCTGGGTTCGATCTCATCAATGCTGATGCCGCAATCCGGACAGGAAAAACTCTGACTGAAATTCAGAAGCTTCCCGTCCATAGTGTCTACTACCAGCAGGCCATCCGCCAAATCCAGCACGGTTTCAATGGAATCGGAAAGACGCTTCTCTATTCCCGGTTTCACAATAAGTCGATCCACAACGATCTCAATGTTATGTTTGATATTCTTATCCAGCTTGATCTCCTCAGAAAGCTCATAGAGATTTCCGTCGATCTGCACTCTCACATATCCGCTTCTTCTGGCCTGATCCAGAAGTTTAACATGGGTTCCCTTGCGGCCCCGCACTACCGGTGCAAGAAGCTGGATCTTCTGGCGTTCCGGAAGCGTCATGATCTGATCCACCATCTGATCTACCGTCTGTTTGCGGATTTCCCTTCCACATTTGGGACAGTGCGGGATTCCCACACGGGCATACAGAAGTCGGAAATAATCGTAGATCTCCGTTACCGTACCCACTGTAGAACGGGGATTCCGGTTCGTTGACTTCTGATCAATGGAGATTGCCGGCGGAAGGCCCTCGATACTCTCCACATCCGGTTTCTCCATCTGTCCCAGGAACTGCCTCGCATAGGAAGAAAGTGACTCCATATAACGTCTCTGTCCCTCTGCATAAATGGTATCAAATGCAAGAGATGACTTACCGGAGCCGCTGAGTCCGGTAAGTACCACAAACTGGTCTCTGGGAATATCGACGCTAAGATTCTTAAGATTATTCTCATTGGCTCCGCGTATCCTGATAAAACGCTTCTTATCGTTTGCTTCTGCTGACATGAAAGCCTCCTACTCTGTCCGGTCATAAAAAATACTCCGGTATTCTTCTCAACAGCAGAATCTACCTCTCTTATTCCGCTGTAAAACTTCTGATTTTTTATCAGTATACTGCCAGAACATTCGTTCGTCAAGGTAAAAAAATCGACAAATTTTTCTACAGCAGAAAATCCGCCATCACTCCATTGCTCACATGGATTCCCTTTCTCGAAAGATATATCCTGTCTCCTTTTTGTTCCAGCATTCCGATCTCCAGATGTTTTTTCAGGACCTCTCCGTAAACGTTTTCCATATTTTTTCCGAAATATTCCGCAAACGCTTCCATTGAAACGCCCTCTGTCATCCGAAGCCCCAGAAACATAAACTCAGCCATCTCATCTGCCTCTGTAAGGCTTTCCATATTCTGGCGGATCTTATCCGGAAACGCACTGTTTCCAATATATTCCTTCATATCCGCAGTATTGGAAAAACGCATATGATCCAGAAGTGAAGACGCCCCAAGTCCCAGTCCCAGATAATCGATCCTCTGCCAGTATCCCTTATTATGGCGGCATTCCCGCCCGCCTTTCGCATAATTGGAGATCTCGTACTGATGAAACCCATATTCCTCCAGGATCCCTGCCGTATTCTCATACATACGGTACTCCGTATCCTCATCCGGCAATTTCAGCTTTCTCTCCCCGAAAGGAGTGCCTTCCTCAATGATCAGACTGTAGGCGGAAATATGTTCCGGCGAAAGCCCTGCCACCGTGCGGAGATTTTTTTCCCAGTCTGCATAGGTCTGTTCCGGAATGGCACTCATCAGATCGATATTGATGTTGGAAAAGCCTGCATCCCTTGCCATAAAAAAGCTCTCCTGAAACTCTTCCCACGTATGGATCCTTCCAAGGATCTTTAATTCCCGATTCTGCGGGGACTGAAGCCCCAGACTCAGTCGGTTGATCCCGTGTTCCAGATATATCTGAAGTTTTTCTTTATATAAAGTCCCCGGATTTGCTTCGATGGTGATCTCAGCATCCGGGGCCACAAAAAACTTATTTCTGATCTGATCCAGCATCTCTCCAACAAGAGACGGATCCGGCACGGAAGGTGTTCCTCCGCCGATAAAAACTGTGGTGATCTCCCTGTCCGAAAAATCCGGAACAGCGGCAATCTCCCTTTCCAGAGCCTGGAAATATTCACGCTGCCTCTCTTTTCCGGCAGGTCCGGAAAGGAAATCACAGTAATCGCATTTTTTTACACAAAACGGAATATGGATATAGAGCTCCAGCGGTTTTTTCGCCTCATTCTCCATCCATGGCTCCTTCCTCTCCACCACTACCTGATGTATCATTATCCTCATCGGAGCTTGTATCTTCACCGGCACTATCCGCATTATCCGTACTTCCGTCTGAAGCAGCCGGTGTCGGTGTCACGCCATCGATCCCCAATGCCTCGCTGCCGTTTTCTGCCAGGTACTCATTGACCATTGTCAGATTTCCATTGCTCGTCACTGCATCCGGATCTACAGTTTTCGGATCAGGAGTGGCAGTCGGTTCCGGCGCTGTACTGATTTTGATCACACTTTCCTCTTCTGCATTTTTCTTCTTTGAACCACATCCGGTAAGCAGAGCTCCTGTCATAGCCAGAAGTCCTGCTGCCAGAAACAGTTTTTTTATATTTTTTTTCAAAAAGTCATCTCCTATTTATCATCCAGCTTCAGGACACTCATAAATGCCTTCTGCGGGATCTCCACGTTACCTACCTGACGCATACGTTTCTTACCTTCCTTCTGTTTTTCCAGAAGCTTCTTCTTACGGGAGATATCTCCACCGTAACACTTGGCAAGTACGTCTTTACGCATGGCTCTTACCGTCTCTCTGGCAATAACCTTGCTTCCGATAGCTGCCTGGATTGGAATCTCAAAGAGCTGTCTCGGGATCTCGTCTTTCAGCTTCTCACACATCTTTCTTCCGCGCTCGTAAGCAGTATCTGCATGCACGATAAAGGAAAGAGCATCCACTTCTTCTTTATTCACAAGGATATCAAGCTTCACAAGCTCACTTCTCTCATATCCGTCCAGTTCGTAATCCAGGGATGCATAACCTCTGGAACGTGATTTCAGTGCATCAAAGAAATCATAAATGATCTCGTTCAGCGGCAGTCTGTATTTCAGGAGTGCACGGGTTTCTTCCATATATTCCATGCCTTCATACTGACCACGTCTCTCCTGGCAGAGATCCATGATCGCACCAATGAACTCTGTGGTTACCATGATCTCCGCCTTCACCATAGGCTCTTCCATGTATTCGATCTCTGAAGGATCCGGAAGATTGGTGGGATTGGTCAGCTCGATGATCTCACCATTGGTTTTATAGACCTTATAGATAACACTCGGTGCTGTAGTTACAAGATCCAGGTTATACTCTCTCTCCAGACGCTCCTGGATGATCTCCAGATGAAGAAGTCCCAGGAAGCCGCAGCGGAAACCAAATCCAAGGGCGACCGATGTCTCCGGTTCATAATAAAGGGAAGCATCGTTGAGCTGAAGCTTCTCCAGCGCGTCACGGAGATCGCCGTACTTGGCACCATCTGCCGGATAAAGGCCACAATAAACCATAGGGTTTACCTTCTTATATCCCGGAAGTGCCTCTGCACAGGGGTTGTCCGCATCCGTTACCGTATCACCCACGCGGGTATCACGGACATTCTTGATGCTGGCTGTGATATATCCGACCATACCTGCTGTCAGCTCGTCACACGGGATAAACTGACCCGCTCCAAAATATCCAACCTCCACAACCTCCGTGGTGAATCCGGTCGCCATCATATGGATCCTCGTGCCCTTTTTCACACGTCCGTCCTTCACTCTGCAAAATACGATAACACCCTTATAAGGGTCATAAACAGAGTCGAAGATCAGAGCCTTCAGAGGTGCATCCACATCCCCCGCCGGCGCCGGGACCTTATTGACGATCTGCTCCAGGACCTGGTCTACATTCAGTCCTGTTTTTGCGGAGATCTGCGGTGCATCCTGCGCTTCAATTCCGATCACATCCTCGATCTCATTGATAACACGCTCCGGATCCGCACTTGGAAGGTCGATCTTGTTGATCACCGGAACCACATCCAGATCATGGTCCAGTGCCATATATACATTGGCAAGTGTCTGAGCTTCGATTCCCTGTGCTGCATCCACAACAAGGATCGCTCCGTCACAGGCAGCAAGGCTTCGGGAAACTTCATAGTTAAAGTCCACATGTCCCGGGGTATCGATCAGGTTAAAAATATACTCATTTCCGTCCTTGGCTTTGTATACAATACGAACCGCCTGGGATTTGATGGTGATTCCTCGTTCTCTCTCAAGGTCCATGTTATCCAGAACCTGGGCCTGCATTTCCCTCTCGGTAAGAAGTCCCGTCATCTCGATGATACGGTCCGCAAGTGTTGACTTGCCATGGTCGATATGTGCAATGATACAAAAATTCCGAATTTTACTCTGGTCTATCATTCAGGAAGTCCTCCTTAAATTTCTCTCGTATAAAGCGTTCAGAACGCATATTTTTCCATACTGTTCTTTATCATATCATATTTCAGCCTTCTTTGTCACTGCCTTTCAGAACTCTGTTTAAGATATCTGCAAATGGTTCCATGGCATTTCGGACTTCCTCCACGGTATTTGTCTGTGCTCCGGCCTCCAGAAGCAGGGCCCGTGGCTTAAGATGCAGATTATAGCGAAGACCTGCCAGATAGATCCCCCGGTAAAGATCGGGGTAATACTGTGCCGCCTGATATTCCAGCTGAAAGGAAAATGCCAGATTCTCTTCTATGTAAGGATTGGGCAGATAACTCACTGCCCCCTGACTGACTGTATAGCTTAATCCATTATAAAAAAGCAGCTGAGCAGTAGGTTTTCCATTCACCTGCGTTACCAGATGACGCTCATCCGGCACACCATCTCTGTGAAGATCGATCACAACTTCAATGGTGGGATTTTCTTTCAGCACTTTTTCTATGGATGCCCTGGCATAATCATAAGCCTTGCTCCTGTCCAGTGTTCCTCCCATCATATCAAAGGCATCTGTTATATGAATGACCTGGTATCCATATGTTTTTTCCAGAAGTTCAGTAAGATGATCTCCCACTCCTACGATGGTGTCCTCAGTCTGTCCTTCTCTTGAATCTGCAAAAGCCTCCTGGGAATGGGTATGATAGATCAGAATCTGGGGTACCGATGAATCCTTTTTAACGGACAGATCCTCCTTCAGAAAACGGGGCGCACTGATCTGCTGCGCATTCGTTTCCGTATTGGAATCCAATATAAAAAACTGGTTCATCACATAGTCAAAATCTGCCAGTTTCGCCTGAGACAAGTCAATCTGCGGATGTGGCAGTGCCACAGTCTCCTGTTCCTTCGCAGTATTTTCACCGGATTGGTTCTCCTCTGACGCTGAAGGCTCCGGTTCTGTGTTCCCCGGCTCCGTAGCTTCCTGTTCTGAACCTCCCGGCTCTGTAATTTCTGGCTCAGCAACTTCCTGTTCTGCATTTCCCTTAACAGTTTCCTTTTCATTTTTTTTGCCGTCAGGAGATTTTTTCTCTGCCTCTTCCGCTTCTTTCTTTTGG
This sequence comes from Blautia sp. DFI.9.10, assembly GCF_024461705.1. Lineage (NCBI taxonomy): Bacteria > Bacillati > Bacillota > Clostridia > Lachnospirales > Lachnospiraceae > Blautia > Blautia sp. DFI.9.10. The sequence goes on from NZ_JANGAA010000006.1 coordinate 89,410, forward strand.
ATTTCTTTTTTCTTTTGAAGCTCTTCTTTCTTCTGAAGGGCTTCTTTCTTCTCCACTTCTTCCGCCTCGGCCATCAGTAGCGTCTCCTGCTCTTTTCGGTTCTCTGCTTCCACTTCTTCACCCAGATGCTCTGCGTTTTTTTCCTGCAAAAGCATCTCTGTTTCCCGGTCTCTGCCATTTTCCTTCTGCAGAGCTTTCTTTTCCAGAAAGCAATACAGCGGCAGCTGTCTGTAGATCTCACCATGCCTGAAAAAATCTCCCGGAAGGACAGCCACCACACCCAGGAAGATCAGGCTCAAAACCACGCAGAAAGCCCTCTGGATATTCGTCACCAACGATCACCTCTTATGGTATTTTATGACCTGTCCTCTTCGATTAGACTATCGGAAAAAGCCAGATTCAGTCCTTCGGAAATGGTAAAGCTTAAATATCGTACCGTTTCATCCACATCCTTTGGTGTTACAAACATGGTGTAAAGCTTCGGCGAGATCATTTCTTCCAGAAACTCCTTCTGCTCATCCTCCTCCAGTGCCTCCAGAAGCTCTGCCATGGAATCATGGACAATAGTAGCCGCATCCACCACAGTCGGAACACCGATCCCGATCACACGGACCGAAAGATTCTCTTCATTCAGGCCTTCCCTGTGATTCCCCACGCCGGAGCCCGGACTAATCCCGGTATCCGTGATCTGGATCGTCCGGTTAAGTCTTGTCGTACTTCTGGCCGCCAGCGCATCTACGGCGATCACCAAATCCGGCTTTGTCTCCGAAACAACACCCCGAACAATTTCCAGAGTTTCCATTCCGGTCTGTGCCATCACACCCGGAACGATACCGCTGATCTGATGCATTTTCATATGTTCATTGCTCTTCAGCCCATATTCCCGGATCACATGCCTTGTCATATGAAGATTGGAAACTGCACGAGGGCCAAGGGAATCCGCAGTAATCTCCTGATTTCCAAGGCCTACCACCAGGATCGACTGCTGCCGTCCGAGATCGATCAGCTCCCGCAAATGATGTGCCACCTCTTCCGAGATCTCCCTGTGATAATCCTCATCCGGAACGGAAAGATCCGGTGCCTCAATGGTAATATAGGTCCCCTGTGGTTTTCCCATGGTCCTGGCTCCGTTTTCCGTTGTGATCCGCACTACGGTAGTCCGAACATCCTTTTCCTCATCGTATCTTTCCCTGATCTCTACTCCACGTACTTCTACGTTTTCCGCCTGAAAGCGTTCCGTTGCTTCCAGCGCCAGGTCTGTTCTGATTCTGCTCCTTCCAGCCATACTCTCATCCTCTTTTTCTGTAAGATTGCAAAGACTTTTCCGCTGCTATCTGCAGCTTTACCGGTGTTTTCCCTTTCATTATTTCCCTTTTTCCCATAAATATGTATCATTTCCCCTTTCCCACACAGCATCTGGTATTTTTTGCATATTTTTTTGGAATTTTTGCAAAAAACATCTTGACATTCCTGTGCACGTATAATAATATATATAAGCATGTTTCATAGGAGCGCCCGTGTCTGTTCCTGTGAATGTAATTTAATATTATATTTTTAAGGAATCGGAGGTGTACGAATTGGCTAACATTAAATCCGCAAAGAAGAGAATCTTAGTTAACAGCACTAAGGCTGCAAGAAACAAAGCAATCCGTTCTGCAGTTAAGACTTCCATCAAGAAAGTTGAGACAGCAGTTGAGAATAAGGATAAGGCAGCTGCAGAGGTTGCTCTTAAGGACGCAATCTCCACAATCAGCAAAGCTACATCCAAGGGCGTTTATCACAAAAATAACTGCGCCAGAAAGATTTCCCGTCTTTCCAAAGCTGTCAACAGCATTGCGTAATAGACCACGGAATATTTTAGTTATAAGCTTATAAGTAAAAGGAAAGACAGTCGAACCGTCAGCGACTGTCTTTTTTGTATATAGATTTCTGTTTTGTATATAGATTTCTGCATTGACCAAAAGGAGTTTTTTATGATATCCCATCCCTTTCCCTACCGCATTATCCGCAGCAGCCGGAAAACCCTGGCGATCCAGGTCAGCGTTTCCGGTCAGGTAACTGTCCGCGTTCCACACACAATGCCAGATTCCACCATCCATCGTTTTCTCTCACAGAAAGAAAGCTGGATCCTGAAGCACCTCTCACACGCTGCCACTGAGCCGGCACAGCCCCAGGCTGAAAACCCGCCTCTTTCGGAATTCCGTCGCAGTTATTATATGGAATCCGCCAGAAAAATATTCAAAAGAAAAACCGCAGCCTACGCCAGAAAAATGGGCGTAACCTACGGCCGTATCACGATCCGGGAACAAAAAACCCGCTGGGGAAGCTGCACCAGCGAAGGAAACCTGAACTTCAACTGGCGGCTGATCTTCGCCCCGGAAAAAGTCCTGGATTATGTTGTGGTACACGAACTTTCACACAGAAAAGAAATGAATCATTCCCCTGCCTTTTATGCAGTGGTGGCATCTGTGATGCCGGAGTATAAAGCCTGCGAAAAATGGCTCAGGGACAACGGAGCGACCCTGTGGCAGAACCCGTCTCCGTAAAACTCAGGCTCTCACTGCTCTCGCCGAGCTGTACTTCACGATCAGAAGCTCCACGCTGAGCACATCTCCAAGTGTACCTGTCTTTACCGCCTCTTCCGCATCCACAAAATCCCGCACAGCATTCTCCAGCTCTTCCACAGTGTAGGATCTGGCACAGGATGCCAGATTCCGCACAACAAAAGAGGGTACTCCCAGTTTGGAAGCGATCTCGGTTTGAGAAAGACCCTCCTGTGACATTTTCTTGGTCAGGCAGATCTGACGAAACTGTTTCGCCAAAAGAAACAATATCCGCATCGGCGGTTCCCGAAGAGTCAGAAGGTCATAGTACAGATCCAGGGCCCGCTTCTGGTTCTTCTCCGTCACCGCACGCACCATATCAAAGATCTTATTGGTTGTCTGCGTGGTACAGACAGCCTGGATATCTGCAGCCGTCACAACATCTCTTCCGACCGTATAGGAGATCAGCTTTTCCAGCTCCATCCTTATATTTCCCATATCTGTTCCCGTCATGGTCAGCAGAAGCTCCACATCTCTCTGGGTGATCCTGCGGCCATTTTTTCCAAGGATCCCTGCTGCCCACCGCATAAGAGTCTTTTCATCCTGCTGTTTAAATTCCCCGATGCTGCCGCAGGCTTTTACCGCCTTGTACATACGGCTTCTTTTATCTACTTCAGACTCGCAGAACACCAGATACAGATAATCAGGCAGAGCTTTCATATAATCTGCCAGTTCCTCACATTTGTTCTTAAAGAATCCCGTATCCTCAAGAAGGACTACTCTTCGCTCTGCAAAAAAGGGCATGGTATCACAAAGACTCAAAAGCTCCCGGACATCGATCCCCTTCCCCTCATATCTGGTAAAATTCATGGTATCATCGTCCGGGTTCAGAGCCTTCACCAGATTTCTTTTATATTGTTGTTTCAGATAGGCTTCCTCACCGTAAAGGAGATATGCCTGCTTAAATTTTCCTGTTTTAATATCTTCCTGAATATTCTTCAATCTCTGTACCCCTGTCTGATTTTCTCTGTAATCCAGTTTATACGACAACTGCCGGAAATGCAACACCCAAGCAAAAATTTGACTTTCCACCGGATTCATGCTACTGTAAACAGGTACATATTCCGGCAGATCCGTTCTGTCAGCGAAATATGTGGAAGGGAGTGTTCCATTATGGAAAAAAGAAGAAACAGCAGAACAAGCAACCTGAAGAGCGCAACCACCAAGGCCAAAGCTACCGTGAAATCAACTGTAGAAAAGATTGAAAAAACACCTGCAGCTGAAAAAACCGTTAAAGCAGTCAAAAAGGCAACAGAGACTGTAGCAGCCAAGGCACCAGAAGTAGTAGAAGAAGTTAAGAACACTGTAAAAAATCATAAGATCAGCGGCATCACACTTGAAATTTTTGAGACATCCATCACAGTTGCCGACCTTGAGGCAGCTGTTAAGAAAGATGCAGAAGCAAAGGGCCTGAAAGGCAAAGAGCTCCACATCTATGTAAATGCAGAAGAAAGAGCAGCTTACTACACTGCTGACGGAGAGGGTTCCGACGATTACAGGATCGATCTGACCACTCTGTAAGCTCCGGCGGATCTGTTCCACGATCACTTACTATGCCGGTCTGTCTGTGACATTCCGGAAACGCAAAAAAGCCATGCACAGGACATTTTCATCCGGTCCCGTTGCATGACTTTTCTTTTTTATCTTTTACTGGATCTTTTTGATCCAGTCTCTGGAGCAGCCTACTGCAGCTCTCCAGCCTTTTACCATGGCATTTCGCTTCTCGTCATCGATCTCCGTGCGGAAAATACGTTCCACATCACGACTTTCCAGTACTGCCTCCTTGCTTTCCCAGAATCCCACAGCAAGACCTGCCAGATATGCGGCACCAAGAGCAGTTGTCTCAATACATTCCGGACGTTCTACAGCCACATTACTGATATTGGCCTGGATCTGCAGGAGAAGGTTGTTTGCACTTGCTCCGCCGTCTACACGAAGAACTGCAAGGTCACTTCCTGCATCTTCCTTCATAACCTCCAGCACATCATTGACCTGATATGCAAGTGATTCCAAAGTCGCACGCACAATATGATACTTATTTACACCACGGGTCAGCCCCACGATCGTGCCGCGGGCATACTGATCCCAGTAGGGAGCTCCAAGTCCCGTAAACGCAGGCACGACGTAGCAGCCGTTTGCATCCGGTACCTTTCCCGCAAAATACTCGGTATCCGATGCGGAATCCACCAGATGAAGCTCATCACGAAGCCACTGGATCGCAGCACCAGCCACAAATACGGATCCCTCCAGAACATAAGTGATCTCTCCGTTAAGTCCCCATCCGATGGTCGTAACCAGCCCGTTATTGGAAAATACCGGTTTATCTCCTGCATTCATCAGAAGAAAGCCACCGGTTCCATATGTATTCTTGGTTTCACCTTTCTCAAAGCAGGCCTGCCCGAACAGCGCCGCCTGCTGGTCCCCGGCAGCACCGGCTACCGGGATCCTTCCACCGAAAAAGGACGGATCTGTCTCACCATAAATCTCACTGGACTCTTTTACCTGCGGGAGCATGCATTTCGGAATATCAAGCTCCTCCAGGATCTCATCATCCCACTCCAGTGTATTGATGTTGAACATCATGGTTCTGGACGCATTGGAATAATCTGTTACATGAACAGCTCCCTTGGTCAGCTTCCAGATCAGCCAGGTCTCCACGGTACCAAACAGAAGCTCACCCTTCTCTGCTCTTTCGCGGGCACCCTCCACATTATCCAGGATCCATTTTACCTTGGTGGCAGAAAAATACGCATCAATAACAAGTCCTGTTTTCTGACGGAATTTTTCTTCCAGTCCCTTTGCTTTCAGGCTGTCGCAGTATTCTGAGGTTCTCCTGCACTGCCATACGATGGCATGATAAACCGGCTGTCCCGTATTCTTATCCCAGACAATGGTGGTCTCTCTCTGATTGGTGATACCGATCGCTGCAATATCCTCTGCCGTTGCCTCAATCTGGTTCATAGCCTCTCTGGCAACAGAAAGCTGTGTGGACCAGATCTCACCTGCATCATGCTCTACCCATCCCGGTTTTGGAAAATGCTGGATAAACTCCTTCTGTGCCACACTGCGGATCCTTCCGCTTTCATCAAAAAGAATACAGCGGTTACTGGTCGTTCCGGAATCCAGCGCCATAACATATTTTGCCATATAAAAATCCTCCAATACATTTCTTGGCTGCGGTTCAATGCCTCTGCAGCCTCATAATTCCCATACCTTCTGATTTGTAGTGGAAACCGCTGCTGCCCCCGCACCCAGGGCTCCCATCACATCCTCCTTATCGGAGATCAAACCGCCTGCGATCACAGGCACCTTGCTTGTTTTACATATCTGTTTAAGAATCTTCGGCATCAGCCCCGGCAGAACCTCTACCACATCCGGCAGCTGCTCATGCTGATTTCCCAGATTCTCAATATTCTTGATCGCCATGGAATCAATAAGGAAAAAACGCAGAACTGTATACATTCCAAGCTTCTTCGCCCTGTTGATCATGGATGCTTTTGTTGAAATGATCCCATCTGCATGGATATTTTTACAAATATAATCCACAGAAACCTCTTTTGAGCTTAAACCTGTGATCAGGTCTATATGTGCCATCGCGATCTTCCCCGCCTGGTGGATCCGCTCCACAATTCCCCCAATAGAACGGATATCTCCATACAGGATAAAGATCACGGTAAGCTCCTCCCTGCCCAAACAGTTCTGAAGTCCCTGCTCATCCTTTACAGCCGCTATGATCGGGTTCGCCTCGATCGCGTCCAGAAATTCTTTGTTCATCTTCTCTCTTCCTCCGCAATGTTCACACAATATCATTTTATCTCCGCGCATTATTTGAAGATATTATTCTTATTGTATCAGTTTATTGCTTCAAAGACCAGACGCATTTGCCAAATATATCTGTTTTATTTCCGGCTGTATTACAATTCTCAGACAATCTTCTTCTCTGGCAAAAGAAGGGAAGCCCCTATGGACTTCCCTTCTGCAGATACATCATTTCTCAAACGGGAATTTGAACTGTGTAAGTCCGAATTCATCGCGAAGTCCGATAAACTCTTTCTGAACTGCCTCTGTCACCGGAACTCCCTTATCCTTACGATACATCCATACATCATATTCCTTCTCGCCTGCTGTGTAGATACGTTCCTGTCCAGGAGCCTTCTCGGAGCCTCTCAGGTCTCGCAGGATATCACCGCATGTTTTCTTGAATGCCTCTGCACCCATAAATGCCTCTGTATCGATAGCAATAAAGAAATGTCCAAGATGATATGGACGGATCTTTCCTTCTTCATCCTTACCATCCAGAGCTTTCAGGAAGAGACCGGACTGAAGGGCTGCGGAAAGGATCTCAACAACAGTAGAGTATCCGTATCCCTTATATCCTCCGGTTGTCTCACCAAATCCACCGAGAGGAGCAAGTGCTGCCTGCTGGCTTCTGATCTTCTTAAGGATCTCTGCACTATCTGTAAGCTCCTCTCCTTCTCTGGAAATAACAAGACCCTTAGGAGTATCATGGTTGATACGTGCGTAGTATTCGATCTTGCCATTCTGGATAACAGATGTTGCACAGTCCAGTGTAAACGGGAACGGCTCATCTGTAGGCATACTAAATGTCAGTGGGTTGGTTCCAAGCATATTCTCAACACCAAATGTCGGTGCAACGGATGGTCTTGCGTTGGTACCGCTGATACCGATCATATTCTCTTTTGCTGCGAGACCTGTCCAATATCCTGCGATTCCATAATGGGAAGAGTTACGGACTGCAACCATACCCATGCCGTATTTATGTGCTTTTTCAATACACATGTCCATAGCCTTCTTGCTGGCTACCATTCCCATACCATCGTTAGCATCAAGAACTGCAGTTGTCGGTGTCTCTTTAAGAATATCGATCTTTGTTACAGGATTTAAGATTCCGGATTTGATACGGTCGATATAGATCGGTTTAAAGCGGTTGCAGCCATGGCTCTCGATTCCACGTCTGTCACTTTCCAGAAGTACATCAGCGCAAAGTCTTGCATCCTCCGTCGGAACTCCCATTTTCTCAAATACTGCAGTCATAAAATCATCTGCAAGCTGCCAGGAAATAAAAGGTCTTGTTTCTTTCTCCATTGTAAAAATCCTCCATATACATTATTATAGTTTTTTATTTTGCTTATATAGATCTGCAGCAGGACCCCCTCCTGCCGGAGATTTCAAATTTAGCCTGCCTCCTGTATGTACCTTACAGAAAGCGTCTTTGCATTACAGTTTCAATCCTCGTCTGCCACTGCTCTTCCTCTGTCCGGATAATTGGTGATGATGGAGTTTACTCCCCATTTCTTCATCCTTCTCATATCCTCTTCCTCGTTTACAGTCCAGACATTCACTCCGATCCCGTTCTGGGAACAGCTGCGTACATGCTCTTCCTTCAGGTATTCCAGATTCGGATGATAATACTGCACATCACAGGTTCTTGCATAAACCCCTGCATTATCCACGTATTTCTCTACCAGAAAGCCTCCTGCAATAGTCTCATCACTCTGTCTGCACAATACAATGGATGCGTTATTGAAAGAGGAAAGGATGATCCGATCCTCCAGACCATATTCGCAGATCATATCAATGACCTTCTCTTCCATACCACCATAATAATAAACACTGTTCTTCAGCTCGATGTTTGTAATCAGATCTTCCTCCTCTGCCATCCACTCCAAATACTCTCTCAGAGTCGGAATCTGAAGCCTGCCGAATTTTCCGGCAAACTTATCCGGATAACTGCAATCCAGTTTACACAGCTCAGCATATGTAAGATCATAGATATATCCGTTTCCATCTGTGGTACGGTCAACCTTCTCATCATGCATGATCACCGGAACCAGATCCTTGGTCAGCTGCACATCAAGCTCGATTCCCTCGCAGCCAGCCTCCACAGCCTTCTGAAACGCCAGCATTGTATTCTCCGGATATTCTCCGCTGAAACCACGATGTCCAAATACTTTCATTCTAATCATCCTCCATTCAATGCATTACATCGTTATGAGCATTTTTACTAATTCATATTTCTGATTATATCATAACGTTTATTTATTTTCAACATTTTTTATCGATTCTTATATATTTTTTTGTTATTTTTTAATTAATTATTCTTTTAAGTGCTAATATTTTTTGTGCATTTTGTATATTTTATTTCATGACAAGCAAAGCGATAAAAAAGCCTTTTCAGGTTTATTTTATTCGCTTTGTCTGCCGGAGGGCTGACATATTATAAGCATACAGATTGCCATATATCCTTTGCAGATCACTGTATGATCTGCTTCACATTTCCTGTAGCCACGATATCCACGCCTGTGCCTGCTACATTCTCCAGGATCACGTCCCCGATCTGAACCGGCGCTTCCACACATACATCCCGCAGCGTTTCCACACAGTCAAAAATCTTTCCTTTCGGAATATCCTGTGCTGTCTTTACTGACACCACCGGCATGCTTCCATTCTTCACACGCACGGTCGTTGTCACGATCCTGGTCGGATCTGTCACTTCCTTCACTGCATATTCCGCACCTTTTTTACAGGTATTTCCTGTGACGGAAATGATCTCTTTTCCATCCATTTCCACCAGAAGGGCGCATCCCATAGGACATCCGATACAAGTAAGATTTCTTTTTTCCATTTTCATCACTCCTCCACCTGGATCACAAGTTCATGTTTATCCTGTTTCTGTTTTCCTTCCAGAATGGAAAGAAGCTGCTCTTTTTTCAATTTGATCTGTTCCATCTCTCCGGGTGCTGCCACCTGTTTTTTTCTGGAAAAGATCCGTTCTCCATCCAGATATGCACGGATGTAACAATTTTTATATACATTTCCCACACGGAAACGGACCAGCTGCTCCTCCGCCATGTGACCGATACGGATCTCAGACGGCACTGTATAGCGGACTCCGTTTTGGGGCGAAAGCGTGATCTTTATCTCTTCCGGTATTTTGTCCTCTCCATTGTTGTTTATATAGAGAGCCGCATTTCTTCCTGCATTGCCGGCTTCCTCCGAAACAAAATCCACCAGATCATGAACATGAAGAACATTTCCGCAGGCAAAAATACCTTCTACATTTGTCTCCAGACTTTCGTTTACCACCGGTCCGGAAGTCACATTGCTCAGCTTCACACCTGCCTGTCCGGAAAGCTCATTCTCCGGGATCAGACCAACAGAAAGAAGAAGCGTATCGCATTCAAAAAATTCCTCTGTACCGGGAATCGGGCGTCTGTTTTCGTCTACCTCTGCAAGAGTGATTCCTTCCACACGTTCTTTTCCTTTTATGTCAACCACTGTATGGCTAAGCTTCAACGGGATTCCAAAGTCATCCAGGCACTGCACGATATTTCGCTTCAGGCCTCCGGAATATGGCATCAATTCTGCCACTGCCTTAACCTCTGCACCTTCCAGCGTCATACGTCTAGCCATGATCAGTCCGATATCACCAGATCCCAGGATCACTACTTTTTTTCCCGGCATAAATCCTTCCATGTTTACAAGGCGCTGTGCTGTTCCTGCTGAATAAATGCCTGCCGGTCGATATCCCGGAATGTTCAGTGCACCTCGCGGTCTCTCTCTGCAGCCCATGGCAAGGATCACAGCTTTTGCCCGGATCTGATACATTCCCTCCTGGCGGCTCATGGCAGTGATCACCTTATCCTGGCTGATATCCATGACCATGGTGTTCAGCCGGTACTCGATCTGCTGCTCTTTTACCATCCGGATAAAACGTGCCGCATATTCCGGTCCTGTCAGCTCCTCCTGAAATGTATGAAGGCCAAATCCATTATGGATACACTGATTCAGGATCCCGCCCAGTTCCTTATCACGTTCCAGGATCAGGATACTCTCTGCTCCCTCTTTCTTTGCAGCCAGGGCTGCTGCCAGTCCTGCAGGGCCTCCGCCTATGATCACGATATCTCTCTTCACCATAATCTTATCATTCATGGTTCTCGCCCTCCTCTGCAATTTTCTTGTTGATTCCTTCGATCAGTCTGGAAGCTCCGCCTGTTTTTGTGATCTCCTCCATGGAAATGCCAAGCTCTCGGCTGAGGATTTCCATTGTTCTGGGAGAGCAGAAGCCTGACTGACATCTTCCCATTCCTGCTCTTGTACGACGTTTTACTCCGTCCAGGGATTTCGCTCCAAGCGGTCTTCGGATCGCATCCAGGATCTCTCCCTCAGAGATCATCTCACATCTGCAGATGATATTTCCATATTCCGGTGATCTTTTGATCAGCTCATTTCTTTCTTCCAGAGAAAGCTCTGACGGATCCAGGATCCCTTTTCTCACCGGATCAAAATCCGGATTTACTTCCGGATGTAATTTTTCTTTTACGATGTCAGCAACCATACAGCCAATGGCCGGTGAGCTGGTAAGTCCCGGGGATGCGATTCCTGCACAATCGATAAATCCGGGAGCATCCTCCACCTCTTCGATCACAAAATCCATACCGTCCTCGATAGCTCGAAGCCCTGCAAAGCTTGTGATCACCTTCCGCAGTGGAATATCCTTTACTGTTTTCCGGGATTTGGCACTTACTTCCTCCATCCCCTCTGATGTAGTCGCTGTTTCCTCCCGATCCTCCAGATCCGTAGCTGTAGGCCCGATCAGAAGATTACCGTGAACAGTCTGTGTTACCAGAACTCCTTTTCCGTTCTTATTTGGAAGTGCAAAGATCGTATGATTCACATGTGTTCCTGCACTTTTATCAAGAAGCATATACTCACCCTTACGAGGAGTGATATGCAGTTTTTTCTCACTTACCATATTATGAAAAACATCCGCATAGACACCGGCAGCATTGACGATACAGCCTGTCTCAAGATCACCCTTTGAGGTTTCCACAACAAAACCTTTTTCCTGTTTTCGGATGTTCTTTACTTCTGTGTCAAATTTAAATTCCACACCATTGTTATATGCATTCTCTGCCATTGCAATGTTCAGCTCAAAGGGACAGACAATTCCGGCTGTCGGTGCATACAGCGCTGCCAGCACCTGATCAGACAGATTCGGCTCCATGGCAAGTGCCTCTTCTCTGTCAAGGATCCTCAGTCCCTCTACTCCGTTTTTCAGTCCTCTTTCACGCAGCTTATGCAGCATGGCGATTCCATTCTCAGTCGTACAGACAGTCAGTGAACCAGTCTGTTTAAAAGGAAAATCCAGTTCCTTCGAAAGCTGTCCCATCATATTGCTGCCCTTCACATTCAGTTCCGCCATAAGGCTTCCCGGTTCTGCATCATAACCGGAATGAGCGATTCCGCTGTTTGCCTTGGAAGTTCCACAGCATACATCCTCTTCTCGCTCCAGAACGCAGATTTTCAACCGATATCTTGAAAGCTCTCTCGCCGCTGCCGCTCCGGAAACTCCTGCTCCGATAATGATCACATCATACATAGATCTGTTTCTCCTTTCCTGTTTGCGGATCTTCTGAACTGTCCCCGGCTTTCTCTGCGCCGGAAACAGCAGAATATCCGTTGCAACACAAGCATTGCCGTCCGCAGGTATATATTCTGCGAGGAGTACTGCTTACGAACAGCAATCTTTCAAGTGAATATGCCATTATTTTTATGCCGTAACCCTTTGTAACCCTTGTAATCCTTTTGAAACATTAACATTTGCGCATAAAAATAGCCGGCATAAAAACACACTTATCCATGTGTCTTCATGCCGGTCTCTGTTCTCAATGGCATTCTCTGTATTCAGCAAGCTGAATCAGATTCCTTCTTCACTTTGTATTCATTGTATCAGACTATTCTTCATATTTCAAGTGCATTTTTCGTAAAATACATCGTTTTTTCTTTAACATGCTCTTAACTTTCTCAAAAACATGATAAGTTTCATTGTATTCCCGATTCCCGATCATATTTCCTCCACAGAAATAACTCCTTCCTGCTGTCTTACCTCACGAAATACAGTATGGCGTGCTTTCCATTTGGCAGCCTCCATTGTTGCCTGGATCACCACACTCTGTGTTTTGGATCTCTTTTTGATGATAACTACGTTGGAGATCATGATGTCCTCTTCCCGGAGCTTCTTTATGACCATACTCATCTTGTCTTCATTTTCAAACTCCATATATACGTCATAGGTATTGGAATGCTCTTCCACATAAACCTCTATATATTTCGCATATTTGAACACCAGAATAAGCCCCAGCGTGGTAAAGATCGCACCGCTGTAAAAGCCGATTCCCACAGCAAGTCCGATACACGCAGAAGTCCAAAGACTGGCTGCTGTTGTAAGACCGGATACATGTCTCTGTCCGGTCACAATGATAGTTCCCACTCCAAGAAAACCAATCCCGCTGACAACCTGTGCGCCAAGTCGTGCAGTATCTCCGATTCCTGCCCCATTAGAATATACATGGATAAAATCGCCCGTCATCATAACCAAAGTTGCCCCCATACAGACGATCATATGTGTTTTTACACCTGCCACACGCTTCTTCATTCCACGATCAATACCGATCAGACATCCAAGAAACATCGCAAGAATCAGCCGAAACAGCGTCGATCCCATATTTAAAGTGTGCAAATAATCCGATATTGCATTACATGCTCCGAGAATTCCGCCCATAAATTTGCTCCTTTCCTGTTGTAACATTATTTTCTGCCGGTGATAACGCCAATAGCGCATCCTTCCATTTTACCCTGCACGAACGCTGCAGGCCACACTCACTCCATTCGAAAGCTGTCTAGTCAGCCGGACTCACTCCGTCCGTCTCACTACGCAGTTTTTCATATGATCCTATACCCCGGATATACATGATCTGTAGTCTCACAGCATGTAAAACAGCAGGGATACCGGCGCCCAGCGGCGGTATCCCTATCTGTTGCTCTATCTACTGATCAGAGGGCATTCTGATTATTTAATAGACTCGTTATAGTTCTCGATCGCTTTGTTTACAGAAACTGCAAGCTGATCAACAGCGTCCTGAGTTGTAAGCTTGCCATCATATACCTGCGGCATGATCTCGTTGAATGTAAGACGGGCTTCTGTCTGTACACCTGAGAGAACACCTGCTGTATTGCAGTTTACAGGAGAATCCTTCAGCTGGTTGATAGCTGTCTCGAAGTTCGGGTTTTCTTTGAGGTAAGCCTTCATATCCTCTGTCTCATAAGCTTTCTCGTTGATCGCAAAGTATCCTGTACCCATGGACCATTTAGCCTGTACATCAGGAGTTGTGATGTACTCGATGAATTTCCATGCTGCATCTTCGTTAGCTTCGTTGCCTGTATCTGTAAGCCACAGGGATCCACCACCGATGATAACACCGCCTTCATCATTCTGCTCGATTCTCGGAAGATATCCTGTACCAACTTCGAACGGAGAAGAATCAACTGCATTTTTCAGGATAGCAGTAGACTCGATGATCATACCAACCTGTCCGGAGAAGAATGCTGTCTGAGTATCTGCTGTTGTTGTTCCGTAATCTTCGAAATATCCGGAATCATACAGCTTTTTCCACATATCAAATACTTTCAGGCCGCCGCCGTTGGAATCAAAATCAACAGCTGTAACTGCCTCTTTACGTCCATTGTCATTGTTTCCGTATGTTACACCAAGTCCTGCAAGCTGCTGCTCAAAGAACCATCCGTAAATAGCCTGTGAATAACCAACCGGAGCTGCTCCGCTCTCTACGATCTTCTTGGCATCCTCAAGAACCTCATCATAAGTTGTTGGCGGAGTTTCAGGATCAAGTCCTGCTGCCTCAAATACGTCTTTGTTGTAATACAGCATAGGTGTGGATACGTTAAATGGCATTGCATACTGCTTGCCGTCTACGGTATAGTAGCTGCTGATAACCTCCATAACAGAGCTCTTATCATAGCCTGTGCTCTCAAATTTGTCTTCTACAGGAATGACAGCACCACTGTCATACATGAACTTTGTTCCTACGTCATACATCTGGCAGACATCCGGAAGACCGGAGTCACTCTGCATAGCAGCTTTCAGTTTTGTGATGGTATCATCATAGGTTCCCTGATACTCAGCTTTAATCTCAATCTCATCCTGGGATGCGTTGAAATCATCCACGATCTGCTGAAGCACCTCACCGTTTGTGCCGCCCATTGCATGCCAGAATGTAAGTGTTGTTTTCTCAGCTGCACTTACTGAGCACGGAGCTGCCAGAGATGCAGCCATGATTCCTCCTAAAAGAATCGCCATCCATTTTTTGTTGTTCATATAGAAACCCTCCTTTTATAATGGTCCGACCCGCCCCAATACAGGTCGGACAAATTAACATTTTTGCTACTTGCTCTTATGTGATTGGATCAACCCTTAACAGCACCTGCTGTCAGACCACTGATCATCTGCTTCTGACCAATGATAAATACAAGGATCGACGGAATCAGGATAACCATAGCGCCAGCCATAACCGGTCGGAAGTCTGTTGCCTCAGCCCCCTGAAGCATACCAAGACCGATCTGAACCGTTCTCATATTTACACTGTCTGTTACAAGCAGTGGCCACAGATAGTAGTTCCAGCTCTGAAGGAATACATAGATGATCAGAGCACCCAGTGATGGTTTGATAAGCGGAACACCGATGGTATATAAGAACTTGAAATTTGTACATCCGTCAATCTCTGCCGCCTCATGGATCTCCTTCGGCAGTGTCAGGAATGCCTGACGCATGTTGAATACCGCAAAAGCTGCTGCTGCATTAGGAAGGATCAGCGCTGCGTATGTATTACGGATACCCCAGTCAGCAATAGTCAGGTAGTTTGCGATGATGATCGCCTGGCTCGGGATCATCATGGTTGCCAGCATAATATAGAACAGGACCTTTTTGCCTTTGAACTCCATCATTGCAAAAGCATATGCTGCAAGAGCACCTGTAACGACCTGAGCAAATGTGATAACACCGGATACGATCAGTGAGTTCTTAATGAAGGTAAAGAACGGTGCAAGCTGAAATGCTCTTGTGTAGTTCTCGATAGTCAGATGGGACGGCCAGAACTTTCCGCCGTAGATCTCCTTCAGATCCATCATACTAACATTGAAACAGTAGATAACAGGAACAATAATAATAATTGCAAAAATAATATTCAGCGCATACATCGCCACTTTTACATATGGTTTTTCTTTCATCAGTAGGTCACCTTCTTTTCCAGTCTAAACTGCAGTGCAGTCAGGATGATCAAAATAACAAACAGAATTACGGATTCTGAACAGGCCACACCGAAACGGCTGTTGATAAATGCCTCCTGGTAAATCTCATACACGATAACGTTGGTACTCTCTGCCGGTCCGCCCTGGGTCATCATCTTGAACTCTGCGTATGCCTGTACGGAGTTGATGACATTGATAATGAGAAGGAAGAACAGTGTCGGAGAGATTGACGGAATCGTTACATGGCGGTGCTTCTGGAAGAAATTCGCTCCATCCAGGGCAACGCTCTCATAAAGCTCAGCCGGTACACTCTGGATTGCTGCAGTAAGGTAAATGAAATTCATACCGATCGCCATCCATACACTAACGATCGTAACTGCGATCAGTGCATATTTCTTATCTGTCAGCCATCCGATATGAGTTCCGAGCGCCCTGTTCAGGATACCCAGAGAGCTGTGGAAAATAAACATGAACACTACAGATGCCGCTGCTGCGGAAATAGCCATCGGAAGTGCATATACAGTACGGAAAAATCCCTTTGCCCTGATTTTCTCTGTACTGATGATCGCCAGTATAAAACCGATCATAATAGAAAGGATAACTCGCATAACAGAGAATTTCAGTGTTGTCACCAAACTGTTAAGGAACGTTCCATCTGTAAAAATATTCGTATAGTTGTCAAGTCCTACATACTGTGCCACCTGACCAAGAGGTGTGGTTCTGGCAAAGCTCAGCTGGATCGTCTTAACGAACGGCCAGAATACAAACAGTATAAAAAGGATCATTACAGGAACCAGATAGAGATAAGGCTCCACTGTCCTGAAAAAAGATTTTTTACTTTTCATTGTATATCACCTGCTTTTCATAAATTTACGTACTACCGATCAGCTGCATCATCACGATATCTCTGTCCCCCTGACAGTGCTGATCATGTTGCTCATTACACATTCTGCTGAAAAACATTTCCGTTATATCTTCCAGCAATTACCCCAATACATTAAGCAAAACTCTCATTTACGTTCTGCTGTCAAAAATGCCCTCTCACTACCCTCCTTTGTATTTGCGTATTTGTTATCTTTACCAACTTTTTACCAAATGATAACATATTTCTTACATATAATCAACAGCTATTTCTCTATTTTTCAATATTTCTTTATTTATTTTATACAATTATCATTTAATAACAATTGTTTTTTATCTATTTTATACAATTTACCGCACCCCAATAAGGCAATCCATTCTGATCACCTTCCATAAAAAACAGATAAAAAAATCGGCAGAAAATAACACATCCTTCGATGTATATCTTCTGCCGTTCTCTCTTCTCAATGGCATCATCTGTTTTTATACAAAACAGACACAATCTCAACTTGGTAATCCAGATTATACAGTAAAATCCACTATAAATCAAGACCAAACACATATTTTTTATGCAAATCTTATAAATACTTTTTTCACAAGCAATCCATTTCATTACACGGAAATTGTCTTTAACTCACAGCTGTTGTGGAACAATTACACTTTTTTCTTCCTGTACCAGGATATTAAATACAAAACTATACCAAAAATTATCAAAAATGGAGCAACTGCCACCAAAACAGTTGTTAAAAGTATCACAATTAACGCTGCAATGGCGATCACGATCGCCTTCCCATACCATGTACTCAGATCCAGTTTAAAGCTTCTTGTCTTTCCGGCACTGCTCTCCGTCCCATTATCCGCATAATCATCTGCACCGTAGCTCTCTTCAGAATAACCGGACTCATCATAAACAGCTGCACTGTCATCTGTATCAATCAAAGTCTTGGCAATCAGCCTGGGATCCCCCAGTTCTGCCAGAACATCTGATTCACTTCGGCCGTTCCGGACCTGAGACTGAATGTAATCCTCATAATACCGCACATGAGCCGCAGCTCTCCCCTGGGTCATCTGTCCGGACAGCTGCCCCCGTAAAACCTCAAGAAACTCTCTTCTGCTCATAAATATGTCAAACCTTTCTTATGAAATATAATGAAAAAAACAAAACTCAAAACAACTCCAGAAACATCACCTTGAAAACTTCTGCAAATTCTTTTTTATTACTCTCTTAAAATTTTTCTCATTATACCATAACCCATAAATTTAAATCAGAAACAAATCATAAAATTTTGATTAAAAAATAAAAAATCATAGCACAGCGCAAAGGGCGGTTCATTTCCGGATGCCGCCAAAGCCGCATTCGGAAACGAATCGCCCTCCATGACGTTCGTTATGCCGTCAAAAATCACTCAACATGAACAGCCCCTGTACTCCTGATATTCATCGGATAGACATTTTCCCTTCCAACATACTGAGCCATATAGTCCACATACGCATCTGCGTTCTCGATTGGAAGCACGCACATGATAACGCCTGCAAAACCACCACCATGAACTCTGCAGATACCAGCACCGATCTTATTCAGAAACAGCTTAGTAAGCGCCAGACTCAACGTGATCTTCTGCTCCTTACAATTCTGCAGAGAATAACAGTTCTGCAGCCACTCCCAGGAAGAATTACCGGACTCTTCAAGAAGGCGCAGGAATCCCTCACCGTCTTTATTCTCAACAGCCTTCACAGCATCTGCAACACGTCTGTTCTCTTCATAAAAATGCATCGCACGAAGAACAGCACGGTCATTCGGAATATCCTTCACATGTGCCAGAAGATTCTCCATACTGGACTCACAGAGAAGCTCTACGCCCATAGCCTTCGCAGCCTCACGCATCTCCATAGGAATAGAAGAATATTCCTCACTGAGATCTGCATGGCCCTTACCGGTATTTACGATCACAAGTCTGCAGCCCATATCCTCAAAGGAAAATGCGATCTTCTCACAGCTGATATTCTCTTTATCAGAGAAATCCAGAAGGATCGGGCCGCCGGCAGCACAAGCCATCTGGTCCATCAGACCGGAAGCCTTTTTCCAGTAAACATTCTCAGCATACTGACCTGCTCTCGCATACTCGCCATACTCCAGCTTACCCTCATTAAAGAAATAATTGGTGATCGCACATACAAGCATCTCAAAGGAAGCAGAAGAGCTTACACCTGCAGCGGCAATAACCTTGGTGGAAACATAAGCGTCAAATCCACCGGTAGCATAGCCTTTTTTCTGCATATACTCCATAATACCTGCAACAAGAGCATCTGTACCTTTTGTATAGGTTTCTGTGCTGAGCTTGTCAAGATCAACAACTACTTCCTGTTTGTAACCCTCACTGATCATATGGATCACATTGGTTCCGTTTGGATAAGCAGCACCGATGGTATCCAGATCAATACTTGCCGCAATGATCTGACCGCCGTTATGATCAACATGGTTGCCAATGATCTCCGTACGGCCCGGAGCAGTAAAAAACTCTGCCTTGTCATGATGATATTTCTTCTCGAAATTCACAGCAAGATTGGTATAACGGGCGCTGCTCTCCTCTGTCTCGCCATAGATTTTTTTCAGCACGTCTGCTGCCGGAATTTTAATTGTTCCCATTTTTTCTTCCTCCTGTTATATAGTTTACACCCCAGATCCGGAAGAACCTGAAAAAATCTTCCGCTCTGTCACGCTTCATGGTTACTGTTCACTCCGTTCTCAGCAACACACTTCGCAATGCGCAGAATATCACCAGTGAATAGTAACGCTTCATGTACTTTTATTATAACAGTCCCGTCTTTTCTGTCCATAACAATTTTGTGTAAAAACCGTATTATTTTGTGGTGATCCTGGAATATCCCTTTGCATTTTCTGCCTTTTCTGATAAAATAAATTCCACTATGAAAAGCAGATATACACTTCAGAATCCGCGCACAGAAGGAAGGAGGTAACACCTTGCAGATCATCACAGATCCCGCCGGAAAAGAACTGAAAAAACACGGAGACAGCTCCTTCCCATTCCTGGTAAGCTACGAGCGGCTTTCCGGCTATGAGACCGGTTCCTTTCTGTGGCACTGGCATCCGGAGATCGAGCTTACCTATATCGAAAAGGGCGAAATGCTCTACAAGATCAATCAGAATACCTTTCACCTGAAAGAGGGACAGGCAATCTTTGGCAATGCCAATGCCCTTCATGCCGGATATATGTATCAGGATCAGGACTGTCAGTATATCCCCATAACCTTTGACCCCAAACTGATCTACGGATTTTCGGGAAGCCTTCTTTTCCAGAAATATACAGAACCGATCCTCCGAAGCTTTTCCCTGTCCGCCGTACCGCTTGATCTATCCTGTAAATGGCATTCCGAGGCCATAAAAGATATCCGTGACATCATCGACCTGGACAGTAGCCGGGAACCCATGTATGAATTTGAGATCATCGCCAGACTGCAGCACTTCTGGAAGAGCTTGTATGAAAATACGATCTCCCGGACAACTCTTCCATCCGGTCAGGATGAAGAAAACTACCGCCGCATCCGTCAGATCATGTCCTATATCGCAGAACACTACTCTGAAAAGATCCTCCTGAATGATGTTGCAGACCTGATCCACTTAAGTCCCAGCGAATGCAGCCGGCTTTTCAAAAAATGTATGAATATCACTCTCTTCGGATACATCCAGGAATACCGCATTGAACGCAGCCTGGAATATCTGGAAAATCCCTCCTGTTCTATTACGGAATCAGGACTGCTGTCCGGTTTTTCGGACTCTAATTATTACACAAAGGTCTTTACGAAAATCAAGGGCTGTACACCAAGACAGTACAGAAAAAATCAGGAGCTGTGACATGCTCCTGATCTTTAACCGTTCAGTGCTCCATACCTATGAAGCAGAACAATATTTATCCGTGAAAATGGCTGTTATCTGAACAACTCTTTCATTGCCGGATACAGTTTGCGGAATTTCCGGTATTTTTCTTCATATTTTGCAACCAGCTCCGGTTCCGGTTCTACCGTATCTACTACCCTGACCAGCTTATTACAGATCGTTTCCACATCCGGGTATTCACCGCAGCCTACTGCTGCCAGCATTGCACCGCCCATGGACGGACCTTCCTCATTCTCCGGCACATCCACCTTCAAGTTCATCACATTTGCAATGATCTTTTTCCAGAGAGGGCTCTTAGCTCCGCCGCCGCAGATCTTGGTGCGCTCAATATGGATCCCAAGGCTTCTTGCAACCTCAAGGGAATCTCGAAGTCCGAAAGCAACTCCCTCCAGAACTGCCTGTGTCATATCTGCTCTCGTGGTATCCATGGACATTCCGAAAAATACACCTCTTGCATCCGGGTTGTTATGCGGAGATCTCTCTCCCATCAGATATGGAAGGAAGAATACCTGATTCTCGCCAAGCTTTTGGATCGGTGCCTGCTCTGCCACAAAATCCTTTGTCTTAAGGATCTCCTCTGACCACCATTTGTTGCAGGAAGCAGCGCTTAACATGCATCCCATCAGATGATAGCTTCCATCTGCATGGTCAAAGGAATGCAGTGCATTGTTTTCATCTACTCCGAAATCTTTGCTGGAAATAAAGATCGTACCGGATGTTCCAAGGGAAATATTGCACTGGCCATCGCCAACCGTTCCTGTTCCCACAGCTGCCGCAGCATTGTCGCCTGCACCTGCTACAACCTTCACATCCTCTGAGAAGCCAAGCTCTTTTGCAACTTCCGCTTTCAGGTTTCCGACTACCTGCCAGCTCTCGTACAGCTTCGGAAGCTGTTCCTCTGTGATATGGCAAATCTCAAGCATTTCCTTTGACCAGCAGCGGTTCTTCACATCCAGAAGAAGCATACCGGAAGCATCGGATACATCTGTGCAGAAGGATCCGCTCAAACGATAGGCAAGATAATCCTTCGGAAGCATGATCTTTACCACTTTTTTAAAATTCTCAGGCTCATGCTTCTGCATCCAGAGGATCTTTGGTGCAGTGAAGCCTGCAAATGCAATGTTTGCGGTATACTGAGAAAGTTTTTCCTTTCCGATAACCGTATTAAGATATTCCGTCTCCTCACCGGTACGGCCGTCATTCCAGAGAATCGCCGGACGGATCACATTGTCATCTTTATCCAGAGTTACAAGACCGTGCATCTGGCCGCCAAAACCGATTCCTGCTACTTCTTTGCGGTCAATTCCTTCTGTGAGCTCTTTGATCCCTTCCATGCTCTGGGCGAACCAGTCCTCCGGATTCTGCTCAGACCAGCCCGGATGGGGGAAGAACAACGGATATTCTTTTGATACGATGTTGCAGATCTTTCCGGATCCTTCCATAAGAAGAAGCTTTACAGCGGAAGTTCCAAGATCAACGCCAATATAATACATAGTAATTTTTCCTCCTGTAAATACAGAAACCGCAGCTCTCAGTTCGCAGCGCCTGCACGCCTGAGAGCCCGCGGTTTCTGAATCGTATTTAACCAAATCAAGAAAGTCCCCTGCGGGGTTACGAAAAGCAATAAGCAGCGAGTGGGGACTTGCTTGTATCAGGCAGCACGTACGGATGATCTTACCTGCCTGTTTTAATTATCTCCAAGGATTCTCTGTCGGATATCTCACGCCTGCCGGCTGATTGTAACCGATCTCTTCAACCGGTACACCAATGTATTTGAACACCTCGAAGAGAGCTTTTCCGTGATGTCCGAATGCTACAGCACCGTGATGCGGGAATCCTCCCTCGATCAGCACGTGACGGTAGAAACGTCCCATCTCCGGAATTGCAAATACACCGATAGCACCGAAGGAACGTGTTGCAACCGGAAGAACCTCGCCGTGTGCGATATATGCACGAAGCTTGTTGTCCGCTGTACTCTGCAGACGATAGAAGGTGATATCTCCAGGCTTGATATCTCCCTCAAGAGTTCCGTTTGTAACCTCGATTGGAAGGGATCTTGCCATGATCATCTGATATTTCATCTCACAGAAGGACAGCTTGCTGGATGCTGTGTTTCCACAATGGAATCCCATAAAGGTATCCTGAAGCGTATAGTTGAATTTTCCTTCGATAGATTCTTTGTACATATCCTTCGGAACGGAGTTATTGATATCAAGAAGTGTAACGATATCATCACTTACTACCTGTCCGATAAATTCACTTAATGTACCATAGATATCAACCTCACAGGATACTGGAATGCCCTGTGCTGTCAGACGACTGTTTACATAACATGGAACAAATCCAAACTGTGTCTGGAATGCAGGCCAGCATTTTCCTGTCAGTGTTACATATTTACGATATCCTTTGTGATCTCTTACCCAGTCCTTCAGAGTCAGCTCGTACTGTGCAAGCTTCGGAAGGATCTCAGGTTTCTTGTTTCCCGCACCAAGCTCTTCTTCCATCTCTTTTACGATCGCCGGGATCCTTTCATCACCTTCATGCTTGTTGAATGCCTCGAAAAGATCCAGCTCTGAGTTCTCCTCGATCTCAACGCCAAGGTTGTAAAGCTGTTTGATCGGTGCATTGCAGGCAAGGAAGTTTGTAGGACGCGGTCCGAAGCTGATGATCTTCAGGTTGCTCAATCCCTCGATCGCTCTTGCGATAGGAAGGAATTCATGGATCATATCCGCGCAGTCCTCTGCATCACCTACCGGATACTCCGGAATATAGGCTTTTACATTACGAAGCTGCAGGTTGTAGCTTGCATTCAGCATACCGCAGTAAGCATCTCCACGTCCCTGGCAGAGATTATCCTGTGTTTCCTCAGCTGCTGCGATAAACATCTTCGGTCCCTCGAAATGCTTTGCAAGAAGGGTCTCAGAAATCTCCGGTCCGAAGTTTCCAAGATATACACAGAGTGCGTTACAGCCTGCTTTTTTGATATCCTCCAGAGCCTGGACCATATGGATCTCACTCTCTACGATACAGACCGGACATTCGTAGATATCCTTTGCATCGTATTTCTTTGTGTAAGCGTCTACAAGAGCTTTTCTCCTGTTTACGGAAAGGCTTTCCGGAAAACAATCTCTGCTGACTGCAACGATTCCGATCTTAACTTCTGGCATGTTGTTCATAATCTTCATTCTCCTTTTTATATCCGGCAGATTTTCCACCGGTGATATTATTGTTCGTTTGTAACTATTCACTTCACCCAAAATCAGTCAAGTGTGATATTTTCACCCTTCAATCCGTTGAATGCGCCTTCGATCTTCGCATCCTCATGAGCGATAAGCCATTTATTTCTGGCTGTCATCAGACCGTCCTCTCCGTCCCCTGACATCGGAAAATCAATCTCTGTGTTGGTTCCTCTCGGAAGAACAACTACACACTGAAATCCACTCTCATTCACATGACACGGTGCATAGTGGAGCGTTGTGGCATAAACCTCGATCCCAGTTCCTGCCGGTACCAGAAATGCCTCCACCTTTGAGGTATCGTATGTAAGATCCTCTTCTATATCCTGCTGATGTCCGATAAGCAGTACAAGATCTGTCACTGCTACATTGATCTCGGAATTCCGATGATATTCCAGGGCATTCAGCTTTTTATTGTGACCATTACAATATCCGATCTGGACAGGTAATCCACCAAACGCTCTGTTTTTCAGCTCTTTTTCCACATCGAGAGCTTCCAGCTCCTCTGCTGACGGAACATATACCACATCCTCCGGAACCGGTGTATGCTTCATCTCCTTCAGAAGCGGACCGAAATTGTATCCCTCCAGAACCTTTCCGTATCTGCGGAAAGCCGGATCTGTTACTTTCTGAATTTTCACGATTTAACCCTCCTTACAAAATTACTGTTTCACAGCTTCTCTGTATCTTCGTTTTGAACTGAAAAAAGCATACCACATCATGGTATGCTTTTCGCCGCTTTTCTTGACTCATTCATAGCACTTTTTTGACATTTTTATGATTCTGACGCTCCACTCTTCCCGGCAGGATCCCGTAACGCTTTACAAATTCCCTGGAAAAAGCCCTGCTGCTTGCAAACCCGTTGTCAAGTGCGATAGAGCTGATGGTATGATCTGTATGCAAAAGCTCCTTATAGGCGTATGCCATGCGGATATCCTGTAAATATGTCTTAAAATTGACCTTCGCATATTTCCGGAACATTCTTGACAGATATGCATCGGAATATCCGAACATGGCTGCAAGTCCGGAAAGCCTGAGATCCTCCTTGTAATGCTCCCGCATATAAGTGGTTATTTTTGACAAAGCATCCAATCTGCGGCTGATCTTCAGCGCATTCTCCTCCACCTCTGTTTCCCTGTATGCGGAAACCATAAGATAAAGGACTTCATAGAACACTGCCCTGATACGGAATTCGTACCCCGTTTCCCCGGATACGTACACCCGGTACATCTCCCGGATCAGAGAAACCATCCGCCTGTCTGTTTCCTCAGACTCTTCGTTTCTGCTCCGAAAACGGATGAACCTCTGAGCGGTAAAATAATCCGAAAACTGCTTCAGCGGGATCTGCAGTACGATGGTCTCATTACGTACTGGCGCCTGAATAGAATGTACTTCATTGGAATTAATGATCAGAAACTCCCCTGCCTTCAGAGGATACTCGTTCTCATCGATATAAAAATAAAGGCTCCCCTCCATCACCGCAAAGATCTCGATCGAAGTATGCCAGTGTTTTTCCCTTACATAATTTCCGTTTCTTCCTTCAAAAAGAAAAAGCTTAAAAGGAAATCCTTCATTGGGAATGATCAATTCATGCTGAAACTCCATGCTCCTTCTCCCTTTCCTGCTGTCCGGTCTGGACCCGGCGCATCATACTTCCATAAAAAGCCGCCAGGATCTGCTGAAATAACGTTCCGATCATAACCGGAAATAATGTTTCCGCCGGAAAATACGCTCCCGCGATCACCGCACCGGCGCTGATGTTCCGCATTCCGGAACCATAGATCATGGAAACCGTTGCCTCTTTGTTCTGTCTTGTAAGAATGGCAATGATCCAGCCGATGGCATATCCCCCTGCTGCCAGGACCAGGATCGCTGCTGCTACCTCCAGCCGTTCTCCGTTAAGATGCTTCATATAAGGAGAAACCTTGGAGGAATTGGAGGTTACCACAAAGATCAGGCACATTTTTGAAAAAGGTGCCAGCTTTTTCGGCCAGGTCTCCATAACCTTTCCATGGCTGACTTCATTAAGGCACATGGCAAGGACTGCCGGCAGAGCGATCATGAAAACCAGCTCCTTCATCATTCCCACAGTATCCATTTTTACGCTGGAGCCCACCAGGAGCTTCAATACTGCCGGGATCAGAAAGGGAGCCAGGATTGTATCGATCACAACCAGCGAAAGTGACAGCGGACTGTTTCCATTATAAATGGACACCCACATCAGACTGATCACCGCTGCAGGTACGGAAAATTCCAGCACCATTCCTGTGATATAATTCATATTGCCCGGGAACAGAAGATGTCCCAGACCGCAGGCGGCCACCGGTCCCAGCACATGAAGGATCAGCAGCATCAGGATTAGCGGAAGCGGCCGCTTAAACACATCTGCCACATCACGGAACCTGGATTTCAGCGCACCGATAAAGGTCATAAATGCAAAAGCATACGTCACATAGGGCACGCCATGCTTTGCAATATCCGGAAACAGTACCCCCGTAAGCAGACAGGCCGGCGTCACAAAAGCCATCCATTTCTCCATAAAGCTGTTAAATTTTTCCAGCATATCACACCTCTTGTTTATCTTTTTTTACAGTTTATCACAAAAAAACAGCGGTGCAAGAAAAAAATCCCCTGTTTTATAGCCGATTCCGGACAAATATGATATGATAGTACCCATCCAAAAGCAACCTGAAACCAGGGCGGACTACAGATATCCGCCAAAATGATCATTTTTTATGATCTGGAAAACGAGGCCAAAAATGATTTCTTTAATTATACCATGCTTCAATGAGGAAGAATCCCTTCCGCTTTTTTACCCGGAAGCCACTTCTGTCCTCAGGCAAATGAACTGTGATTATGAACTGATCTTTGTGAATGACGGTTCCAGAGACAGAACCCTTGAGATTTTAAAAGAGCTTTCCGAAAAGGATCCTCATGTGATCTATCTTTCTTTTTCCAGAAACTTCGGAAAGGAAGCTGCCATGTATGCAGGCTTCTGCAATGCCGGCGGCGATTATGTAGCAGTAATGGACGCTGATCTTCAGGATCCGCCGTCCCTTCTCCCGGAAATGCTGGAGAAGCTGGAATCCGGAGAATATGACAGCGTTGCCACCAGACGTGTCAGCCGTGACGGAGAGCCACCTATCCGGAGCTTTTTTGCCCGGAAATTTTATCAGCTGATCAATAAGATCTCGGATGCAGATATTGTGGACGGCGCCAGAGACTTCCGTCTGATGAAGCGCAGTATGGTGGATGCCATCGTCTCCATGAGTGAGTACAACCGCTTCTCCAAGGGAATCTTCGGCTGGATCGGTTTCCGCACCTGCTGGCTCCCCTACAAAAATATCGAACGCGTAGCCGGTGAGACCAAATGGAACTTCTGGAAGCTGTTTAAATACGCCGTCAGCGGCATCATCAATTTTTCTCAGGTACCGCTGACCATCGCCTCCTGGTTCGGAACGACCATGACCGGTTTTTCCTTTCTGGTCCTGGTAGCCATCATCGTCCGAAAGCTGATCTTCGATGATCCGGTCCCAGGCTGGGCTTCCACCATCTGTGTCATCATCTTCATCGGCGGCCTGCAGCTTTTCTGCCTGGGTATCATGGGACAATACATAGCCAAAACCTATATGGAGGTCAAGCAGCGCCCCCATTACATCATAGCAGAGTCCAACAAAAAGGACTTTACACCCATACGTTGATTTTCTATTCTGTCGGCAGCTCGACCACCTGATATTCGTGGCCCAGCGCCGGCAGGATTTTTTCTTTTACATCACTGGTCTTCATCAACAGAGTGGAAGTATTGATACACGGATGGCATCCGAAATATTCTTCATCCAGGACTTCTTTATCGATCACCAGGTGTACCTTCTTTTCTTTATCAAAGATCAGTCCCATCAGACTTAAGGACCCCGGGGTAATGTTCAGATATTCCTCCATCTGCTCTCCGTCTGCAAAGGAAAGTCTGGCTGTTCCGATCTGTTTGGACAGAAATTTTGTTTTAAACGGCTTCTCTCCCGGCATCAGCAGCAGATAGAAATCCGTTTTCTGTCGGTTGCAGAGAAAAAGATTTTTGCATATCTGCGCCCCCAGAAGCTGATCCACTGCCTCGCAGGCCTCCATGGTCATCAGTGCTTCATGATCTGCTCTTTTATATTCAATCCCAAAACTATCCAGAAAATCGTACACTGCGATTTCCTTCTCCAGACGGCCCTCGGTGTTCTCCGGTCTTCCTGTATAGACTGTTTTGTCAATTCTTGGTTCTTCCATGATGTCTCCTCCGTTATTTTTACATTCTCATATGTGCAGGTCTTAGTCGCAGCATATTACGCTTTACTGCTTCAACCGTAACCTGCCGATTTGTTTAATCATAGCACACCTGTAACAAATAAGATACTCCGGATTTCCGTCTGACTATTGACGATATCAGCCTCGGATGCTATACTCTCAGGCAGAAAGGGAATGAAGTTCTCCCCCGATCTTTATCGAAACCGCCAATGAGCTGATGACTTCTGTGCAATGCACGGGGTTACCAGCTTTTTTTGATGGATTTTTCAAAACGGGGAGATTGAAAGGAGTTACTATGCCAAAAGAAACTATCCAAAAAGAACATCGGATCCTGCAGCTGAAATATGCTGTCCTTGCAGTGGTCGTGGGAATCTGCGTCGGGATCGTAGATACTATCTTCGGCCGGGGCCTGCTGGCGATCTCTGCTTTTCGCACCGCACACTGGCGCTGCCTGCTGCCCTTCCTGCATCTGGCCGGACTTCTTATTGTGTGGATGTATCATCATTTCAGCATCTTAAGCTTAAAGGGCATGTCCCTGGTCTTCGAAACCGGGCAGAAAAAAAGGGACCAGATTCCTCTGGCCCTTGTCCCTCTGGTAATGCTCGGCACCTGGATCACCCATCTCTTCGGAGGAAGTGCCGGCCGTGAAGGTGTTGCCGTGCAGATCGGTGCTACACTCTCCCACGAGGCCGGACGCAGGCTGCATATCCGGGAAAATACGCCTGTCATGCTGATCACCGGTATGGCTGCCGGTTTTGGCGGTCTGTTCCAGACGCCACTGGCCGCTGTATTTTTTGCCATGGAGGTGATCGTTGCCGGATATCTTGAGTACGATGCGCTGCTACCGGCACTTATCGCCGCATATACAGCCTCCTTCACCTCTCATTTCCTGGGACTGGAAAAATTTGCTGTGGATATCCAAGACACCTGGACTGTGACCGATCTCCGAAGCATGATCTCTCTCATTGCTCTCGGACTTGCCTTTGGTCTCGCAGGACGATGCTTTTCCGTACTTCTTCAGAAAGCAAAGAAATTATTCGGGGAAAAAATCTCAACTCCGCTGATCCGCATCGGTGTCATGGCCATTCCACTGGCAGCTCTGCTGTTTGTGAGCTATGGCGGACGCTACACAGGTCTTGGAACCAATCTCATCTCCGCTTCCTTTGCCGGAGAAACGATCTACGGATATGACTGGATTCTGAAGCTTCTGTTTACTGTATTTACACTTGCCATCGGTTTTCAAGGCGGCGAAGTGACACCACTGTTCTCCATCGGCGCTTCCCTTGGAGTCGTCCTAGGTTCCATCCTCGGGATCCCTCCCATTATCTGCGGGGCACTTGGCTACGCCGCAGTATTCGGCAGCGCCACCAACACCCTCATCGCCCCGATCCTCATCGGCCTGGAAGTCTTCGGCACCCGAAACACCATCCCCCTTATCCTGGTATGCATCCTCGCTTATCTGGTCAATGGAAATCACTCCATTTATGGAGCACAGCAGAAGGCACTTTGCAGGTTTAAGGAGTAGATATGTACATATTTTTTATTCGGTCATGACTGACTCGGTTGTGGCCGAATAAAAAGCGGTACTTTTTTAGATTTTTTCTTGCATACGAGAGCAACTGCCAATGCAATAAACATTAATATTGTTATAACTCTTTCGAAAATGCTCAATATCAGATTCGCCATATGATTCCTTTCTTCAGCTATTAATGGATTCTATCTCCGAATCATCATATATTTTCTTTAACTCTTTTCTCATTTCCTTATTGATACTTATATATTTTGAATCATTATCAGCCCATTTTACTTTCAGGATATCGTGTTTGCGTATATATAATACAGGCAGCCGGCTTCTGTGCTTATCCATAAAGATTCCCTGGCTTTCATAAAAAATTTCCTGCAGATAATCATTCATTTCATCTACCTGGATTACAAATGTAAAACGAATATCCTTCTTTTTTTCTTCTCTGCTCATCTCATTGATCCAGAACTCTGCAAATTTATCATTTAACAACAAAACATCATTTCTATCCATATCTGTAATATCTATAAGCGCCCAGATATTCACCTGATTATTTCTATTTTTCTTGAAAAAACTTACTTTTCCTTTTTCGTCCAGTTCATATTCTGACTTTTTTTGGTACTGGTTATGTAAAAGCCCTTTTTCAAATACAACGTTTCGTTCTTCGACCTCTTCTGGAAAAGTTATTTTGATATCTATTAACTTCTCATATTTGTAACAAATAAAACTGAATGGCATCCAGATTTCTTTTTTATTCTCTATATACCTGTAGCTTCTTGCATGAATCCTAGCACTATGCTTCAAAAATTGAACATACCCCGCTGTCATTAAAATATACAGTGGTAATAACGCTTTTTCAATCGCATCATTCCCACTGCTATTCGTCCAACATTTCCAACAGGAATATACTGCTGCAAAAAAAACATCTGTCAAAAGCAACATTTGAAACAGAAAACACCCTCTGATTCCGGAAAGCCATTTTCGATTTTTTCTCATCATCCCATAAACATATAGAGGATTTTCATCTACACTTTCCGAAGAAATATCCTGATCCGGTGTTTCGCCACATCTGAATACCCATCCAGTCAATGCCAAATATCCCCAAAAGGCTACTCCAAATGTGAATCTATCATCTTCAAAAATCCAACGATATGACAAGAATAAAATACAAAATAATAAAATTTTTTCAGGTATATTATTTTTTCTTTTTCGGTTTATTATGATCCCCCCTAGTCATCAGGCCTGTACAACATCCGATATGCCCAGACAATCCAACAGATCTTTTTTCATTTTCTCATATTGTTTTTTATATCTCGAATATCTATATAACGGAAGGATTTCCAGGCGATTATAATAACGGTTATATACCGCTCCAAGACGGTATCGTCTTTTATACATCATTATCCCTGAATTATTCCGTACAATGCTCTTCAGAACACGATTATCATCTTCTACTTCCATCACAAAGGAAAAATATATTTTCTTTTTTTCCTCTTCTGTTTTGATATATTGCTTCCAAAATTCTACAAAAGCTTTATTTAATTTTCCGATATCTGCTTCCTGAAACAGATCTGTTTTTACATATGCCAGAATATGTATCTCATCTGTTTTGTCATATCTGTAGAAAAAAGTTTTTCCATTTCGAGGAGCTTTATACGTATTTATATACTGATAAATTCCAAAACCTTTTTCCATTACATCAGAATGTGTCTGTAAATCCCTGTAACACACCGGATTTTCATAATACATATTGATATTCTGGCACAGAAAACTGAATGGCGCCCAATTTCCTTCTTTATCTGTTGGATATTTATAATTCTTTTTATAAAATTTCACATAAAATATCCACATGCATGATCTTGCCATGATCATAAAAGCCAGCGAGATATTCAGAAGGATTTCTATCACTGTACTATTTATATCTGGATTTAAATACTGCATCCCCAGATATGTAAAATACACTCCCAGCCACAGAATCATTATTTTTCGCAAAAACAAAAAACTTTTTAACTTTCCGTTTTTCCTGATAGGAAGAGCATATTTCGATTCCTTTTTGTCATTTAACATACCGTGTACATAAAATGGATTCTGACAGTTATAACTATCCGGCACATTATAAGGGGTTTTCCATCTTGACGGTATAATAACTGTAGGAATAAATAGAATATTTGAGATCATCAGGCTTACCAGAACCGCCAAAATTTCCATTACACCGACCGGCGCCAAATAGAAATAAAAAGATTTCAGTAATCCAGTAAACATCAGGACATATACACACAAATAAATTGATTTGCTCAACACGTCGATCATTTTTCTGTATAATTACCTCTTTCTTTTCTAATATATATTCTTTTAATTAAGCGATATCTTCTCCCCATTTACAGAAATCCAGTAATCTTTCGGTTTGTGTTCCATGTATCCATAACATATCTTTTCATTTTTGTTATTTTCTGCTTCCAGAAATTCTGTTCCTACAGAATCCTTCACATCGGCTACTACGTAATTATCATCATTCGGTGTTACCAGTACATACCATTCCCCATTGATTTCTATCGTTGACATATCGATATTTATCTTTACATCTTGATACTCTCTGCCTGTACCATAAAATATAGAATCCGGCAATTTCCATTTCCCAGAACTTTCCGGAAAAATCTTCCCCTCTACTGTTCCTTCGTTATCCATGATAACATATGTAGAATTTTCTCCCTGCAGAATACGGATGATCTCAGCATTATCACCATATGCTTCCACGGCTTTCTCCACAGAACTGAAACTTCGGTGAGTATACACTGTATCGCAAACAAAGAGTCCGATTCCTAATATAACAATTGACGCAACAACCTTAACTGGTGTCTTTTTTGATTTTCTTTTATAAGAAATAGCGATCACCAGATTAATAATAATTACCAGATATACAACTGGTTTTATCACTTTGATCAGCATATTTTTTCACATCCCCTTTGCATACAGTCTACAGATCTATATCACGTCTTCCGATCACCCGCTTCAGTTCTTCTCTCATTTCTCTGTAAATATTTTTATATCTGGACTTACGGTCCGTACATTTTATTTTTATGATGTCATGTTTTTTCTCATACAAAACAGCCATACGACTTCGATGTTTATACATTCGTATTCCTGATCCGTCATAAAAAATCCTGCCTATAGCATCATTGATTCTCTCAGTCTGGATTACAAATGTAAAACGTACATCTTTCTTTTTTTCTTCTCTGGTCAGCTCATTACACCAGAAAATCTCAAATGCATCATTCAAAAGCTGGATATGCATTTTCTCCATATCTGCTATATCAATGATCGCCCATAAGTTTACCTGTTGATTTTTTCTTTTCTGATAAAAACAGATTTGGTCATTCTCTTTTAATATATAATTTGCTTTTTTAGCATATCCGCTTTTAAAAAGACATTCTTCGAACACCAGAGGCTGATTTTTCTCCATTTCTTCTGTTGGATCAGGCAGTATCCTTCCTGCCAGTCCCTGCATTTCATATCCGATAAAGCTGAATGGCATCCAGATACCTTTTTTATTTCTCGGATAGCAGAAACTTTTCTTATAAATGTGGATATAATATGCCTCCACTACACCAAGACTCATTATTATTCCCCAGTAAATCCAGAAAAATTCCAGTCTGATTTCCTGATATCTTCTATGTATTATATGATCAGAAATGAACCCTGCTGTCATCAGAAGAACATAACTCAAAAGCCAAATCTGTACTACAAAATATCCATTTATCCCAGAAAGCCATTTCCTCTTCTTCATCATTTTTCGTACATACAGAGGATTCCTGTCATCATATAAATTTGCAAAAGGAAACCTTTCATTTCTTGCCCAAATTCTATCTGCCGATAATACAGCTTCTCCCATTGCCGCCAATACTAATGCCATTCTGATCTCCGGCATGATCTGGTAGCAAGCTGGTGTCAGAAGTAATGTTATTAGAAAAAAACGTTTTGTTTTTTCACTCAAGCGATATCTTCTCCCCATTTATAGAAATCCAATAATCTTTTGTTTTATGATATCTATTATTTTAATGACTACTTATTATTTTCCATCCAGTTCTGACCCAATCCTTCAAAAACCCGATTGGAACCATCTTCTGTCCATTTGCAGAAACCCAGTAGTCCTCTGGGTATTTTTTCAGATATCCATAGTAAACGTTTTCGCTTCCTTTTGCTTCGGAAAATTCTGTTCCTTCCGAATCGTATACATTCGTTATGGGAGATTTTATTCCCGGATATGGTGACACCACAACATACCATTCCCCATCAACTGCTACGGTAGATACGTCGACTATAATCCTGTCTCCTGTAAAACGCTTTGTGTCCTGAAACTCTGAATCTTCCGGAAGTTTCCAGCCGCTTTCTGTTTTTTCAAAAATCTGTGAGTCCATCACATCTCCATCATCCATAATAACCAATGCTGAAGTTTTTCCTCGCAATGTCGCCACGACATCTGACCGATCATCATAGGCTGTTACTGCTTCCTCAAGTGTATGGAAACTTTGTTCAGCCTCTTTGTTATTTTCGGACATCATAAATATGATGACCACAGACAAAACCGGAACCAGTATAAATATGGATATTTTTCGTGGGATTCTTTTCCTGGAATCCACAACTGCCACTATCATGAGCAACAGCAATAAGATTCCCCACGACCACCAGTTAGACAGTGAAATATTCATTTTTATGTTCTCCTTTTCCTACAATCTTGACGCTTCACAGATTGATCGCTACTTTATCTCCATCTACAGAAATCCAGTAATCATCTGGTTTCGTTTTCAGATATCCATAATATACCGTTATATTCTCATATTCCGTTTTTAAAAATTCTGTTCCAGCCGAATCGTGAACCTCATCTATAGAATTCTCCCCCATAAGATAATGTGGGAGTATTACAATATACCATGCTCCATGTATTTCTATTGATCTCATATCAATATTGGCATCTTCTGAAGGATAGCTCATACTTTTTCTGAAAAATGCTGAATCCGGCAATTTCCATTTCTTTCCATTTTTTGGAAAAATTCTTCCTTCAATAGATCCATCTTCATCCATGATAACATATGTAGATTTCTCATCCTGCAAGGTTGCTATTGGCTTCGCCTTAATATCATATGCCCGAATCGCTTTATCCAGCGAGCTAAAATTTCGCTGCACAAATACTGCCTGAAACATAATAAATAACAAACCAACCAGAAAAATTGGTCTGATGATAAAAAGCGGTACCTTTTTAGATTTTTTCTTGCATACGAGAGCAACTGCCAATGCAATAAACATTAATATTGTTATAACTCTTTCGAAAATGCTCAATATCAGATTCGCCATATGATTCCTTTCTCAAAAGGCTACTATAATCCAATTGAATAGTAGCCTTTTTGCTAATTATTAAGCCATAAATTTTACAAAGGCAGGCATTGCCACCATTAATTCAGGTATAAGTAAGCACCCTAATGCCGCTGCCAGAACCATCCATGAAATTTCTACTGATATTTCAGTTGTTGTTTCACTTTTATCGGATGTAACTGTATAATCTGTTGCCACTATAAGAGACCCTTTATTGTTAAGACCCACACTACCTCCTATAGTTTTCTTTTTTCCTATACTTAAACTTTGGGTTAATGTCCCCTGATTAATAGAAGTGCCTGAGTGTACAACACCTACATCCATAGAATAACCCCATTCAAAACTCTTACCATTAACATGATTTGCATATACCGTTACCATTTCTGAGTTGTGAGAAGTATTACGCGTCGATATGGTCTGAGTAACTTTAACCACTCCATCTACTAAAACTTCATCTACTTTACTGGTCTGATAACTTTCTGTTCCAACAAATGTTGCAACATGTTCCCTTACAAAATTATATACCTTAGCAACCGCTTTCTTCGTTTTTTTCCATTTAGATTTTAAAAAATGCACTATCTTTTTAAAGAAAGTTCCCTCTGGGTCGCTATTAGATACCGGATTATTTCCACAATAACAGAATACATTGCACATTGTGCTGTTAAATCCGGAAATATACGAATCCGCACTGATAAATCTCCGGATCTCCGGATCATAATACCGGTTCTTCAGATAGTACATTCCGGTTTCTTCATCGTAGTAGTAGCCTCTGTAGCGGAACGGGTTGATTTTTCCGATGGTGCCGGCTTTGCTGCCGGTGATGCTCAGGATTTTTCCCCAGCTGTTATACTTGTATTCTACTACAGTCTCTCCGGTGTCGTCAATCAGTGCAATGACATCATTCTGGAGATTTCTTACGTAAAAATAGTCTTTTCCTGACACTCGCATTGAAACAGGATTTGCTGCGGAATCATAGTAATACCAGATTCGGCGTCCCTCACCTTTTTCTGTTACCAGAAGATCTCCTGCCATGCAGTATTCGGTTGTTACATTATCAACGGTTTTCTTTACTCGATTTCCGGCATGGTCATAATAGTATCGGATCTTTTTCCCGTTATTGACAGACTCCAGCTTTCTTCCCTGTGTCCAGGTAAATGTAGTATTTCCTTTTTTGGTCATATTTCCAATTGAATCATACTGCATGACTACACCATTCCACTTCATCAGTTTATCCCGCCATACCTGTCCGAAGGTTCCGGTTTCTGTTGCAGATGGTTTTGTTGGAAGCGTTCCTGTTGTATATGGATACTCACATACTTTTACAAGATTTCCACCCAGATCATACTCATAGGTGAATGTCTTCTTCTGCGTCTGGCTGTTTTCCCGGATCAGACGGTTCAGCTCATCGTATATATAGGATTCTTTTACTGTACTGGAACCTTTGGTATCTGTGATCGCCGTGATATTTCCGTTTGCATCATAAGTATAACTCAGGGTTCTGGAACCTACCGTTATTTTTCTTGGAAGTGTACCGACCTGTTTATCCGGAGAATAATATCCATATGTCAGAGTTAAAGGATTTGTGGTATTCCACTCTGTTTTTGCAACTCTTCCACAGGAATCATAAGTAACGGTTCTCTCTTTTCCGCTCATGATCTTTGTTTTTGTTTCTCTGCTGTCTTTATCATAGCTGTAATTTGTTTTTGTTCCATATTCATCAGAATATACGCGAAGCTCTGTCATGTTATTATTTGCATCATAGAAATACTGGTATCTCTGTCCGGATTCATCTGTAACACGCATCAGCCTGTCCAGGAAATCATATTCCAGATCATAGGTTTTTCCAGCCAGGTATGCCTGTACTTTTGCAAGATTTCCGCTTCGGTCATACACATAATGATTCATTCTTTTTTCTGCAGACGCACTGGCACTGTGATAATAGCTCATCTGGATACGATCCATACTGTCATACTCGTAGCGGATATAATCTCCATTGCTGTAAATGGTCTTTGCAAGATTTCCGTTTTTCTCTTCATATTCATATCTGACAAGTTCATGAGAATATTCTGCATCCGTTTCTTTTTTATCAATAGAAGCTCGCAGCATATTTCCAAATGCATCATAGGTAAATCCGTAGGCAAATCCATTATGGCTGATGGACGCAAGTCTGTCATTTTTGTAGGTATACGCATTGGTCACTGTTTTCTGTACATTTCCAATTGTTACTTTCTGGCTTACTGCACTGAGACGCTGTGCGGCATCGTATCTGTAGGAAATCTTATTTCCTCTTCCATCTATAAGTGATTTCAGCAGATCTGTAGTTTCATCCCACTCATAGGATACGGTATTTCCCTCTGTATCCGTAACGCCTGCTACATGATTTTTCTTCTCTGTGAATTTACGGGCCACCCAGGTGCCCTTTGTCTCTGTGGTATCTGACGCAGCAATACAGCCACTTTCCACAATGTTTCCTTTTGTGTCATATTTCAGACGGTATCTGACTCTTTCGGCAGAAGTTGCGGTTCGCAGACGACGTTTTGCATCATACTCATACTTAAAATTATTTCCTTTCGGGTCTGTGATCCCGGTTACATCACCAGTCGCATTGTACTCAAATTTCTGCCGATTCTTCTGAGCATCTGTAACAGAAATGAGATTATTTTCTGCATCATAAGTATATGTCTGTCCGAACTCCTCCCGGAATAACGCAATGCCATCTACAAACGCATGATTGGCATTATGGCAGTATGTATACGCTACCTGAATACTTGCATAATCATTTTTTGCCACGTACACATCACTCAGGAACTGCCAGTCCAGAATATCCGGACTGAAATTACTGTAGTGTGTATCTTTTGTCTTTCCATCTGCAGATATAAATACAACTTCCACACCAAACCTGCGACCTTTATCCACAGAAGATTCCGGAAGTGTTGTTCCGAATCCCCAGGCATTCACCATGTAGGTATCGCCTTTTTTTCCTGTGAGATCCAGTTTTTTGACCAGACGTTTTTCACTTTCATAATCTCCAACAAATTTGAAAATATGATTGTCAAGTCCCGGCACCCTTTCATTTACTTTGGCCGTTGCTTCACGGTCTGTTACCGGAGCTTTGGATATCGTAAGAGCTGTATTTAGGATATAAGCAAACTTTTTTTCTTCTGTATTTTCAGGCATAAACGCATACCATACTTCTCCGTTATTCTTTGTAACTGTTCCCCGTATACGGATTCTTTTATCTTTGGGAAGTGTTACCAGCCCACTGACTGTAGATGGAGTCGTATAGCAGTTCACCGGTGCATATGTGTAACCATACGGCGTGTTTGTTGCCAGTCTTACTACAGAATCTGCGGAAATATAGCCATAATATCTTTTTCCGTCAATATCCAGTCCTGCTTCATACCACTTGTTTCCACTGGAATCTTTTACAGATGAGCGTAATGCCAAACAGGTATTTTTTTCAATCCCTTCCTGTACCGGTATTGCTGATGCAGATGGGGCGGAGCGGAGAATGGCATTCTCAACTGCAGTACATGCGGAATTGCTGGCGCTTCCTCCCGGCATATAAATACACAGAGACTCTGATCTGACATATCCTTTCTGCCCGTTCCTTGTTTTCACATAGTACCAGAGATTTCCACTGGCATCTTTCAGAAATGCCATTGCCACCACACATTCATTCTTGAAGATACTTGTGATCTTTGTTTCTGCAGACACCTTTGGTGTTGTATAAACATCCGCAAAATCTGTGATCACCATCATTGCATATCTGACAGGAATATATACGCTGGTTCCCACTGTTGTCAGTTCATCTGCAAGCGTGGTTCCCGAGCCGGTAAAGCCCTGCGTACTCCCAAAGTAAAAATCTCCATTATCTATCAGATTGCAGCGGTTTGCAGTTGTTCCGCACTCCAGCTGTGCCATGTCTCCATAAACTGTTCCTTTTACCCGATACATGTATAAAAATACTCTTACTTTTGTATCGGCCGCATCTTCCGGTACCTTGAATGTTGCCTTCTGACGTATAAACCCACCGGTACTCTTTCGGATTCCTTCACTTACCGCATAGACATTTTTTCCATCTTTATCATGATATTCAACTCGTGCAAAACATCTTCCATTTTCCCCAATCTCACTTATGACAGCTTTCATATACATGGAGAATGTATAGGTCGCACCTTTTCTCAGCGAAACTTCCTGATACCAGCTGCAGAACTGATTACTTACCTCGCTGGTAAGCTGAAGGGATCTTGTCCCTGTTTTTACATTCTGACTGTCGGTATTGACCGATGCTTTGATATTTTTTTCATCGGATACATAGGATTTCCAGCCAAGTGTCTTTGCCTGAATGATCGGATCCTTCAGCAGCTGGATGATATTTGACTGAAGTTTTGTTTCATTCTGCAGACGGTTGGTGTAATTTTTATCCTTGCTGTATCTTGCACTTGCCGCATGGCCAAATCCATCATGCACATGCAGAAGGTTTCCTGAATTGTCAAATCGGAAGATTTCACTTCTGTTTTTTCGATCTGTAAATTTTGTGCTGTTGTATCCATAGGTAAGCCGCAGGCTGTTTCCTTCTTTACTTCCTCTTCCGTACTCAGTTATCTTTTTTACTCTGTAAGGATTCTGGCTGTAATAGTCGTAATGCACTTCACTTTCATCAACATTACGGATCTTCTGGAGCAGACGGGTTGTTGTATAGGTATATGTGGTCTTGGAATTATCAATATCTGTGATCGATGTAAGACATCCGTTGGTATATGCAAACGTCTTGCTTTTCTGATCTGGTCCTGTTACCTTTATCAGATGATTTGCTTTTCCTGCACTGTCCGTATCATAAGTTAGTGTTGTCACACGGCCTGCACCGTCTGCGATGGATGCAATACGCAGGTTGGTATATTTCAGGCTAAGTGTATTTCCATGTCGGTCTGAAATAGAGCGTAAATATCCTGCTGTCATGAAGTTCAGGCAGTTTTCTTCTTTATCTTTGATCACATAGGCAATATCGGAATCTCCGGTTTTCAGTATCAGTTCCAGATCCAAGCCGGTTTCCTCTTTCCATTTCTTTTTTGTACTGTCATATACAAAATAGTGGACTGTACCATCTCCATCTGTATGTTTATAATACTCCGTTCCTGCAATAGTGATTTTCCGGATCGTCTGATGATAATTCAGACGGACTCCATATCCGTAACCGATATCGGTGTCTTTATCATTGCTGTTGTATACCTGTGTCAGCCCCATCGGCATCAGTGAGCCGCCTGTTTCCATTGTATTATGCTGCATGATCACATTTCCGTTGTAGTCATTCACGTACACGGTGCCTGCACGTCCTGCTTCCTGGCTATGATATGTCCAGTAGTCCTCAAGACCGGAGTAGTTTACGTAGGAAATGTCGATTCTCGGACGCATATTCGTATAATCACTGTCGCAATCTGATGAAAGATACGCTGTATATCCCGAAAGTTCATAACTGTCCCTAAGTAATACACCATAGTTACGTCCATTTTGATACCATTCC
Source organism: Blautia sp. DFI.9.10 (assembly GCF_024461705.1). NCBI lineage: Bacteria > Bacillati > Bacillota > Clostridia > Lachnospirales > Lachnospiraceae > Blautia > Blautia sp. DFI.9.10. Next base: position 129,851 of record NZ_JANGAA010000006.1, read on the forward strand.
TTCACAAGCCGTGTAATATCAAGGCTGATATATTTCTGTTCATCTCCGGTAAACTTACATATATCTTCAACTGTTTCCGAATACATAGGCTTGTTCATCCACGTAAGATTGGCAGAATCCCAATCCTGCAGTACACGATGAACCTGAACAGTTCTTTCTTTTCCATCTTTTGCAAGAGACACCATCAGCATGCGTGCATTGATTACCATATCTCCGGTTTTGATCATCGGCAGTTTAAATTTCAGATAACTTCTCTGAATAATATCACCACCTCTGGTTTTTAAATACATCCCTTCACGATCAGTACCCGCTGCATCCTGTGAATCTACACATGCATCAATAATTTCCTTCACGTCTTTTGATGTTGTCGTAATCGGATCGACAATAACCGGATAAACTCTTTCCGGATCTTTCAGCCATTCTTCATCCGGTGTGATCCGGATCGCACAACGGTCTTTTTTTCCTTCATCCAGAAGTTCGATTCCGATATTTTCTGATCTTTTTCCTGCGGAATCTGTCATAAACGGCGCCGCAACAGCAAAAATCTCTTCCTCTGCATCATTTACAAATCTTACGCAGGAATTTCCTGCTACCGGATGAAGTTTTTTGGTATGATAGAGCCATGTAAAAGAACCGATTGCTTCCGGTGTTTTCAGGATGATATCTTCTTTTATGCTCTTTCCTCTTACACAGAAACGGCTGTCTGTTCCCGGAAGGATATCCGGATAAAGAACTGCATTCGTTCCGGTTTCTTCCGCCTTTACTTTTTCTGCGTTTTCCAGTGCCCAGCTAATCTTATATGCATCTTTGGTAACAGATACCGTCCCCTGCTTTCTGGAATGCTTACGAAATACGACTTTCCATTTGCCTTTTCTGTTGGCAAAATCCTTCTCTGCCCTCTCGCTGGCTGCGTATTCTTCTGCCATATTTTCTTCCTGATCTGCTTCTGTGTCTTCATCCATTTCCTCTGTCAGGGTATCATCCATTTCCTGCCAGATTCCCTCTTCGTCCTGATAATGGACATCATCCAGATAGATTTCTTTCGTAAAAGAATGATCCTCATTCTCAAACAGTTTGGATGCTGCGGTTCTTTCTTCTTTTATTTCCCGTCTTTTCTTATCTTCCATTATTTCTTTCCTTCTTTCTTTTCATTTTTGAGCCAGATCCATAAAGCAGTCATAACTGTTACCATTCCGCTCAGGATCTGATACCACTCTTCTTCTGAAAATGGGAGTGGATTTCTGCCTGTCAGTTCCAGGATTTGATTCGTCAGTGCGATCATAAGCACTGTCATCCGGATCAGTACATCTCTTGGAAATCTGATCTTTCGTTTGATCTTCATTCGTTTGCCACCTTCTTTCATCTCCGGTAAAGCTGGCCTTCACTTTACGCTCTGTAGTCAAAAACATATGTTTCACGCTTTATATAATATCGAACATCTGTTTGTTTTTAAATTACATATATGTTATTTTTCGTAACATATATGTAGAATCGAATATTTTTATCTCCATCCCTGTGCTTCCCTGCACTCTTTATCACAGTTTCTGAACAGTCTGATAACTTCTTCTTCCGAAATATCCAGAAAACTGACGATCTGAAAAAACAGCAGGATACTCATGGCATTTTCTCCATTTTCGATTCTGGAGATCGTCATCTTGGATACATCTACGCCTTCCGCCAGTTCTTCCTGACTGTACCCGCCTTTTTTCCGACATATACGGACATATTCTCCGATCTGATATAATTTCTGCTCTTCATTCTTCATTTTCTTTTCCCCCTTATAAAGAAAAAAGCCAGGAAAACACCCCTGATATTAAAATCAGGGAAGTATTTCCTGGCTTTGAGTCTGGCTCTTACGCAATCTACAGTTGCCGGCCGGCTTCTCACTCAGTTTTTATGTGGTTTTCTTATCTCTTATGTGTTCTGTAATAAAAGATCTGCCTTCTGTATTGCTGTTCATTGCAATGTGCCAGCTGTATCTCCACCTCTTTTCTGCATCTGGGACATTTGATCCGGAGGATTCCGGAACAGTCACCTGTCAAATCGAACAATCTGCTGTTGGAGCAACTCGGGCAATGTACTCGTATTGCTTTTCTGTCGGGTGTTCTTTCTTCGATGTCCACCACTTCTCACGCTCCTCTTTTTTCGAATATATGTTCGTTTCTTATATTTTCCATTATACGAACTTGTGTTCGTTTTTGCAATAGTAAATTTTCCCTCCGACAGCTTTCCAATCTCCCTCGTTCATGCTATACTGAACCTATCTCTGTCTGCCTGTTTCAGTCATGGGGCAGACTTATTTTTTTCAGGAAAGGATTTATTTATGAAGCGTATCAAAAATATCGATCTGCTCCGTGCTGGGGCGATCCTCTACATTATGCTGTATCACTGCTACGTTCTGTCCGGGCAGCCATGGCAGTCGCATACAGCCATCCACACACTTCTGACTCTTGGAGGTGAAGTAGGAGTTACACTGTTTTTCCTGTTAAGCGGATATGGGATTTATCTTTCCCTTTCTTCTTCGGAGGCGCGAGGCTGTCTCCCCGGCTGGCGGGCTTTTATGAAAAAGCGCTGCATCCGCATTATGCCCCAGTATTATGTATGTATCACGGTCCTTCTGATCTTTATGTCCACGCAGATGTTCAGCAATGAGGGACTTCGGCATATCCTTGCGTACTATACGTTCACGGAGAACTTTTCCCCGGTGACTCATGGTTCCATCAATGGTGCGCTGTGGACGATGGGCGTGATCTTTCAGTTTTATCTGATCGCCCCGTTCCTTTATAAGGCTGTCCGGAAAAACTGGCTTGTATCTGCCATTGTATCCATTGTTTTCACTGTTATCTGCCGGTTCGCCGTTGTCCGCTATCTCCACAATTCCGGGATTTCGGATAACTCTGTATATTTTGTATACGAGCGTCAGGTATTCTCTGCGCTGGATAATTTCGTGCTGGGAATGGCTGCTGCCGCTTTCTGGAAGCAGACCGGAAATCGTATGCAGGATTACCGGCTGAAGCTTGGACTTCCAGTTTCTATTGCAAGCACCGCACTGATCCTGGTATGGATCTTTTATTATCACAGTCACGGGCTTTATGGCACTGCTCCCTCCGGTTATCCCGCCCATTCCATCCTGGCGGTCCTGCTCAGTATACTGCTTGTGGGCTTCTCCCTCCTGCCGGAAATGGATTTCAGGTTTCTGCGTCCGCTGTACTTCGTAGCCCGGAACCAGTACGGGATCTATCTGTGGCATATGCCCATCATCATGATCCTGCAAGCCAATGCTCCATGGTTCAACACCATGAGCCAGCAGCGCTTCTGGCTGTTTTTGCCATGTATGGTGGTCATCACCTGCGTATTCGGCTATTTTGCGACCCGCTTTATCGATCATCCCGCTTCTGCGAAAAAGAAAGGATAACTTCTCATGAAAGACAGAACCGCCGTTAACCACAATATCCGCAAGCATTTTAACGAACTGATCTACAACACAGCCCGTTACACAGAAATCGCATTATCCATCGTGATCATTATCGTGATCGCACTGTCCGGACTGCGTCTGATCCTTACAACTGCCGGTACCTCCATCATGGATATGGACACCAGCTTTTTTACCAGTTTCCTGTCACAGGCACTGTCCCTTGTAGTCGGTGTGGAGTTTGTAAAAATGCTTTGCCGCCATTCCGCCCAGACTGTTGTCGAAGTCCTGCTTTTTGCAACAGCAAGGCAGATGGTCGTGGAACATCTCGATCCTGTACAGACACTGATCGGGATCATCGGTATCGCCATTCTTTTTGCCGTCCGCAAATATCTGATGACGGACAGTGATGATATGACCCCGCATCAGAAGAGCGCTTCAGAAGAATCCTCAAAAAAAGCTTTCTCTTCTGAGTGCAAATGAGCATAATTGCAGAAAAGCTCCAACTGTATCCCGATATTGATACGGTTGGAGCTTTTCTTATAAATTGCATTGATATAAACCCTATACGATACTATTGTCCACGTCGGACCAGCTGCATGCCCACAGCAGCTATCTCCAGATAATATACCCTGCATAGATCAGGTACATACACACCATGGAAATTCCCTCTTTCCGGCTGATCCTCTGCTTTGTGGCCGCATAGATCCACACGATCAGCGAGAACACGATAAGTATGACAATATCAATAATATTTTCCCGGATCAGTGCCACCGGATTGATGGCAGATGCAACTCCGAGAACCATCAGGATATTGAAAATATTGGAGCCTACCGCATTTCCCACAGCCATATCCACTTCGTTCTTTCTGGCTGCAACCACGGAAGTCACCAGCTCCGGAAGGGAAGTTCCGATGGAAACAATGGTCAGTCCCACCAGTGTCTGGCTCATTCCAAGATCAATGGCAATGCGGCTGGCAGCATCCACCGTAAGATCTCCGCCAAAGGCAATGGCAAGTGCGCCTCCCACAATAAAAAGGATGCTCTTCGGCCAGGAAAGGATGCCGATTTCTTCTTCCAGCTCTTCCATTCCTTCCATGTCCACATTTTTTTCTGCTGCCCTGGCCTTCATGGCACTTTGGATCATTACCACAATATAGCCTGCAAAAAATCCCAGCAGGATCATTCCATCCAGATGACCAAGTCTCATTCCGATCGTATCTCCTGCTGCCAGGATCCCCAGCCCCAGAAGAAGGAGCGCACAGATCATGGAAAACGGAATATCCCTCCGGATGGTTTCCTTCTGTACCAGGATCGGCGTCAGGATGGAACAGACTCCAACAACTACCATCAGATTAAAAATATTGGAACCTACCACATTGCTGACCGCAAGCTCATTGTTATTGACCAGTGACGCTGTAACGCTGACTGCAGTTTCCGGCAATGATGTTCCCATTGCCACAATAGTAAGGCCGATGATGATCGGCGGCACCTTCAGCCTTTTTGCGATACTGGAGCTTCCTTCTACAAAGAAATCCGCACCCTTCATCAGGAACACAAAGCCGATCACAAGAAAAACTAACACAAGGATCAGCGGTGAACTGTTTACCAGATTTTCCATTTTTCTTCTCACTTTCTTTTTTTATTTCCCATAACCCGGAGATTCATTGTCGCCCGCCCTGCTGAAAAAATTCTTTCCGGCATTCTTTTGTTACATAAAAAAGACCCATGTATGCCCTGCTGCAATAAAATATAACAAAGCATACATGAGTCTCATTCTTTAAGATTTGCCAGGTTTTTCAGAAAAAACCGGGTCTGTTGACAAATCACACTTACGTGCGAACTACTCCCTCATGGAATTAAAATTTTCAATTTTTTTCAATTTAACAGAATTGTTTTTAAAAGTCAACCCCTGGCCGGTGACTTTTCTTTACCGAAAGCACATATTTTATATATCTTTATTATTTTCTGCTTTCAGAAACAATCCCTTTCAGGATCTGTAAGACTCCATCTTCACTGTATGACGGACATACTTCCCTGGCTGCTGCCTGCACTTCCGCTCTGGCATTGGCTACCGCATAGCTCCTTCCCGCTTTCTGAAGCATGGCGATATCGTTGAGGTTATCTCCAAATGTACAGGTTTCCTCCGGAGAAATTCCTAACTGTTTCTGGATAAATTCGACAGCTGTACTTTTTTCGCCTTCCGGCGGTGTACTGTCCATCCATTCTTTTCCGGCAGCCGCCAGCGTTACCTTATCCCTCCATGCCGGTGTAAAATACGGGGCACAAAGCTCCTCGCACCGTTCCGGGTGATAGACAGAGAATTTCAGCACCTGTTTTCCCTGAAGAGAAGAAAGATCATCCACTTTTCTCATATCATAACCATAGGAATCCCGCAGCCACCGGAACATCCTTCCATTCTCATTCTCCGCATAGCAGCACTCCGGTGTGGCAATAAAGCAGTCACATTCCGGCATTTTTTCTTTCACCATATAGTGCATGCGTTTCCAAACCTCATCCGGAAGTGTATGTACCTTCAGTATCTTATCATTCTTCCGGATCACCGTACCGCCATCTGACACAAAATACACCAGATCCTTCACCGGCTCAAACAGCTTCCTCTCACTGTCATACTGCCGCCCGGAACACACCACAAAGGTGATTCCCAGCTCAGTCAGCTTCCGGATCACTGTCATATATTCCGGATTGATAGTCATGGTCCCGTCTTTTACAAGAGTTCCGTCTACGTCTGTTGCAATCAGTTTTATCATGTTGTTTTTACTCCTCTCCCATCTGAAATACCAATATCCTCTCCCTGGGATTTTTTCCGTCGAAAAGATCCTGACAGTCGATCTCGTCCAGGAATTCCAGTTCCTCTACGGTCATCAGATATGAAATATATTCGTCAGATGGATAATAGAAAAACAGTAGCATTTCTCTTGTTTTTTCATACCAGGATTCCCGGATGCGTCCGATGACGCTTCTCAGTATTTCCACAGAAAAGGGATTGAAAAAATAAAATCTGTCTGCGGCTTCCGGCACCTGAAAAAGGGCCGCATTCTCCAGTATAAATGATGTTTTTGTCCCGGAAACAGCCCGCTGCCTGTTTTCTTCTGCGGCTTTTGTCATACGTTCATCGTACTCCACGCCTGTAGTCCGGCATCTGACCTGCCACGCCAGAAAAAAATCCACTCTGCCTTTTCCACATCCATAGTCGATCAGATGATTCTTTTTCCCCAGATATCCACAATAAGCCAGCCGTTCCAGCACCCCGTACGGCGTTGGCTCGTATGGATAACAGTACTGATCCGATCTGGAATCGTCACGACCGGTGGTTTTGATCTTCAGCAGCTTATCATATTTTACTTCATTTTGATCCATGCTTCTGTTAATCTCCGTTCGCTACATCGGGCAGCTTCGTTTTTCCTCTTTATCCATATCTCCATGGACATACCTGGCATTGAACTCCATATTGATCTCACGGATCTCTTTCTTTCCGTCAATATAATCCTGATACATATCCGCAAGTCTCGCCATACAGCCATCACAGTTCGCGGAAATATTTCCAAGAGATTCCTCCACGATCTGTTTACGTTCTTCTTTTGTTGTATCTTTGATCAGATATCCTGGCATTGTTTTTTCCTCCTGATAGGTTCACCTCTATTTCAGGTGTTTTGTACTTTCATTGTTGTTTACTTTTTCCTGTGAAAAAAGCTGCTTGTATCAGACAAACAGCTTTACAAAAATTTTTCTTTTCTGTTTTTTTATTCTACTCTGGCCCACTACCAGTGTCAATACAATTTTTCGCCTGTTTCCGAAACACAAAACAAAAGCCTCCGGAACAATTCCAGAGGCTTCATACGTGCGTTAGAGGATTCGAACCCCCGACCTTTTGGTCCGTAGCCAAACGCTCTATCCAGCTGAGCTAAACGCACATCTTTGTTGCTTTTCCTTTGTGATATTTCGTATCACCGCTGCAACAATATGTATGATACTCTAAGACCTATAAAATGTCAAGGGTTTTTTGAAACTTTTTTTGATTTTTTTTAAAAATATTTTTTATTGCTATTTTTGATGCAAAAGCAACAGTTTTCTAATTCCGTCTAAGTGCCTCAATCGGGCTCAGTTTCGCTGCCTTTTTCGCCGGATAGATTCCGAAGAACACACCTACTGCACAGGAGAACAGCGTAGCCGCCAGGATAGTTCCCGCACTGATCCCAGGTGTGATGGTCATTCCCATACTGCTGCTGATCACCGCACAGATCACATAGCCGCCTGCAATCCCCAGCACAATACCGATCAGCCCGCCTATGATCGTCAGGATCGCCGCCTCCGCAAGAAACTGTAACATAATAGACGAGGTTTTCGCTCCAAGGGATTTCCGGATACCGATCTCCCTGGTACGCTCTGTGACGGATACCAGCATGATGTTCATAACACCGATACCACCTACCAGAAGGGAAATGCCCGCAACAAAAGAGATAAACGCAGTCACCATACCAAGCATCTGATTCATGGATTTCATAACATCCTGGAAGCTCTGTACCTGGAAATATTCATCTCCGGCACACTGGTGACGTCTCTCAAGAAGATTTATGATCTTATCTGCGACCGCCTGGGAATCCAGACTCTTATCCGCCTGAACTATGATCTGATAAAATTCTCCGCTGCTTCCGGTAAAGTCGTCCATGGCCGTATAAGGCACATTTATGGTCACCGGCATTCCATCGTAAGTATAGCTGACAAAGGTTCCGTTCTCTTTCTGTGTGGTGACTCCGCAGATGCGGAATGTCTTGGTCAGATCATAGCAGGTAATGTCCAGTGTCATTCCCACTACATCATCCGTTCCGAAAAGCCTCTTCGCATCGGCATCGGAGATCACGCAGACGTTTTTTCCCTCTTCGATCTCCTTCTGCCCGAAATAGCTTCCGTACTTCACAGAAGCATTGTCCACCAGCTTGGCATCCTGGGCCTCCCCGGTCACTGTAAGATTAAAATCACCCTTTCCGGTTACGGTCTCGCCTGTATAGGAATCTGAAACATTAACACCTTCCACGCCATCCAGCTCCCGGACTGCATCAATATCTTCCGGCTCGATCCAGACCTGGTCTGCTATGGCATCATCACTGCAGTAAACAGCGATCTGGCCGCCGCCGATATCATTGATCTCGCTGTTCATCTGATTCTTCGTACCCTCACCGATGGACACAATGGCGATCACAGATGCGATACCGATGATGATCCCTAACATGGTGAGAAAGGATCTTCCCTTATTAGCCATGATATTATGGATCGCCATTTTGATATATTCATAAATATTACTCATTAGCAGTCTCCCCTGTCTCTGCTGCACTGTCACTGTCTGCCGCTGCTGCCTCTGCCTTCATTCCCTCTTCCAGGGAGCCCAGATCCTCGATGACCTTATCTCCGGCTTTAATGCCATCTGTGATCTCAACAGAATCCTCGGAACTGATTCCTGTTGTGATATCCTGCTTCGTGATCACACCATCCTTCAGCACATAACAGAAAGAACCATCCTTGCCGATATTTACCACGCCTGCCGGAAGCGTTACCACATTCTCTGCCTTTTCTGCATAGATCTTTACCTTCGCATCTACTCCCAGAAAAATATCCTTGTCCGGCTTGTCGATGCTCACTGTGGCAGAGATCAGTGTGGAGCCCTTTTCGTTAGTTGTCGCAATGTGACTGATCTTAGTCACCTTGCCGGTATATTTCCTGTCGCCGATGGTAATGTCCGCATTCTGGCCTTCCTTTACCTTATCGTAGTCATACTTGGACACATTGATATCAACGCTGACCTTATCTGTATTCTGCAGGGTAAAAAGCTCCATTCCCTGTGTTGCCGCTGCGCCCTGCTGGACTGCTGATTTGGAAATGACGCCGTTAAAATCCGCCGAAATGCCTTTCTTTCCTTCTTCTACCAGCTCTTTCGCAGATTTTGCATCCAGCTCAGTAAGATTGTTGCTGACACGCATTTTTTCTTTCTCTTCTTCTGTAAGGCTGGCAGAATCCGCCTCTGCAATGGATTTCTGGGAAGCAAGGTCCGACTGCAGATCCGCCAGATCAGAGGTTGCCTGTTCGATCGCATTCTCAATGGCAGAAGTATCCACTGTACTTCCTGCAGAAGAAGCATCCGCAGATGCATGATCTGTCAGCCCCGGTGTTTCCTCTGAAGCTCCATCGGTAACAAAATCACCGGCTGCACTACTGCTGTAATCGGAATACTCCGGCATTTTTGGCTGGCTGACCTTCTTATCCTCATAAGCTTCCTTTGCTTCCTGGCAGGTGATCTCTGCCTGACTTCTTGCTGCTTCCGCTTCATCCAGCGCCTGGGCATTCTCATCGCTCTGGTCTGCCTGCCACTGTGCAAAAGCCATCTTATAACTGGTATCTGCCTGATTATAAGCATTCTGTGCCGTTACATAATCGGAATTCAGCTGTCCCAGCTCCTGCTGGTACTGCGGAAGTGTCTCATTCTGATATGTAGTCAGCGCTTCTGAATACGCTCTCTGAGTCTCTGCATCCCTGGCAGCCTGGGCCTCTGCCTTTGCCTGGGTCTCCGCCTGGGCCTGTGCCTGCGCATCTGCCGCAGCCTGAGCCTGTACAGACGCCAGCTGTGATCTCAGGGAAGCCAGATAATTCTGCTGCTCCCTTACCTGCTGTTCCAGACTGGAAACCTTTGCTTTTGCACTGTCCTGCTTCTTCTGGGCCTCATTGGATTTATTGATGGAATTTTTATAATCATACTGTCCGGACTGTACATTCAGCTCTGCTTTCTGATTATCCCTCTCCAGATCCTTCACTTCAAACTCTATCAGCTTCGTTCCCTTTGAAACCGTATCGCCTTCTGCGAAGGATACGCTTTTGATCTGTGCGTTCACAGGAGAATAAAAGGTCTTCTGCTCATCACTGACAACGGTTCCGGTTGCATCTACGATCTCCTCCACATCTCTTGTCTCCGCTTTGGTAACAGCAACCTGCGGAATCTGTGATCCCCCGCGGCCTGCACCTGATGCCGCATAAATACCGCCTGCCACAACAGCCACTGCTGCCACACCGATCACAATCTTTTTCCCTTTTTTCATTCTTAAGCCTCCTCGACAAATTCCTCATTGATCGTATCTGATTCAATTTTTCCATCCATGATCCGGACCACACGTCTGGCCTGAGCCGCGATCCCATTATCATGAGTGATCAGGATCAAGGTTTCTCCTGATCTGTGCATTCCCTTCAGGATTTCCATAATTTCCCTGCTGGATGCAGAGTCCAGATTTCCCGTTGGTTCATCTGCCAGGATCACCGGCGGCCTGGCTGCGATAGCTCTGGCAATAGCCACACGCTGCTGCTGTCCCCCTGACATTTCGTTTGGCTTATGGTCCATACGTTTTTCAAGTCCAACTTTTTTAAGAGATTCCACAGCAAGCTTTCTTCTTGTTTTCCGGTCGATCCCACGATAGATCAGAGGAAGCTCCACGTTTTCCAGCGCCGTAAGATTTGCGATCAGATTAAAGCCCTGAAAGATAAAACCGATCTCCTTATTTCGTACCACCGAGAGATCATTATCCTTCATTGTGGATACATCTGTTCCATTCAGATAATATTTCCCGGAGGTGGGGACATCCAGACAGCCCAGCATGTTCATAAAGGTGGATTTTCCGGAACCGGACTGTCCGATAATAGCCACAAATTCACCCTTATGGATCTCCAGGTCCACATGATCCAGCGCCCGCACCTCATTTTCTCCGGGATTGTAAACCTTGCACAGATCTACTACCCGTACCAATGCATCTTCCATAATAAAATTACTCCTTGTAAAGTAAATCAGTCCCAGGCAAGCCCCTCCTCTGCTTATTGCTTTTTGCCATTGAAACAGAGAGCTTCCCTGATCAGGTTAAAAATACAGAGCGAAGTCTGCAGGGGATACTGCTGTTTCTCGTCGGAACGCTCCAAGCCAAAACAGCAGCAGGCAGACTGCTCTGTCATTTCCGGGAAAACCCCGCTCATTGATCTGTAACGAAAAGATTACCTGAATGTCTTCAAAACTGACACACATTTATACATCTGTTTATGCATCAAGTAAAAACGCCTTATATGCCTTGTATGCCTCATATACATCCGCCTTGCTGGTAACCTCCCACGGAGCATGCATACTCAGCACTGCCACGCCACTGTCGATAACCTCCATTCCGTAAAGTGCCGCAATATAAGCGATGGTTCCGCCTCCGCCAAAATCAACCTTTCCAAGCTCTGCTGTCTGGAAAGCAACATTGTGATCATCAAAAATCCTGCGAACTCTTGCAACGTACTCTGCATTGGCATCGTTGGAACCGGATTTTCCTCTTGCTCCGGTGAACTTGTTAAGAACGATACCGCGTCCAAGATATGCTGCATTCTTTTTCTCAAAAGCTTCACCATAGGCCGGATCATAGCCGGCACTTACATCAGAAGAAAGCATGCTGGAATTACGGAGAGCTCTTCTTAATGCAAGCTCGGAATAGCAGCCCATTCCGTCCAGAAGCTCTGCCACACTGTTCTCAAAAAATCTGGACTGCATGCCTGTGGCACCAACGCTTCCGATCTCTTCCTTATCTACAAGGAGACAGCAGCCGGTACGCTTCGGTGTCTCCTCCATCTCCAGCATTGCCGCAAGGGATGTGTAAGCGCATACACGGTCATCCTGTCCATATGCTGCGATCATGCTGCGGTCAAGTCCACAGTCTCTTGCCTTTCCTGCCGGAACGATCTCCAGCTCTGCTGAAAGAAAGTCCTCTTCCTCAATACCATACTTCTCATTTAAAATCTTCAGCACATTCTGTTTTACCGCATCCTTTTTGGAATCATCCGGAAGCTCTGCAAGAGGTCTGCTGCCGATCAGGATATCCAGCATCTCACCCTCAATAACCTCTGCTGCCTTTTTCTGGAGCTGTTTTCCGGAAAGATGGATCAGAAGATCTGTGATGTAAAGTACCGGATCTTCCGCATCCTCACCAATGCTGATCTCCACAATGCTTCCGTCCTTCTTTGCAACAACACCATGCATGGCAAGAGGCAGTGTCACCCACTGGTATTTCTTTACGCCACCATAATAATGCGTATCCAGATAAGCCAGATCCGTATCCTCATACAGAGGATTCTGCTTGACATCCAGTCGCGGAGAGTCGATATGTGCACAGAGAATGCTCATACCTCCTGAAAGCTCTTCCGTTCCTACATGAAACAGAGCAACGATCTTCTTCATCCCTACCGCATAAACCTTGTCACCGGCCTTGATCTTCTCGCCTTTTTCAAGCTTCGACTCAAGAGATTCATATCCGGCAGCCTCTGCTTCCTTCACGATTTCTGCAACACATTCACGTTCTGTTTTTCCTTTATCCAAAAATTCTCTGTAAGCCTTCGCAAGCTTCTCCATTTCTGTCTCTTCTGCTTCCTTATAAGAAAGCCACGCATTTCTTCTTTCCATTTTAGTGGTCCACCTTTCTTTATAGCTTCCGGCAGCTGCCGTTTCTCATCATATTATCTGCAATCTGTCTACTATTATAGGTCAAACATTTACGAATTTCCACCGCAATTCCCATTCTTTACAAAATCTTTATGATTCGTTATAGTAGTTCTTAAGAATTGGCCCTGTATCCAAAATTTTCAGGTATCTCACACACGGAAAGCTTTCTGTTTCACCGTAGACTTTACCTGTATGCTCCAACAGGGCAAAGGAGGAAACAACATGCAAGCATCTGCTCAGCTAAAAGAGCTTCTTCACAGCATCAACCGCAAAAGCTATCCTGCATACAAGTCTCTGCGGGGTGCATACCAGTTTGACCGTTATATTTTGTCCATTGACCACGTACAGGGGGATCCTTTTGCCTCTCCCTCTCACATCAGTGTGAAGCTTTCCCACCGAGACACCGGATTTCCGGCAGAATATTATAAGGATTCCCTGACCCGCATCACACTGGGAGACTTTCTGAACCGCCAGTTTGAACAGCAGGTAAACCGTTATACCTTCCGTGCAAAGGGCTCCGGAAAAAGCGGCCTGATCTCAGTAAGCCACTGTGGTCAGGAGGTTCTTGCACGTACCGCCTGTGAAATAACGGAAAAAGGCATCACTGCCCGTTTTTTCATCGGTTTCCCGGCCAATGGCAGAACCATCAACTCTCCCGAACTGGAAAAAATCCTCTTCGATTTTCTTCCGGTCTGTGTTCACAAGGCTTTTTTTTACCGGAATCTTGACCCGGAAGCGCTGAGAAAAGCCATCTGCCTTGCCGAAGATCAGGCATTTATCCGTCAGGAGCTGAAAAAACGTTCTCTGGCTGCCTTTGTCAGTGACGGCGCTATCCTCCCCAGGGAAAGCGGCATCTCTTCACGCCCGATGAAAAACTCTGTTCCTTTTGTTTCTCCGGAAAGCCTGAGGGTTTCCATGGAGCTGCCCCACAGAGGACCCATCACAGGCATGGGCATTCCCTGCGGCATCACCTTGATCGTAGGTGGCGGCTACCATGGCAAATCCACCTTACTTAACGCACTGGAGCTGGGAATTTACGATCACATTTCCGGCGATGGCCGGGAGTATGTCATTACTGATCCTTCTGCCCAGAAGCTTCGCTCTGAGGACGGCCGTTTTATCAAAGATGTGGACATTTCTCTTTTTATCAACGATCTTCCAAATAAAAAAGACACCCTCTGCTTTTCTACAGAGGATGCCAGCGGCAGTACTTCACAGGCTGCCGGTATCGTGGAAAGTATGGAAGCAGGAAGTAAAGTCTTTCTCCTTGACGAGGATACCTCTGCCACCAACTTTATGGTCCGTGATTCCTTCATGCAGCGGGTGATCTGCCGGGAAAAGGAGCCCATCACTCCATTTCTGGAACGTGCGCGGGATCTCTATGAAAAGGCAGGGATCTCCACTATCCTGGTTGCCGGAAGCTCCGGAGCTTTTTTCCATATTGCGGATACTGTGATCCAGATGGATAATTATCATCCGGTGGACATCACAGCAGTCACCAAAAAGCTCTGTCAGGAATATCCTCTCTCAGACATTGAGGCCCCTGCATTCCGCCTTCCGGGAAGCCATCGCATCATGACCAAGGCCAAAGTGACTCCATCCCGCCACAGCCGTCCCGGACAGCCGGAAAGACTGAAAACCAAGGTTCACGGCAAAGATGGCTTTTCTCTTGGAAAAACCGAAGTGGATCTCCGCTATGTGGAGCAGCTGATCGACTCCGAGCAAACTGCATCCCTGGCGTTGCTTCTGAAATATGCCTGCGAACATCTCATTGACGGAAAACGTACTCTGCCGGAGATCATCACTTATCTGGATACTCAGCTGAAAAGGCAGGGATTGTCCTTCTTCTCGGAAGGCTCTTATATTCCATGCGGTTATGCCATGCCCAGGATCCAGGAAATATATTCCTGCTTTAACCGCTATCGCAGGCCGTAGCTGTGCCTGAAGCTGTATATCCAATAAATCTCAGACAACCAAAAAACGCTGCCGATAAACATTGGAAATCTTTATCTCCTCTGTCATTCGGCAGTTTTTTTCTGCAATGCAAAACCACCGTCCTGTCGGCTCTGTCTTGCCAATGGAACGGTGGTTTATCTTCATACATATTTTAGGGAAAGGAAAGAGTTTTTCTTAAGAGCTTCTGTTCTCTTAAGATGTTTATATCATACAGGATAAATGTGAGAGAAATTTGTACAATTTCTAATAAATTTATAAAATTTATTAACGAAGTCTAATCATTTTCCAAAATAATCCTGCTGATCATTATTTACCATGGTCTTCCGAAAAAAGCCGAAATATTACAGCCGTTTCTTTCGCTTTTTAGTCGTGTCTCTGCTCTTTGTTATCATATGTCTCACAGAATCTGGCAGCAAAAGCCGGCGGCTCCTGATGCGCATACAAATGAGAAATGTCTCCAAAAGAGCTCATACGGAAGGACGCGATCCCTTTTCGCCTCTCCTCTGTAACAATGGTGCTCACCGATGACGGCGCCGCACAGAAATTCTGCAGCATCACCAGCGGAGAGATACTGAGAAGATAGCTGATGAGTACACAGCTTACACCGAAATGGCAGAAAAACACAAGCGTATCTTCATTGGCTTTTTCTGCTCTGTAATAATGTCCTTCCCGCACATAGCCATGCTCTGCCAGAACTTTTTCAAAATTCTGTGTGACCCAGTCATACTCTTCTTTCATTTTTCCCTCTCGCAGGATGTCATTATCCCACCAGCGGTCAAAGCTGTAGAAATTTTCGATCTTCGTCCAGTCCTGGGGAAGCCAGTCCCAGGGAATGATCTTTTCCCCATGAAGATCCGGTCTTCTGATCTTTACGTCGAATTCTCTCAGCCACTTGCATTCTGTAGCTGTTCTTCCGTTTTTCTTCAGTGTGCAGGATGCGGTATCCTTTGCTCTTCCAAGCGGAGAAACATAAAAATCCCTGACATCAAGAGCTGCGATCTTTTCAGAAAGAAATTCCGCTTCCTTCCAGCCCTTTTCGGTCAGGGAATCTATTGTGTAATCCGGGTCTCCATGTCGTATAAAAAGTAATTTCATCTTTTGGTATCCTCCATTTCATAACCTGGATTTCCATTATATTCTTATTTTTTCAGTTGTCAATTCCTGATAGCTTCTGCTGCAGGAATCAAACCTGATCCGCGGTTTCTCCATGGAGCACAGCCTGCTGCTCCCTCAGCTCATAAACTGCCTTTTTCAATGCCTGAAAGCTCTCCTCACTGATTATGTGCTCGATCCTGCAGGCATCATGAATCGCTGTTTTTTCCTGGACTCCCAGTATCATCAGCCAGGAAGAGATCAGCTGATGACGTTCATATACCTTATCGGCAATCTTATGTCCGTCCTCTGTTAGACGGATATCTCCGTTGTCGGCTACTGTGATGAGATTTTTCTGGCGAAGATTCTTCATGGCAACACTGACACTCGGTTTCTTAAAGCCCATCTCTGCCGCGATATCCACAGCTCTTACAAGAGAACTCCTGTTTCCAAGGATCAGGATCGTTTCCAAATAATCTTCAGATGATTCATTTGATCTCACGTTATTTACACCTCCCTCGGTTTGTTAAAACTAACCAAGTTAATCATAACATACTTTAGGAGAATGAGCAATGGTTTTTAATGCTTTCTGTTTAGTTCTGCCTCAATTGCCAGAAGGCACTGGCTGGAACATATCTGCAGAATTCTAGAAATTTCCAGGAGTTTTTCCCTGGAGCAGTTTCCCCGGAGCAGTTCACAATATCCCTGAAATTTCATCTGTACCAGGATATGTACCAGCTCGTGATCAACTTCTTGTCCACATTCCTTTTGAAAACGTTCATTAAGGATCTGCTCCATTTTCGTACAGGCATCCTCACGGAAATTCACATATCTGGTACCTTCAGCTCCATCTATGAGGATTTTTGCGATGTCCCTGTTTTCCCAGATAAATTCCATAAGTATCCTGTCATATTCTTCCGGATGCAGTTGTTTTTCCTGATCCGTAAAGTCTCCCATGATCCGCTTCAGATCCTCTACCGTCTCTTCCACGATTTCTTCAAAAAGAGCTGCTTTACTTTCAAAAAAGAAATATAGCGCTCCCGTAGTCACATCTGCTTTTTTGCAGATCGCACGAAGAGAAGCCTTCAGAAATCCCCTGTCTCTGAATTCTTCCTTCCCCGCTTCCAGAAGTCTGCTCCGCACAGCATTTTCTGATTTTTCCATATTTTACGCACTCCATCATTTTTCCTGCATTCCGCTTTGCAGGAAAATTCCGCTTATTTCTGACCAGCTGTTAATTTTTTAGCAATCTGATCTTACTGATATTTTACCTTAAATCGCTGAAAAAAGAAAGTATTTTGTACCCCGTGTCAATCTGTCATCGGGGAATCTCCACGGTCTGTAACGATTTCATAGCCTACAGACTCCACACGTCTGGTAAGGCACCCTCTGCACTCTGCTGCTTCCTCGCCTGTACAGATCTTGTTATCATAAAGCTCATACTGTTTACGGTTCTTCACCGGAGAAAGATTGGGCATTACTACATTTGCACCCGCCTGAAAACCCTTTTCCCTGCCTCTGGGGTCCAGGGTCCCCAGTGCTGTGGTTGCCGGAAGAAGTACCTGTGGAAGCAGGATCCGGATGACAGACAGCAGAAACAGTGTCAGATCCACACTTCCTGCCGGTTCCTCTGCAAATTTCGTATCATGGTGCGGGACAAATGGTCCGATCCCCACCATATGCGGATTCAGGTCTTTAAGAAAAACAAGGTCTTCCGCCAGATACTCCAGCGTCTGTCCCGGCGCACCTACCATAAATCCGGCACCTATCTGATATCCCAGTTCCTTCAGGGTATAAAGACACTGTTTACGGTTTGTAAGACTTAAACTCTCCGGATGAAGATAACGATAATGTTCCTCACTGGCCGTCTCATGACGGAGTAAATAGCGGTCTGCTCCGGCATCTTTAAATCTCTGATAGCTTTCTTTTGATTTCTCCCCAATGGACAGCGTGATCGCACAGTCCGGATATCCCTGTTTGATGGACCGGATGATGTCAACCATCCGGTCATCATTAAACCATGGGTCTTCCCCTCCCTGGAGCACAAATGTCCGAAATCCCAGCTCATAGCCATTCTCGCAGCACTGCAGGATTTCCTCCTTCGTAAGGCGGTAACGGCTGGCATTCCTGTTAGAACGGCGGATCCCGCAGTAATAGCAGTCATTTCTGCAGTAATTGGTAAATTCTATCAGACCTCTTGTATATATTTTATTTCCAAAATATTTTTTCTGTATACGGACAGCCTCTTCCCGAAGCAGACGAACCGCATCCGGATCCTGGTATAAGTGCAGAAGTTCCGGATATTCTTCCTTTGTCAGCTGTCCTTCTTTTATAAATTTTTCAACGATCCCCATACTTTATCTGTCCTTCTCTTTTATTTACAAAACTATCTGTAAAAAATATTTTATCACAAAAAACAGATATTGCACAATATAAGTATACATGCAATATCTGTTCTTACAGAATGGTTACTGTTCATTCCGTTCTCAGTAACACAGAATGATCCAATTTTTATTTAATAAGATCCTTTACAACCTCACCGGCAATGATCAGTCCCACTACGGAAGGCACAAAGGCATTACTTCCCGGTACCTGACGTCTCTGAGTACATTTTCTTTCTGTTCCCGGAGGACAGATGCAATGAGACTTGCAGCTGATCGCCATATCATCAATTGGAGTCATTGGCTTCTCCTGTGAGTAAACCACCTTCAGTTTTTTGATTCCTCTTTTTTTCAGTTCACGGCGCATGACCTTTGCAAGGGGACAGACGGACGTTTTATAAATATCTGTCACTATAAAACCTGTTGGATCCATCTTATTTCCGGCCCCCATAGAGCTGATGATCGGTGTTCCTGAAGCCTTTGCCTGCTCTACGAGCATCAGCTTTCCGGTTACAGTGTCGATTGCATCGACTACATAATCATACTGGGAAAAATCAAAGGAATCCGCTGTCTCCGGCACATAAAATGTTTTGTGGATATTTACAACTGCATCCGGATTAATTTCAAGAATACGTTCTCTGGCCACGTCAACTTTATATTTCCCTACGGTCTTTCTTGTTGCGTAAATCTGGCGATTGATATTGGTGAGACATACTTTATCATCATCAATGAGATCCAGGGTACCTACGCCACTTCTGACCAGTGCTTCCACCGTATATCCGCCAACACCGCCAATTCCGAATACTGCGACTCTGGAATTTTTCAGCTTTTCCATTCCTTCTTTTCCGATTAATAATTCTGTTCTTGAAAACTGATTCAGCATTTTCTGACTTCTCCTTATATTCTTTCCATGTATATTTATACTGACAACGGATATATTTTTTATATCTGTCCGATTTGTTTTACAACTGTCAGGATTCTATCATGGGAAAATAGCCTTGTCAATATCCCTACCAATAAGCTAGGAATATTTTCCCGTTTTCATCAATAAATTTTATGATACAAAAAAAGATCCCTGAAAAAGGAATCTTACTGATACTGCGGGTAGCCGGACTTGAACCGGCACGGAGTTGCCCCCGAGAGATTTTAAGTCTCTTGTGTCTGCCTATTCCACCATACCCGCATATTCAATTAATTTGTTCAAAAATGGGGCCTATAGGGCTCGAACCTATGACCCTCTGCTTGTAAGGCAGATGCTCTCCCAGCTGAGCTAAGACCCCAAATATGAACGACCCAGAAGAGACTCGAACTCTCGACCTCCGCCGTGACAGGGCGGCGCTCTAACCAACTGAGCCACTGGGCCATACAAAATATAAAACTTTTAAAATGGACCTTCGGGGACTCGAACCCAGGACCGACCGGTTATGAGCCGGTTGCTCTAACCAACTGAGCTAAAGGTCCAAAAAGCCGATGATCGGACTCGAACCGATAACCTGCTGATTACAAATCAGCTGCTCTGCCAATTGAGCCACATCGGCGTATTAAACACCAAATGTTGAATCGAGTCAATGAATATCCAGTTTAGTTTTAAGTGACTCCAAGGGGATTTGAACCCCTGTTACCGCCGTGAAAGGGCGGTGTCTTAACCGCTTGACCATGGAGCCATATTTCTTTTTTATGTTTCGCTGTTTTGTATTTCCCTCAGCGACGAGTTAAATAATACCATACCTTTTTTATAATTGCAAGCTTTTTTTTGAAAAATTTCAATTTTTTTTACAAAGCCGGAAAACAGGCCGAAAAGCCTTATAAAATGGGCTTTCCAAGGGTTTGTATTTCCTTTCTCAAACCCTACCCGGAAAAATTTTTTCTGTTTTTTTCAAACATTGACATTATTTTTTCTCTGTATATAATTGAAAGTATGATGACTTAAAAAATCATATGAAAGGATGACAATAATGAAAGTTTTATTACTCAACGGCAGTCCTCGCAAAGAAGGCTGCACTTATACAGCTCTTACAGAGATCGCAGAAACCTTAAAGAAGAACGGTGTGGGGGCAGAAATCTTCCAGGCCGGGGATCCTTCTCAGGAAAACGTTGCTGCCGCAGCTGCCATTATGAAAGAGGCTGACGCCCTTATTGTTGGTTCTCCGGTTTACTGGGCTTCTCCTTCCGGACAGATCATCGAATTCATGGATAAATTCGCTTCCAAGGCCGGAAAGGATATGATCCACAAGCCTGCCGCAGCTGTTGCTTCCGCAAGACGTGCCGGTACTACTGCTACTCTGGATGTTCTGATCAAATACTTTACCTATCATCAGATGCCTGTCGTGTCCGGAAACTACTGGACAATGGTTCACGGCAATACCCCGGATGACGTCAGAAAAGACGCTGAAGGCCTCCAGATCATGCGTACGTTAGGCAATAACATGGCATGGCTGTTAAAATGTATTGAAGCCGGTAAAAAGGCCGGTATCGACGCTCCGGAGACAGAGCAGAAAATCATGACTAATTTCATTCGATAAGCCAGAATTTCTTTGTCATAGCTTTATAAATTTATTGATTATCTCTAACAGTCAATATTTCTATTTGTAGTTACAAAAATAAACGTGCAGATATAAATGTATCTTATTTATATCTGCACGTTTTTACATCCTTATCCTGTCACAGATCAAGCATAAAAAAATCCCATAAACTTTACATTTACAGGAAACAAAAAAAACTCCCCCTGTTGGACTCGAACCAACGACACTGCGGTTAACAGCCGCATGCTCTACCGACTGAGCTAAGGAGGATTACTTAAATATTTAATTAAGGTTTGTACCTTAAAAACTACATACATGCCTGTTGATCGTTAATCAAACTCTTTGAATCAATTCTTAACCTGCGTTTCTTGGTCAAGCCCTCACCCGATTAGTAACAGTCAGCTCCATGTGTTACCACACTTC
>NZ_JANGAA010000060.1:0-414 GCF_024461705.1 Blautia sp. DFI.9.10
CCGGCGGTGGGACAATGCCAGGCGGGGAGTTTGACTGGGGCGGTCGCCTCCGAAAGGGTATCGGAGGCGCCCAAAGGTTCCCTCAGAATGGACGGAAACCATTCGAAGAGTGCAAAGGCAGAAGGGAGCTTGACTGCGACACCGACGGGTGGAGCAGGTACGAAAGTAGGGCTTAGTGATCCGGTGGTATTAAGTGGGAATGCCATCGCTCAACGGATAAAAGCTACCCTGGGGATAACAGGCTTATCACTCCCAAGAGTTCACATCGACGGAGTGGTTTGGCACCTCGATGTCGGCTCATCGCATCCTGGGGCTGTAGTAGGTCCCAAGGGTTGGGCTGTTCGCCCATTAAAGCGGTACGCGAGCTGGGTTCAGAACGTCGTGAGACAGTTCGGTCCCTATCCGGCGTGGGCG
>NZ_JANGAA010000061.1:0-399 GCF_024461705.1 Blautia sp. DFI.9.10
TTTCCTTAGAAAGGAGGTGATCCAGCCGCACCTTCCGATACGGCTACCTTGTTACGACTTCACCCCAGTCATCGGTCCCGCCTTCGGCAGCTCCTTCCTTGCGGTTAGGTCACTGACTTCGGGCGTTACTGACTCCCATGGTGTGACGGGCGGTGTGTACAAGACCCGGGAACGTATTCACCGCGGCATTCTGATCCGCGATTACTAGCGATTCCAGCTTCGTGTAGTCGGGTTGCAGACTACAGTCCGAACTGGGACGTTATTTTTGGGATTTGCCCACCCTCGCAGGTTCGCTTCCCTTTGTTTACGCCATTGTAGCACGTGTGTAGCCCAAATCATAAGGGGCATGATGATTTGACGTCATCCCCGCCTTCCTCCAGGTTATCCCTGGCAGTCTCC
>NZ_JANGAA010000062.1:0-380 GCF_024461705.1 Blautia sp. DFI.9.10
ACGGAATTCTGCAATTCACATTACGTATCGCATTTCGCTGCGTTCTTCATCGATGCGAGAACCAAGAGATCCGTTGTTGAAAGTTTTTAATATTTTAAAATTTCCAGTTACGAAAATTCTTGTTTTTGACAAAAATTTAATGAATAAATAAAATTGTTTGTGTTTGTTACCTCTGGGCCCCGATTGCTCGAATGCCCAAAGAAAAAGTTGCAAAGATATGAAAACTCCACAGTGTGTTGTATTGAAACGGTTTTAATTGTCCTATAACAAAAGCACAGAAATCTCTCACCGTTTGGAATAGCAAGAAAGAAACTTACAAGCCTAGCAAGACCGCGCACTTAAGCGCAGGCCCGGCTGGACTCTCCATCTCTTGTCTTCTT
>NZ_JANGAA010000063.1:0-303 GCF_024461705.1 Blautia sp. DFI.9.10
ATTTCATGTATGCAGTTTTCAAGGTACAATGCTGACTGATGTTTTATCAGCCATCAGAACTCACAAACTGTTTTTGTAAACTCTGATCACTGGTAAAAACCAGCTATTATAACAGTCCTTCCCGACTGATTTAGGGTTAGCACCGGACTTATCGAAAATCTTCTGGTTCCACTCTGTTTCCAACAGAGCTCACTTTCCAGTGCCCGTTCTATTTTTATCAGGCAGCTTCGCCTGTTTCTTTCTTTTTAATCTGGCGCCCACCTGCTCTCCCACACCGTCTCCAGTGCAGTACCATCGGCCGAT
>NZ_JANGAA010000064.1:0-296 GCF_024461705.1 Blautia sp. DFI.9.10
GGCAAAAGAAAATAAAAGTAAGATTTTAGTTTGTAATGGGAGGGGGGGTTTAGTCATGGAGTACAAGTGTGAGGAAAAGTAGTTGGGAGGTACTTCATGCGAAAGCAGTTGAAGACAAGTTCGAAAAGAGTTTGGAAACGAATTCGAGTAGGCTTGTCGTTCGTTATGTTTTTGTAAATGGCCTCGTCAAACGGTGGAGAGAGTCGCTAGGTGATCGTCAGATCTGCCTAGTCTCTATACAGCGTGTTTAATTGACATGGGTTGATGCGTATTGAGAGATACAATTTGGGAAGAAA
>NZ_JANGAA010000065.1:0-284 GCF_024461705.1 Blautia sp. DFI.9.10
AAGAATCATCTACAAAATGTTCTATCTAAATGGCATTGGCCCGCTTTTCCCCCTCACACTCCCCCTTTCCGGGCACGCAGATTGTTGTAGGTTGTGGAGATGTGTTCAGGTACTGGTGGGACGATGGATGCTGCGGTATTGATTGTGTAACGTTGAGCCGATTCCTCTTTCTCCGGCCACAAGCAAACTTAGCCTTTCCTACCAGCTATCCAGCATAGCGCTGATAGCCCATCCCCTACCGTCAAACCACAGGGAAACTCAGCCTTTCCTACCAGCTATCCAGC
>NZ_JANGAA010000066.1:0-280 GCF_024461705.1 Blautia sp. DFI.9.10
TAGGAAGATTGCCCGAGAAAGACAAGAAGAGAGCTACCGAAATGCTCATGAGAAAAATGGATTGTACACAGTTATTAGTCCCACCAGCTCCAACGGAAGAAGATGTTATGAAGCTCGTTAGCGTCGTTACCCAATTGCTTACTTTAGTTCCACCAGTTCGTCAAGCTGCTTTTATAGGTGATTTATTCATCCCGGAATCTCTAAAGGATATATTCAATAGTTTCAATGAACTGGCGGCAGAGAATCGTTTACAGCAAAAAAAGAATGAGTTGGAAGGAAG
>NZ_JANGAA010000067.1:0-276 GCF_024461705.1 Blautia sp. DFI.9.10
GTACTCAGAATGGAACGTTGTGCCGATCTGGTTTCTGTATTCTTCGGTACTTATGATGGTTCGCTGTGCCGATCTGGTTTCTGGATTCTTCGATATTTATGATAGTACGCTGTGCCGATCTGGTTCCTGTATTCTGGATTCTTTGATGTTTGCTTTGATGTTTGCTTCTGTCCCATGCTCTGGCTTTTTCCCTGTCGGTTGGAAGCGTCAGCCAGAGGAATGTGGCATCGGGCCGGGCTGCTGCGGAGGAGGGGTGATTACTACTTGGGCTGCGGG
>NZ_JANGAA010000007.1:0-141913 GCF_024461705.1 Blautia sp. DFI.9.10
TGGACACTGTGTAAGACATTGCAGTACCGTAAGGTGTTTGCCAATGCAGTAGTGGGAGAAGCAAGAATCCCCCTGCTTTAGCTGTGGGAGTGTCAAATAAAATGAAAATACAGATGAGGAGAAAATAAAATGTTATTTTTTGTAAACGATTACTGCGAGGGTGCCCATCCGGCGATCCTCCAGAAGCTTCTGGAAACCAATATGGAGAAGCTTTCCGGCTATGGCACAGACAAATACTGTGATTCTGCAAAGGAGAAGATCCGTAAAGCCTGTGGCTGCCCGGATGCAGATGTGTTTTTCCTGGTGGGAGGAACTCAGACCAATGCCACGATCATAGGTTCTGTCCTGAACCGTTATGAAGGTGTTCTTGCGGCGCAGACCGGACACGTAAGCTGTCATGAGGCCGGAGCAATCGAGTATACAGGACATAAGGTACTGACACTTCCGGCAGAAAACGGAAAGATCAAAGCAGAAAGTATCACAGATTATGTGGAAACTTTTTATGGGGATGAAAGTCACGACCATATGGTATTTCCGGGAATGGTTTATATTTCCCATCCGACAGAGTACGGAACACTTTATACGAAGAAAGAGCTGGAGGAAATTTCCGAGGTATGCCATAAATACGAGCTTCCGCTGTTTCTGGACGGAGCAAGACTTGGCTACGGTCTGGTAAGTCCGGAAGCAGATGTGACACTTGAGGATATCGCCAGATGTACAGATGTGTTCTACATCGGCGGAACCAAGGTCGGTGCACTCTGCGGTGAGGCAGTGGTCTTTACGAAAAAAGCTCCGAAGCACTTTATGACTATGGTGAAGCAGCAGGGAGCCCTTCTGGCAAAAGGCCGTCTTCTGGGAATCCAGTTTGACACACTGTTTACCGATGATCTGTATACAAGGATCAGCAAAAATGCTATTGAAACAGCTATGAAGCTGAAAAGAGCCCTTCAGGAAAAAGGATATCAGCTTTTCCTAGATTCTCCCACGAACCAGCAGTTTGTAGTTTTGGAAAATAAAAAGAAAGAAGAACTGGGCAAAGAAGTTCAGTTTGATTTCTGGGAAAAATATGATGAAGATCATACAGTGATCCGTTTTGCCACAAGCTGGGGAACAAAAATGGAAGATATTGACGCGCTGATCGAGTTGCTGTAGGGCTGTCGGCAGACGATAAAAGAGATGAGATGGAAAAACTCCGTGAGGTCCGGGTGAATGCAGACCTCACGGAGTTTTTGTTTTCGAAAATTATAACTTCTTACCCTTCTCAGCAGCTGCGGTAAGCGCTTCGAATACGGCACTGCGAAAGCCGCTCTTTTCCAGGGTGCGGACACCTTCAATGGTAGTTCCTGCCGGTGAGCAGACCATGTCTTTCAGGTCTCCCGGGTGTCTGCCGGTTTCCAGAACCATTTTTGCGCTGCCGAGAACAGTCTGGGAAGCAAATTTATAAGCCTGCTTACGAGGCATTCCCTGGCTGACAGCGGCATCTGCCATGGCTTCGATAAACATAAACACATAAGCCGGTGAACAGCCGCCTACAGCGCCTGCGGCGTCCATCAGACGCTCCGGTACCACTTCGGTACAGCCAAAGCTGTCTGTGATCTTAAGGATTTCTGCCAGTTCGTCTTCCGAAACCCGGTCATTGGTACATACAGCAGTCATTCCGGCCCCAACCTGTGCAGGAGTATTAGGCATAAAACGGACAACTTTCAGAGGAAGACCGGCTTTTTCTTCCAGCCATGCAAGAGTCTTGCCGGGAGCGATTCCGATGATGGTGTGCTCTGTCGTGAGACTGTCGTGGACCTCTGTGAGAACTTCCTCATAAAACTGCGGCTTTACTGCAAGAACGACAGTTTTTGCAGATCTGACTATTTCATTGTTATCCAGAGTGGTGACAACACCAAGAGTTTTTTCACTGCGCGCTCTGCCTTCGTCTGTAAGGTTGGAAACAATGATCTCGTCCTTTGAAAAGATCCCCTGACGGAGAATACCGCCGATCATGGCAGAGGCCATATTTCCACATCCGATAAATCCAATCTTCATAAACAAAAATCCTCCTTGAAATTTATAAAAAAGGACACGCCTGACTGCGTGCCCTCTTTGGCAATGAAAGCAGATAACGGGAATCGAACCCGCCTCCTCAGCTTGGGAAGCTGATGTTCTACCGATGAACTATATCTGCCTGCATTACTAATTATACCACCTGAAATAAGAAATACAAGTGCGATTAGCATAAATTCTGTGCATCGCGAAGCATGTTACTGAGAACGGGGTGAACAGTAATCGCTCTGCTAGCCCTGGCTCATGGTACTGTTATGATATCTGGTGGAATAAGTTACATCTTCTCCGAACCAGTCCGGCGCAGTGTAGGCATTGGCGGCTTCCTCTGTAGGAAATTCCACCTCAGCCAGAAGAACTCCCTCGTATTCTCCGTGGAACACATCCAGTTCAATAAAAAGTCCGTCTTTTTCCGGAATCACATAGCGGTCCTTGGTAATGAGGATACCGTCTGCTTTAGGCTTCAGATGCTCATAGGCTTCAGCGGTGAGCGGAAGATTATATTCTTCACGGCTCATGAGACCCTTGGATTTGTAAGTAAGAAAATAGTCATCATCCTGCCGGCGGATGCGGACGACAGGGGAAGTGCAAAGATACCCCTGCTCGATCCTGTGGCAGGGATAAGAAGCCAGATCCTGCGGAAGGTCATCCTTCCGGATCAGAAATTTACGTTCGATCTCCATATAAAAAACCTCCGGATTTGTGAAATGAAAAGATATTATGTTCAGTCTACAGGAAAAAAACAGGATTTGCAATGGCATATCTGTTGAAATTTCTTGACATTTTCAGATAGAAAAAGCATTATGGAAGGGAATGGGGAATACAGAAAATATTTATGGATTTTATAAAAGAAAGGATGAACAGGATCATGAGTAAAGTATATATTTTTTTCGCAGATGGTTTTGAAGATATTGAAGGACTGACCGTGGTAGATCTGATGAGAAGAGCCGGGATCGACATCCAGACAGTATCTATCAAAGAGACAAAAGAGATCAGAACCTCTCATGGGATCGATCTTCTTACAGACCGTACCTTTGGAGAATGTGATTTTTCTGATGCGGATATGCTTGTAATTCCGGGAGGAATGCCGGGAACAAAATATCTGGAGAAATATAAACCGCTGACTGAGCTTCTGACAGATTTCTATCAGAATGGCGGCAAGGTAGCAGCTATCTGTGCGGCACCAGGTATATTCGAGAGACTTGGATTCCTGAAAGGCAGAAATGCTACATCGTACCCATCTGTTATGGAACAGCTTAAAAGTGCCAGAACATCTCTGGAGCCTGTAGTGGTAGATGGAAATGTAACTACCAGCAGAGGCCTTGGAACAGCCATCGATTTCAGCCTTTCCCTGATCGGACAGCTGGAGGGAAGCGCAAAGGCAGAAGAGATCGCTGAATCGGTGGTGTATGTAAGAGCATGAAAAAAGAGATGAAACAGGTCCTGTGGGTAGTGGCGCTTTTTGTTATACTGATGACAGTCACAGGAAATTTGGTGTCAGCTGCCGGCTTTGACTGGTCGGATGATACATTCGGGAATGCTTGCAAAAAAGTGTATTCCGTATCTTTCAGGTCAGGCGGAGGAGCCTCCTCTGCTATATATAAAAAATTGGAAAAGAAACAGAAATATGGTTCCATGATCACGATTCCCAAAGTGCCGCAGGTCCCAGCAGGATATCAGGCAGAAGGATGGTCTCTGAAAAAAGGAGGAGCGGAGGCAAGATATAAGCCGGGAAAAAAATATTTTGTAAAAAGAAATGTAACGTTTTATGCAGTGATAAAAAAGAAGAACAATCCCAAACTGATCCTGCACAGGAATGACGGAGATATCTACAAGATCATCCAGGCTCCAAGCGGAAAACTGAAACTACCGGTGATGGCCAATGAAGAGAATTATACATTCCTTGGATGGTCTACCAGGGCAGGTCAGAAGACCGCACCAAGGTATGAAGCCGGACAGGTGATCACAGTCAGTGGGACCATGCATCTCTATGCGGTGAGATTCTGGCGGTATCAGGAACCGAATCTGGTCAGGAACAGCTTTCATTATCCTGAGAATTACGAAAGGATCATCTTTGTGGGAGATTCCAGGACATATGGTCTTCAGAAGGTACTGTACGAACAGTTTGGAAAGGAGTATGTGGACAGCTATGTCAGCTTTGTATGCTGTTCTAATACAGAACTGGACTGGCTGAAGTCAACGGGCGCACAGGCTCTTTTGAAAGAACTGGAAAAATATCGTAAAAATGAAAAATACGCAAAGATCGCGGTGGTGTTCAATCATGGTGTCAATGATCTCAGAGATATTAACGGAAAACAGGATCTGAATGATAAGATATCACAGTACGGGTATTACATGAAAAAACTGGGAACAAAGCTTTCCATGAAAAACTGCAGTCTGTATTATATGTCTGTGAATCCGATCAATGGAGGGGAAAAGGGAAGTACCCAGAATCGTAGATGTGAGGATATCCGGACTTTTAACAGCGGTCTTGCCGGTGAGCTTGGAAGTCAGTACCACTATATTGATGTTTATAGTTATCTGATGCGGACCGGATATGGTACTGTATCCAATACGGGAGACGGTACAGACGATGGTGTTCATTATACGCCTAAAACTTATAAAAGGATTTTTACATTTTGTCTTAACAACATAAGAAAGACAGAAAATTACTTTAACATTGAGGACGTGGGCAGCTGAGAAATGCCCTGTGGGGGCATATGGAAAACTGAAAAAAATACTGGCGTTTTTACAGTGGTTATGCTATACTACAGAAATGACTGTAAATATATAATGCGAGTGTTAACTATTTTATATAAGGTATTTACTCGATATGATTAAGGAGGAACAAGAAACATGAGTTTACAGGTGGAGAAAATGGAGAAAAACATGGCGAAACTTACAATCGAGGTTTCCGCCGAGGATCTTGACAAAGCAATGCAGAATGCATATCAGAAAGCAAAAGGCAGAATTTCTATTCCGGGATTCCGTAAAGGAAAAGCTCCAAGAAAAATGATCGAGCAGATGTACGGAAAGGGAGTATTCCTTGAGGACGCTGCAAACGCTCTGATCCCTGAGCATTACAGCAAAGCACTTGCTGAGTGTGATCTTGAGATCGTTTCCCAGCCTAAGATCGATGTAACACAGGTTGAGCCTGGCAAACCATTTATCTTTACAGCAGAAGTAGCTACTAAACCAGAGGTAACTCTTGGTGACTATAAAGGACTTGAGGTTCCGAAGTCTGAGACAGAGGTAACAGACGAGGAAGTTGAGGCTGAGCTTAAGAAAGAGCAGGAGAAAAACTCCAGAACCATTACAGTTGAGGATCGTGCAGCACAGAACGGCGATACAGCAACTATCGATTTCGAGGGCTTCGTAGATGGTGAGGCATTCGAGGGCGGTAAAGGAACAGACTATCCGCTGACACTTGGTTCCAACACCTTCATCCCGGGATTCGAGGAGCAGCTTGTTGGTGCTAACACAGGTGATCACGTAGAAGTTAAGGTTACATTCCCGGAGGAGTATCAGGCAAAAGAGCTGGCTGGCAAAGAAGCTGTATTCCAGTGCGATGTTAAGAAGATCGAAGCAAAAGAGCTTCCGGAGCTTGACGATGACTTCGCTAAGGATGTATCTGAGTTTGATACACTTGCTGAGTACAAGGAAGACGTTAAGAAGAACCTGACAGAGAAGAAAGCAGAAGATGCACGTCGTGCAAAAGAAGATGCAGCAGTAGATAAAGTGATCGAGAATGCACAGATGGATATTCCGGAGGCAATGATCGAGACACAGACACGTCAGATGCTTGACGATTTCGCAAGAAGAATGCAGTCCCAGGGTCTTTCCATGGAGCAGTACTTCCAGTTCACAGGCCAGAGCGTTGACAAGATGATGGAAGACATGAAGCCACAGGCTCTTAAGAGAATCCAGACAAGACTTGTTCTTGAGAAGATCGCTGAGGTAGAGAACATCCAGCCAACAGAGGAAGAGGTTAACGAAGAGATCTCCAAGATGGCAGAGATGTACAAGATGGAAGCAGACAAATTAAAAGATCTCATCGGTGAGAACGAGATGGAGCAGATGAAGAAAGATATGGCTGTTCAGAAAGCTGTTACATTAGTTGCCGATGCAGCTGTAGAGGCGTAATAAACCTCGGAAATGGAGGGCAAAATGAGTTTAGTACCTTACGTCATTGAGCAGACCAGCAGAGGAGAAAGAAGTTATGATATCTATTCAAGACTTCTTAAGGACCGAATCATTTTCCTTGGAGAAGAGGTAAACGATGTCAGTGCGAACCTGATCGTTGCGCAGCTTCTCTTCCTGGAAGCAGAAGATCCTTCCAAGGATATCCAGCTTTATATCAACAGCCCGGGTGGTTCTGTAACTGCCGGAATGGCAATTTATGATACAATGCAGTATATCAAGTGCGATGTATCTACGATCTGCCTTGGAATGGCAGCCAGCATGGGAGCTTTCCTCCTGTCATCCGGTGCCAAAGGCAAGAGATATGCACTGCCGAATTCGACGATCATGATCCATCAGCCATCAGGCGGTGCACAGGGGCAGGCTACAGAGATCCAGATCGTAGCTGACCAGATCGCAAAAACCAAAAAGAAGCTGAACGAGATTCTTTCTGCGAATACCGGACAGCCTCTTGAGATTGTGGAAAAAGATACTGACCGTGACAACTATATGACAGCGGAAGAAGCTAAGGCATACGGCCTGATCGACGGTGTTGTGATCCACAAATAATGCGTAAGAAAAGACTCCTGTAAAGACACAGGAGTCTTATCTTGCTTTAAAAAGGAATTTTAAATGTCTGCGAGAGACGGACATTTACGCTTAGAAAGGAAACAAAAAGATATGGCAGATAAAGTAAAAGAAGGAAAGGTAAGATGCTCCTTTTGCCATAAGACTGAAGATCAGGTACGCAAGCTGATCGCAGGTCCGGATGGAGCATATATTTGTGATGAATGTATCGGGATCTGCTCCGAGATCATGGAAGAAGAATTCAGTATGTATGATCATGAGGCAGATTATGAAACAGGGATCAACCTTCTGAAACCGGAAGAGATCCACAGTATCCTGGATGAGTATGTGATCGGACAGGATGATGCCAAGAAGGCACTTTCCGTAGCTGTTTACAATCATTACAAGAGGATTCTTGCTTCAAGAAACCTGGACGTGGAGCTGCAGAAGAGTAATATCCTGATGCTTGGTCCGACCGGTTCCGGTAAGACACTTCTTGCACAGACACTGGCAAGACTGCTGAATGTTCCTTTTGCCATCGCAGATGCCACTACTCTCACAGAGGCAGGTTATGTTGGCGAGGATGTTGAGAACATTCTTCTGAAGATCATTCAGGCAGCCGATTATGATATTGAGCGTGCCCAGTACGGAATCATCTATATCGATGAGATCGATAAGATCACAAGAAAATCCGAGAATACCTCCATCACCAGAGATGTGTCCGGTGAGGGCGTACAGCAGGCACTTCTGAAAATTCTGGAAGGAACCGTTGCAAGCGTACCTCCTCAGGGAGGAAGAAAGCATCCTCATCAGGAATTTATCCAGATCGATACTACAAACATCCTGTTCATTTGCGGTGGTGCTTTTGACGGACTGGAGAAGATCATCGAGGCAAGACAGGATACCAAATCCATTGGTTTCGGAGCAGAGGTTTCCGAGAAGGAAGACCGCAATGTGGGCGAAGTTCTGAAGGAGGTTATGCCGGAGGACTTTATTAAATTCGGTCTGATCCCGGAGTTTATCGGACGAGTTCCGGTCGTGGTAACCTTGGATTCTCTGGATGAAGAAGCACTGATCCGTATTCTGAAGGAGCCTAAGAATTCTCTCACAAAACAGTACGACAAGCTTTTTGAGCTGGATGGCGTGCAGCTTGAGTTCCAGGATGAAGCACTTGAGACAGTTGCCCGGAAATCTCTTGAGAGAAAAACAGGTGCCAGAGGACTTCGTGCCATCATGGAGCATACCCTGATGGATCTGATGTACAAGACACCATCGGACGACACCATCCGTAAGTGTATCGTCACAAAAGAGGCAGTGGAGGGAACCGGAGAGCCGGAGATCATCCACGGGGAGGCCAAGGCTCCTGCAAAAAAAGCAGGACGCAAAACATCCCGTTCGAGAAAGAAAGGCAAGCCGGAAACAGCTTGATGAAGGGAATGACATAAATGACAAATCAGGTCAATATATTGCCAATGATCGCTCTCCGTGGGACTACAGTCCTTCCGGATATGATCGTACACTTTGATGTGAGCAGGGAGAAATCTATCCGTGCCGTGGAAGCAGCCATGCTCCATGACCAGAAGATCTTTCTGCTGACACAGAAGGATCCTGAGGTGGAAATACCGGAACTTACGGATCTGTATCAGGTAGGAACCGTCGCTTATATCAAGCAGGTGGTGAAGCTTCCGCAGGATCTTTACCGGGTTCTGGTAGAGGGACTGGACAGGGCAGAGGTTCTGGGCCTGGAGCAGGAGGAACCATATCTGAAGGCGGAATGCGAGATCGTTACGGCACAGGAAGAGGATTACCCGGAACCGGTAAAGGACGCCATGCTTCGCAGCATCCGGGAGCTTTTTCAGAGATACTGCAGAGAAAGCGGAAAAGTAAGCAAGGATCTGGTAACCCAGATCATGAACATCGAAGATGTGCAGGAAACTATCGACCAGATCGCAGTAAATCTTCCGATGGCGTATCAGAACAAGCAGAAGCTTCTGGAAGCAGTGTCTTTGAATGACCGTTATGAGATCCTCGGAGCGCTTCTTGGCAGCGAGATCGAGGTGATCCATATCACTAAAGATCTTCAGCGCAAGGTGAAATCCCATATCGACAAGAATCAGAGAGAGTATATCCTCCGGGAACAGCTGAAAACCATCCGTGAGGAGCTGGGCGAGGAGAATACTGCTGATGATATCGATGAATTTAAAAAACAGCTGAAGGAGCTGGATGCATCTGATGAAGTAAAAGAGAAGATTTCTAAGGAGATCAGCCGTTTTAAAGGAATGGCAGCCAGTGCTGCAGAGGCAACGGTGCAGAGAGGCTATCTGGAAACTGTTCTTGCACTTCCGTGGAATAAGAAATCCGAGGATTCCGAGGATCTTGAGAACGCATGGAAGGTTTTGGAAGAGGGGCATTACGGACTGAAAGAGGTCAAAGAGCGTATCATGGAATTCCTTGCTGTACGTAAGCTGACCCACAAGGGAAAGAGTCCGATCCTCTGTCTGGTGGGACCTCCGGGAACCGGAAAAACTTCCATTGCACGTTCTGTGGCAGAGGCCATGAACAAGAAATACGTCCGCATCTGTCTTGGAGGTGTCCGTGATGAGGCAGAGATCCGTGGCCACAGAAAGACTTACGTCGGTGCCATGCCAGGAAGGATCACAGTCGCACTGAAGGAAGCCGGAGTCAGCAACCCGCTGATGCTTCTTGATGAGATCGACAAGACCAGCAGCGATTATAAAGGAGATACCTCCGCAGCACTTCTGGAGGTTCTGGATCCGGAGCAGAACAGTAAGTTCAATGATCACTATGTGGAGATTCCCCAGGATCTTTCCGAGGTACTGTTTATTGCCACTGCAAATGATGTTCAGGGAATCCCGAGACCTCTTCTTGACCGTATGGAGCTGATGGAAATTCCGGGATATACGGAAAATGAGAAGGAACATATCGCAAGGGAACATCTGATCCCGAAGCAGATGGAGATCAACGGTATTCCGGAAGGCAAGCTGGTAATCCAGCCGGCAGCTCTTGGCAAGCTGATCAACAACTATACCAAGGAAGCAGGAGTCCGTTCTCTGGAGAGAAGCATCGGACGTATCTGCAGAAAAACTGCACGTGCTATCATGGAAGAGGGTAAGGATAAGGTAGTTGTCACATCCAGAAATATTTCCAGATTCCTTGGCAAAGAACGATATAACTATCTGATGGCCAATGAGAAGGATGAGATCGGGATCGCCCGCGGTCTTGCATGGACACAGGTAGGCGGTGATACCCTGCAGATCGAGGTCAATATCATGCCCGGAAAAGGTGAGCTGCTTCTCACCGGACAGCTTGGAGATGTGATGAAGGAATCTGCACAGGCAGGTATCAGCTATATCCGTTCGGTTTCTGACCAATATGAGATCGATCCGGAATTTTTCCAGAAGCATGATATGCATGTACATATCCCGGAGGGTGCCGTTCCGAAGGATGGCCCGTCCGCAGGTATTACAATGGCAACTGCCATGCTGTCTGCAATTATCGAAAAACCGGTACGTGCGGATCTTGCCATGACCGGTGAGATCACCTTAAGAGGCCGTGTGCTTCCGATCGGCGGACTGAAAGAGAAGCTGCTTGCAGCTAAATATGCCAGGATCAAAGAAGTCCTTGTTCCGGAGAAAAATCGTCCGGATATCGAGGAGATGGACAGAGAGATCATCCAGGGACTGAATATCCGGTTTGTGGATAGCATGAAAGAAGTTCTCGGTGAAGCTCTTGCATAAACAAAAAACAGAAAAACCCTGCCCTGACCTTCAGGACAGGGCTTTTAAAAGAAAAGGGAGGAATAACGAATGGTAATCAAAAACGTATCGCTGGATATCGTCTGCGGCATCACAAGCAAGATCCCGGACACAGGAAGGCCGGAGGTAGCTTTTGCGGGAAAATCAAATGTAGGGAAATCCTCCCTGATCAATGGTCTGATGAACCGCAAGGCCCTGGCAAGAACCAGCGCACAGCCGGGAAAAACACAGACGATCAATTTTTATAATATTAATGAAGCAATGTATCTCGTAGACCTGCCGGGCTACGGCTACGCCAAGGTCTCTGCGGCAGAGAAGGAAAAATGGGGAAAAATGATCGAGGGCTATCTTCATAATTCCAAAGAGCTCCGTGCGGTTTTTCTCCTGGTGGATATCCGCCACAAGCCTTCCGCCAATGACAAGCAGATGTATGACTGGATCTGTCACAACGGATATGAGCCGGTGATCATCGCGACCAAGCTTGACAAGCTGAAACGCAGCCAGGTGGCAAAAAGCCTGAAGGAGATCCGCATCGGACTGGGCCTTCCGAAAGAGGGAAAGATCCTTCCGTTTTCTGCGGAGACGAAGCAGGGAAGAGACGAGATATGGGCACTGATCGATGAGTTGACCGGCCTTGGTGAACCGGCAGCTACAGAGGATTAAGGAGAGCAGAAAAGATGGGAATTATCAAGGCGCTTAAGCTGGGATTTGACTATCAGAGATACGATGATGACGGCAATGTGGTAGACATGCAGCGTGCAGTCAATGATGTGAACCTGGACATTAAAGCAGGAGAATTTGTGGCAGTTCTGGGACATAACGGATCTGGAAAATCCACACTGGCGAAGCATATGAATGCGCTTCTGATCCCAACAGAGGGAACGATGCTGGTGGACGGGATCGATACCGCCAGAGAGACCAAACTCTGGAAGGTACGCCAGAAGGCAGGAATGGTATTTCAGAATCCGGATAACCAGATCATAGGAACCGTTGTGGAAGAGGATGTAGGCTTTGGTCCGGAAAATATGGGAGTTCCTACAGATGATATCTGGAAACGGGTGAATGACAGCCTGGAAAAAGTCGGTATGACAGCCTATCGTTATCAGTCCCCAAACAAACTTTCCGGAGGGCAGAAGCAGAGAGTGGCTATTGCAGGCGTGATGGCCATGCGCCCGCGGTGCATCATTCTGGATGAGCCTACCGCCATGCTGGATCCTAACGGAAGAAAGGAAGTCCTGGAGGCAGTGCGGGAGCTGAACCGTAAGGAAAAGGTAACAGTCATTCTGATCACCCATTACATGGAGGAAGTGATCCATGCTGACCGTGTTTATGTCATGGACAGCGGAAATGTTGTGATGCAGGGAAATCCCAAAGAGATCTTTTCCCAGGTGGATACCCTTAAGGCGTATGGACTGGATGTACCACAGGTAACACTTCTTGCATATGAACTGAAGAAATCCGGCGTGGATGTTCCGGATGGAATACTGACTACAGAGGAGCTGGTGAGCGCATTATGTCAATCGAATTAAAAAATGTAACCTATACCTACAGCCCCGGGACAGCCTATGAGAGCCATGCGCTGAAGGATGTCAGCCTTGTGATCCCGGACGGCCAGTTTATCGGGATCATCGGACACACAGGAAGCGGAAAATCCACGCTGATCCAGCATCTGAATGCGCTGGTACAGCCAACATCCGGCCAGGTTCTGTATAACGGAGAAGATGTGTGGGCTGAGAAATATGACCGGAAACAGCTCCGCAGCGAGGTTGGTCTGGTGTTTCAGTACCCGGAGCATCAGCTGTTTGAAAATGATGTGATCTCGGATGTATGTTTCGGACCTATGAATCAGGGACTTTCCAGGGAAGAAGCAGAGAAAGAAGCGAAGCAGGCGCTGACTCAGGTTGGAGTAAAAGAGTCCAATTTCAAGAAATCACCCTTTGAGCTTTCCGGAGGCCAGAAAAAAAGGGTAGCTATTGCAGGGGTTCTTGCCATGAACCCGAAGATTCTGATCCTGGACGAGCCCACAGCAGGGCTTGACCCGAAGGGCAGGGATGATATCCTGGATCAGATCGCAGAGCTTCATAAGGTGCGAGGGATAACCATTGTTCTGGTTTCCCACAGCATGGAGGATATTGCGAAATACGTGGAGCGCCTCATTGTTATGAATCACGGAGAAGCTGTATTTGATGATGAGCCGAAGAAGGTTTTTTCCCATTATAAGGAACTGGAAACCATGGGACTTGCCGCACCGCAGATCACTTATATCATGCATGCGCTGAAGGAACATGGGCTGCATGTGGATGCAGATGCCACAACGGTGGAGGAAGCCAGAGACAGTATCCTTGCCGCACTTGCGCAGGCGAACTCTCCATTACTGAACAAAGGAGGGGCGGAAAAATGATCAGAGATATTACCATTGGCCAGTATTATCCGGCCAAATCCGTTCTTCACAGACTGGACCCACGGACCAAATTTCTGGGAACTCTGGGATTTCTGATCTCTGTGTTCCTGTTCCATACATTTCTCGGATATGCGGTGGCAACAGCATTTCTGGTAGCCATGATCGCAATATCCAAGGTTCCGGTGAAATTCATGTTCAAGGGTCTGAAGGCTATCGTTATGATCCTTCTGATCACGGTTGTGTTCAATATCATCCTGACGCCTGGCGAAGTGCTGTGGCGTTTCGGAATCATCAAGGTCACAAGGGAAGGCCTTGTTCTTGCAGGAAGAATGGCGATCCGTCTTGTTTACCTTGTGATCGGATCTTCCATCATGACATTGACTACCACGCCGAATCAGCTGACAGATGGTCTGGAGAGACTGCTCCGTCCGCTGAACAAGATCCGGGTGCCGGTACATGAGATCGCCATGATGATGTCCATTGCCCTTCGATTTATCCCGATCCTTCTGGAGGAGACGGATAAGATCATGAAGGCACAGATCGCCAGAGGTGCGGATTTCGAAAACGGAAACCTGATCCAGAAGGCGAAAAATATGGTACCCCTTCTTGTGCCGCTGTTTATTTCAGCGTTCCGCCGCGCCAATGATCTGGCAATGGCCATGGAAGCAAGGTGTTACCATGGTGGAGAGCACAGAACCCAGATGAAGCCGCTGCATTATGAAAAAAGAGATTATGCGGCCTATGGAATCCTTGTGGCATATCTTGCGGTGGGTGTTGCATTCCGTGTGGCGGGACTGTAGCCAAATCCTGCCGGTACTCAGACATGGAACGGTCCGAAGCGTTGCATTTTGCACAGCGGAACTGTAACCGGATCAGGCAGGCATTTTGCAGGACGGTATGTCTGTTTTGGGATAGAAAGTACTGCAGGGATGTCTGTATCAGGAGGGAATATACTTTATGAAACGAGTAGGACTTGTTGTAGCTTATGATGGAACCAAGTACTCAGGCTGGCAGACACAGCCAAATGGAATCACCATTCAGGGCGTTTTAAACGATACCTTAAGTGAGCTGCTTGGGGAAAAGATCGAGACCATCGGTGCCAGCCGTACAGATGCAGGAGTGCACGCTCTTGGAAATGTGGCGGTGTTTGATACCGAATCCAGGATCCCCGGGGAAAAATTTTCCTATGCACTGAACCAGAGACTTCCGGAGGATATCCGTATCCAGCTTTCTGAGGAGGTGGAGCCGGATTTTCATCCCCGTTACTGTGACAGTGAAAAAACATATGAATATCGTATCCTGAACCGGCGGTTTCCGGTGCCAACGGAGCGTTTGTACTCTTATTTTTACCATTATAAACTGGATGTGGATAAGATGAAGGAAGCAACATCTTATCTGATCGGACGCCATGATTTTGCCAGCTTCTGCGGCTCCGGCGCACAGGTGAAGACCACCATCCGTACCGTGACCTCCATGGACGTGTGGAGAGATGGTGACATGGTGACCATCCGCATTTCAGGAACAGGCTTCCTTTACAATATGGTGCGTATCATTTCCGGAACCCTGATCGAGATCGGAAACGGGCAGTATCCGCCGGAACGCATGGACAAGATTTTAAAAGCCTGTGACCGTGCAGTAGCAGGACCAACAGCTCCGGCTCAGGGTCTGACGCTGATGGGAATCGAGTTTTTCTGAAAACAGGAATTTTGTTGAAAATTACAAGAAAAAACAGTTGACAGGCAAGGTGCCTTATAATATAATAACTCAATGTGACGTAGTGCGAAGATGCTTGAGCCAATAGCCCCGGCGACGGCATTTTATCAGCGGTTTCGGACATTTCCGCGATTTATTTTGCACCCGCGTTTCCATTTACTTTTTTTCGCGGAAGTACCGCGGTTTGAGAAACATTATCGTTGATAAATAACAGGAGGTAGGACCATGCAGACTTATATGGCTAATCCGGATAAAATCGAAAGAAAATGGTATGTAGTTGACGCAGAGGGTTGCACTCTGGGACGTCTGGCATCCGGTGTTGCAAGTGTTTTAAGAGGAAAGAACAAACCTCAGTTTACACCGCACGTTGACACAGGAGATTATGTAATCGTTGTAAACGCTGATAAGATCAAAGTTACAGGCAAGAAGCTTGAGCAGAAGATTTATTATAACCACTCCGACTATGTTGGTGGAATGAAAGAAACCACATTAAAAGAAATGTTAGCAAAGAAACCTGAGAAGGTTATCGAGCTCGCAGTTAAGGGAATGCTTCCGAAAGGACCTCTTGGAAGAGCTATGAACAAGAAACTTTTCGTATACGCAGGACCAGAGCACAAACATGAGGCTCAGAAGCCTGAAGTTTTAACATTTTAATAGGAGGTAGAAAACATTGGCTAGCGCAAAATTCTACGGAACAGGAAGAAGAAAGAAATCAATCGCAAGAGTTTACCTGGTACCTGGAACAGGTAAAATCACTATCAATAAAAGAAACATCGATGAGTACTTCGGACTTGAGACTCTGAAGGTTATCGTTCGTCAGCCACTGGCTTTAACAGAGACAGAGGGTAAATTCGACGTGATCGTTAATGTTCACGGCGGTGGATACACAGGACAGGCTGGAGCAATCCGTCATGGTCTTTCCAGAGCACTCCTTGAGGCAGACAAAGACTACAGACCAGCTCTTAAAGCTGCTGGATTCCTTACACGTGATCCACGTATGAAAGAGCGTAAGAAATACGGTCTCAAAGCAGCTCGTCGTGCTCCGCAGTTCAGCAAACGATAATTCAACCGAATATCAGAAAAGAACAATTTTCCCCGAAAACATCGAGTTTTCGGGGATTTCTTTATATTCCGATAATTATGCTGCTTCTGTTTGTGATTGGTGCAGCCGGTGTCGGCGGCTATCTCTATATCAAGATGAAGGGTGTAAAGCCTGCATCCAGAAAAAATCAGCCGGACCCGGATGCGGATTACAGCAGCGAGATTCGCTCTGCCGTGCTTCTGGTACACGGAGAAAAAGCACACTCCCGCTATTTCAGTGAGACGGCGTACAGCAAGCTGACTGAAGATAACAAGGAATTCCGGGATTTCCTTGCAGAGTGGCAAGCAAATCCGGTGAGTACCCACATCGAAAAACCAGAGCGTTCCGGCTGACCTCCGAAACCCCCTGGTTTCATTTTTGGGATAGTCCCAAGCCATTTTGAATTTAACCGTTCTCTTTTTCCGAAATACGGAAGTACAGCCCAATAGACAGCGCCAGAGACAGCACATCCGCCACAGGCTGAGCCCAGATCAGTCCTGTTTCGTGAAAGATCGTCCCGAGGATGAGCATAGCCGGAATGTAGATAAGCCCCTGACGGGAGATATTGACAATCAGGGATTCCGTTGCCGCACCGCGGGCTTGCAGCGCGTTGACCAGCACATAGAATACGCCAAACAGGAAACTGGTGCAAAGGAGAATGCGGGCAAAGGAAACGCCATAGTCATACGCCGCCGCATCCGTGAGGAATACGCTGACGATCTGTCCGGTAAAGAGATAGCAGATCAGCGTCAGCACGGCGCTGAGGAAAAAGCCAAATATCAGCGAGAATTTGAAGGCGCTTCTGTAACGCTCCCAGTTTTTCGCACCGACACAATAACCGAGCAGCGGCTGAACGCCCTGCCCAAGTCCGATACAAACCATGCTTGTCATCATTGTAACCTTCATGGCAACGCCCACACCGGCTACCGCCATATCGCCGTATTTTGCCATCTGACTGTTCATGAGGATGCTGGAAAGGCTCATCAGAAGATTTCCCAAGGCAGTAGGAATGCCGATTGCCAGAACACCGGAGGCAACCTTTTCCTTCACGGAAAAGTCCTTGAGGCTGATGCTGAGGGAGGACGAGCCTTTCAGGAAGTAGACAATGTAATATCCCGCGCCCACCACATTTCCGATGACAGTTGCAATGGCTGCACCGGCAATGTTCCAGCCGAACAAAAGGATCATAATGGGGTCAAGAATGACATTCAAGAGATTTCCCAAAAGCTGCCCCATCATCGCCTTGCCGGACTGTCCTTCGGCACGAATGACATTCGAGTAGCAGTTGGCGATCAAGACAAACGGACCGGAGAAGCTTACAATCGTCAGATAGGTTCTCGCATACTCCCAGGTTTCTGCGCTTGCTCCGATCAGCGCAAGGATCTGATCCATGAAAATCAGGAACAGTGCAGACATCAGCACTCCGACAGCAACACAGCCCCACATACAGAACGAGCAGACCTTTTTTGCGTAGTCCTTCCGTCCTTCGCCCAAGGCGCGGGAGATCACCGAGGTGCCGCCGATACCGAAGACCGTTCCCACAGACATAAACAGCAGGAAAACCGGCGTGGCAAGGGAAACTGCCGCCACTTGCAAATCGTCATGGGTCTGCCCGATAAAGAACGTGTCCGCCAGATTGTAGATCAGCACCATGAGCATTGCCGCCATTGCGGGCAGTGCGTTTTGTAAAACCGCTTTGCGAATCGGTGCCTTCGCAAAGACTTCCATCGACTTATTATTTTCCATAATATCCTCCAATTACGATAGCACGCTATCATTTTGTTCTGAGCGAAACCCGCCATGCGCGGCGGGTATTCACTTCATATTTTTTGCGGCTCTTGCCAGAAGCTGATTGAATATGGTTTTCTCATCCTCGGAAAATCCATGCAGCAGCATTTGCTCCGCTTTTGCCATGTATCCAGCTGCTTCCCGGCAGCAGGCTTCTCCGTCGGGTGTGATATGAACCAATTTGATTCTCTTATCGGAAGCATCTCCGAACGCCTCCACGAAGCCCTTTTGCTCCAAGCGGGAGATGATTCCTGCCACGGTAGATTGCGCGACACAGAATTTCCGTTCCAGCTCCTTCATGGAGCGCTGCTTCTGCTCGGCTTTTTGCAGCTCCATTAGGACCGAAATCTGCATCATAGTCAGGTCTTTGCCTCTCAGGGTGTTGTTCGCTTGCTTTTCCAGCCGGTCATGCAGCAATTTAATCAGCTGTCCGCTGGGAATTATATTCGCCATAAAACCGCCTCCTTTTAAATTCACAATAATGATAGCACGCTTTCGTTTTAAAGTCAATAGCAGGCTATTAATTTTTACGCGACCGTAGGTGCAACAAGGGCGCGCCTTGGTTTAGGCAAAGAATCAATCGCTATTTGCCGTATATGCAGTGCTTGTCTGATTTGCTGAGATGAGCTTGGAATGCTCTTTGATACATTGGCCGGGACTTAAATGGTTATCAGGAGAAATGGATAACAGTTTACAGAAAACAGAATGAAATCATCTTTGATGCCTCGTTGGGAAAACTACGGGGTATTTTTGCTCCGAATCAGACGATACGGAGTATGGAAAGGTTAACTATGCGCATTTTCATATGCTTTTCGAATTCCATCCGGCAAGCGGTCAGGAATCAGTGCCTTTAGTCTGCCCTCACTGCCGTCTTTGATTGCCTGCTCATAGTACCAGCATTTGAATTTCAGCATATCCAGAGTGCGGTTCATCTTCGCCAGTCCCCGTAAGGGCGACGAGCAGAACTGTTAAAGTGGCTGTAACAATGGGTTATGTTTTTACTTTCTAATCCTATCCGCTTTTTTCGCTCCATTTGGCAAAAAAACTTATGCGGCAGTACTGAAATCTTTATCCCAACTCGACATCCAGCACCATCATCACGCCGAATCCAAACATGGTCAGCATTGCGGTGCTGGTGCGGAATGAGCCTATCCAAAATCAGCAGGAACAGGAAGCCAAAAGACGATAACAGCGGGAACAACCGCAGAAAAGAGCTGACGTGCTTGGTAGGGTCTTGATAGTGGGATTGCTCCGGCAGGAAGGAGAAGCGGATACGCTTGGTATTTCGCCACCACAGCAGGTCAATGATGACAAGATCAAACCCTCCCAGCCCTTCGCCCAGAGTCAGGAAAAACCAAAAGGCTGTTACAAAGCTATTCAAGTCGAGGATATTTTTCAATGCCAACCCTAAAACAGAAAACACGACTGTAAAAAGAAGCAAATTGGCAAGCAGGATAGCTATGATGGATTTCTCCTGCGGTGCAGCTTTCCCCAGCACCGGATGTTCTCATACCGCCTTCTGGACGGCATCGGGATAGGAACGGAGTCCGGCAAGATTTTTCCTGTCCGCACCCGTGCCAAGGAAGCAGATAAACCAGTAAAGAAAGTAAAATGCAAAAGTGACGATCAGTTTCATATCAGGTCCTCTTTTTGTATCCGCAGTCGCAGTAAGGACCGCCGGAGGCGAGCGTGTACTGCCGCACAAAGTCAGTTGCGCCGCCTGCCTCGCTCATGGTGTAGTCCAGACGGCACAGCGCAGGAGTGAGGTCATATAGCCCCAGCTTTTTCATCAGCACACAGATGCCGCATTTGGTAAAGCGTCCCTCGTAGCCGCTGCCGTCGGGATATTCGTAAAAGTCCATGTTCCACGAATAGGGGTTTCGGTCGGCGGCTCTCTGCGCAGCGGTGGCTTTCATGGCAGCAATGTCCTTTGCGGTAAATTTGCTTTTTCCGCTCCTGCGGCAAAACCATTGCATCGGCTTTGTCATCATGGCGTTAGCGTAGTAGACGGTCAGCCGCTCTGTATCCGGGCGCTTCGGCATGGAGAGAATGAACGCACCGATCATCGCACAGTTGACGAGGTTCATCTTGAACCGGTCGTCCTTTTCAAATTCGGGCAGCTCGGAGATAATTTCCCTGTATTTCGGCTTTGCTTTTTTCGTGATGGCTTTTGCGGTGTCCGTATCATAGCCGAATACCGCTGTCAACTGGTTTCGGAAGGACGGCACAAACAGCGTCCACATACCGAAAGGCATTCCTATGTATTTCATATCGCAGCCTCCTTCCATGATTCAATGGTGGCGGTGATACGCCGGTCAATATCCACACGAGCCGATTTGCATTCTTTCGGGTGCTTCTTCGCACTCTGAAATGCCATTTTCACAAACAGACCCGAACCAACAGGCAGCATGATCTTTATCAGACCTTCGGGGAAAACAAAGTGCGTAGCATAAGGATATATCGCTGTTTCTACCTCGCAGGTGTGTGGGCGTTCTGCCAATCGTTTTTTCATGCGCCGAATGTATTTCGCTGTGTCCCACAGCACATCATCCTTTGCGCCAATGAGCAGGAGCTTCCCCTTGATATTTTCCACCTTGATAAATTCGGCATCTGTAATAGGATGTGCCTTTTCGGAATCGTCAAAAAGTTTCCATGAGTTGACCATATCGCCGGTACGCTTGGTTTCGGCGGCAATGCACTGCCAATACTGCGGGTGTTGATAAACAAATGGCATATAAGGCAAAGGCTCTCCTCGGTAAGAAAAGAGAGATTCACCCTCAATAGGCCATTCTTTGCAACCGTCTTTCTTGCCTTGCATGAATCCCTGCCAGATAAAATCGCTGGGTGTCATGCCGATGGTCAGGGTAATATCCGCAAAGTAGGATGCCGCTGTCAACGCCAGTGTACCCGTTGTAGATGCACCCACAATACCGATTTTGTGGATACCGTGGTTTTTTAGCCAGTTAATTGCTGTTTCCACACGCTCCAATGGATAGTTGTGATGACCATAATCCTTTTTTGCCGGGGACATGGTGAGG
Source organism: Blautia sp. DFI.9.10 (assembly GCF_024461705.1). Classification (NCBI taxonomy): domain Bacteria; kingdom Bacillati; phylum Bacillota; class Clostridia; order Lachnospirales; family Lachnospiraceae; genus Blautia; species Blautia sp. DFI.9.10. The sequence goes on from NZ_JANGAA010000007.1 coordinate 20,596, forward strand.
ACATGGATGTCCTGCTTCAAAAGCCATTTCACGCAGGAACGAGCCATATAATCTTCCGGGTCATCCCCAATCATGGTGATCATGGCACAATCAGATGGCGTTTTACACGCCCAATATGCACCGTAAAAGCCATCTGTTTCAACGTCAAAATGGATGTGTTTCATAATGTATTCCTCCTTACAGCAGCATTCCGATCCCCGCAAGGATTATGGAAATCACCGCCATACCAACTGTACCGGCAAGCCATTTTCTGTATTTGTCAGTTTTTGAGATGTACGGCATCAGATCCTCCGTCCCCGGAATCACCCACGCCTTGGTATGTCCGACCCAGTAGCCGTCAATGCCAAACCGGTCAATTAGATTCATAACGGACAGGATGACGAAGCACTGCCAGAATACAGTCAAAAATCCACTTGCGCCATTGAGCGTATACACGCATAGCCACACATACGCTATATAAATCGACAGGCAAACAATTTTCAACACGATGGCTTTTCGCCTGATTCTTTCTTTTGTAGTCAGTCCCAGTTCAATGCATCGCTGCTGCACCGTGTCACTATAAAGATGCACCATTCCGACAGCGCCCTTGCGGATGCCGATGGCACAGACCAATACCAGCAATGCGCCCAATCCTAATCCTTCCAAAATCACTTGCAGTAACATTATGTATTCCTCCTAAATCCAGCCTCATCCACATATTCGGGGTGCTCTTTCAGATATTCATCCCTGTCTCCGCAGATGCTATAATCGCACTTACAGCCGTCCGCACAGGTTGTCATTCGCACCAACCGTGCGTGGAGCAGCTCCATAGCAGCATAATCGGGATTGCAGATGGCAGGCATAACTTCCAATAGGTCATGCTGTTTGGCAAATTCCGCAATGGGGCAGGCAGTAAACTCGTAATAGATGGGCTGATTCTTCTTTCCCCCAAGATCCGTGCGCCAGTCCGAGAGATATTCCACATACTGCCGCTGCGCCCACAGCAAAGTGCAGGTGTTTCATTGCTTTCCCGCCATGATATCCTTTACCAACTGCGCCCAGCGCTCTGGATAACAGCCCAGCAGCTCCTCGTGCTGCAAGTCCTGCTCGTGAATAACTGGGTTTGCAAAGTGCCGTTCATAGCGTTTGCGGTATTTCTCGCCCATTTTGAGCGCATAGAAAATATGGATCTCTGTTCCCGGAACGTCGATCTTGTCCGGTAGCGGGGTGACGAGATCGGAATAGAACTGATTCTTGCAGCTCTGCATGGTCACATAGGGCCGTGCACCGCCAAACATATCCATGAACGCCTGCACATAGCTGCTCGTTTCCGCCTTTCGCTTCTCAAGGCACTTTTGGAGGAGGCGGCTTTTAAACTGCCCGTCCCGAAGCAGCGGATAGATCAGCGGCAGCAGCAGATTTGTTTGCAGCTTTGCCACAAACGGGGATGCCTGATCAAGGTCGGAGCTGCCGAGGATGCCATAGGCTATATGAACCCTCTGCCGCGCCGCCAGCAGTCCAACGAACGAGCCGCCCAGCGAGTAGCCATAAGCCGCACAGATGCGGCCGCCGCAGTTCTCCCGAATATATGCCTCGATTTTTTCCGTTTCCTTTATCATGCCGGAAAACTCCGTGCGTTCCGTTTCGTCAAAGCCGTCGTAGCTGACGCAGAGGACACGGACGGTATCGGACAGCAGCGGGATAACTTTTCCAAAGTTGCTCTTCCAGTGGCAGCAGATGCCGGGAAGCAGCAGGATGACCGGGGCAGTTTCTGCGCCGAAGGAATAGATTTTCATCTCCCCACTCCCTTCAGAAAACCGCTTTTTGCCATTTTTTCTGTGTCGTCCGATTCGTCATAGGCATCATAGGGCGCAGACGGGTCATGTGCTCTCTTTTTGAACGGGGAGCACAACGCTTCTCTGTGTGCAAACGCAAATTCAAAATTGTCCGTCCAGCCGGTGTGGCCGGTGAGAAACACCGGGTGAAGTCCACGGCTTTGCAGCTTCTGTTCCAAAGCCGCCAGCGATTTCACCGCCAGCTTGTTATCCTCTGCCAGAGCGGAGATAAAGCTGTATCCACCGTCCGCACCGAACCAGATGGTGTCACCGGTGAACAGGTATTTGTCATCAATAAGATAGACCATATGCCCCCAGGTGTGGCCGGGGACGAGAAGGCACTCGATCCTGATCCCGTCGATGTCCAGAACCTGCCCCTCTGTAAGTAGCACCTTCTCATTGTTGATAGTGACCTGCGGCAGCCTATAGAGATGATAGATCACCTTGCGGCGGACTTCTCCGGTAAGGTAACGGTTTTCAATCTCACCAATGTAGAGCTTTGCATCCCTGAACAGGCCGGGGCTGTCCGCCTCTACTGCACCTACATGGTCGGTGTCCTGATGGGTGATGAGGATGTGCCGGATGGACTTGGGATCGATCTCCAGCCAGCCCATTTTTTCTTCCAGACGGTCGTAATTGTACCCGGCATCGATCATGATGGTGGTGTCGCCCTTGCGATAGAAAAAGATGTTGGCCACCCACTCCCGCACGCAGGCCACGTGCTCATCCACCCAGCCCGTGTTCAGGGGCTTGAAGATCTCCTTGCTCCGGTACATCTTGCTCATGGCTTTTCTCTGAAACTCGGTCGCTTTCTTTGACATGGCGCATCCTCCTCACTTTTATAACGCAAATCTATTTTTAGATTATCTCATTCTTCAATTTCTCAGCAAGCAGCGCCGGATGGTTGAGGATATCCCCGTGTCCAAAATCCGAAAAGCACTGAACTGTCAGTTTTGGGTAAACCATCCGCAGCTTTTCAATGGCTTTTTTCATATGCCCCTCCCGCTGCCCATACCAGCAGGCCATCTCCGCGTCCGGCTGAGGTTCCGGCATACAGCGGTACAGGTACAGTCCAATCTTCCATGTGGCATAAACGGATTCCAGACTGACATGGTCCGGTATCCTATCCAGCATAGTTTGCATGCCTGCTTCCGTCTGCCCCATGAAGCGCAGCGCCCATGCGGGCATTTTCTTTGTTCTCGCCGTCTGATACTGCTTTTGGGGCATTATTCTCAGAATCAACGGGTTCCAAATGCCAAAATCCAGATATTCCGGCCCGCTGAGAATCATCCTGCGAATTTGGATGTTTTTCGACGCTTTCAGGTATACGGCCGGTCCGCAGCCGAGGGACTCCGCATAAAGCGCATCCAGCGTACCATCGCAGTTCTGGCTCAGATAGTCCTCCAGCTTGTCAGCCTGTTCCTGTGCCGTAGTATAGGTCGTTTTTCCGGTACCGTCGAAGCCGTCAAAGCTGACGGCATAAACATCAAATTCTTCTTCCAGCAGCGGAATCACATCTTCAAACTGCCGCCAGCACATCAGATTTCCGTGCAGCATCATGATCTTTTTTTCGACCGGATTGCCAAAACGTTTGATTTCCATTTTGCTTTCTCCTTTACAGCAGCATTCCTTATTCCTTCTGTTTTTTCCCCATCACACACAGCCAGCTTTTCTTTTTGTGTATCTGCACCTCGTAAAAGCCTGCCTGCTCCAGATACGCTTTTAACTCAATGTCTTTGTAGATGGTCATGCCGCCGATGATTTCCGTCCACTTCTCGTCCTTATCCGTGTCGCCGTTGCTCTCGTTGCAGATGAGAAATGTTCCGCCGGGCTTCAGTACCCGGTAGACTTCCTGAAAGCATTTCGGCAGACCCGGCCAAAAATAGACGGTTTCAAAGGCAGTGACAACATCGAATTTTTCATTTTCAAAGGGCTGCATCGCAACGCTGGCTTCCAGTACACGGCAATGTCCCTCCGCAATTGTCTTTGCGTTCAGCTTTTTAGACTTCTCTACGCTGACGGAGGAATAGTCGATACCGGTCACAGTTCCATTCGGGCACTTTTTCAGCAGCCTTTTGATGTTTGCCCCGCCGCCGCAGCCGCAGTCCAGCACGTTGGCATCCGGCGAAAGATGCAGAAATTCAAGTCCCCATGATGCCACAGGTGTATGCCCAAGATTCATCATGGAAGCCATGATTCTGCCACCAAGTCCTACAGGTTTGCGGGTGTTCTCAAAAAATGACATTCTCCTTCACTCCTTTTCCAGAACGATGATCTTATTGGAAATATTCCGCACGGCGGGCAACTTGTCCAGTAACTTGTAAATTGGCGCAAACGCCGCCATTCCTTCGCAAAGACTGTGTTCTTCGACAAATCGGAAGTCCGGCAGCAGCGCCGCAAGAGCCGAACCGTTCTTCACGCCCCAGGTGAATTTTGCATGGCTGCCCTCAATGGACTTTTCCTTGAAGCGCTTCACGATCATCGGGTTCATTGTTTCCACAAATACTGTGGCTTTCTCAAAGCAGCTGGAAATCACTGCAAAAATCTGCTGCACATCTTTTGTGTTCAGGTACATGGTCAGCCCTTCAATGACGATCAGCACCGGCACAGTCTGCTCGCTGATTTCGCCTCCCCAATCGTCCATGGCGGACATTGCAATCTGCGAAATTGTGCCGCTTTCCGGCAGGAGCTTCTCCCGCACCACCACCGTCTCCGGCAGATCGAGGTTATACCAATGCGAGTAACCAGACATCCGATAGCACCGGGTGTCCAGCCCGCAGGCGATATTGACGACCACCGCACCTGAATGCGTCGAAAGCCACGATTTTGTCAGCTTATCCAGCACAATGGTGCGGGCAATAACGCCGCTGTGCATGGCGGTATCCTTGTCGGCAAGGGAAAAATCGTAGTCCAGCTTTTCAATGATTTCCTCTGCTTTTGCATCGTGAATGGTTCCGCGGCCTCGACTTTCTTTCGCTCTTGCATAAACGGTTTGCAGCATGGTCTCCGGCACGCCGGAGAGCTTGATTTTTTCTTTCATGTCATACTTCCTCCGCTTGTAAAGTCAGAAATTTTTCCGCATACCGGCAGAATTTCCCCGGATGCACCATCACCAGCTCCGCGTGAGCCATCTTGGGGATGCCATGAATGCGCGTCTGGGGGAAATAGCCCTTGATGAACCGGATATCCCGCCTGCGATCCTTCTTTTCGTCATCACCGTACCAGTAGGTGATCTTTGTGCCAATTTTCGCTGGGAGCTTCGGAAGCGCATAGTTGTTGGCAGACCAGAATATGCTACGGATCGTTCGGTCTGAAAAGGTTTTCAGATAGGCTGCCATGGCGTCGTATTCTTTTTTAGGGTCATGCCCTGCTGGGGTAAACCGTTTCGGCGGAAAAGCCGCTTCCAGTACCTTTCGGCTGTTTGCCGCCATTTTGAAAGACAGCACATCTCGCGCCAGCAGCAGCTTTCGCATCAAGAAGGGCAGCTGATAGGGTGTGATCCCGCCGTCAATGATGGCTCGGCCGATGGGCATTTCTCCCAATGCCAGCATACGGGTCAGACAGGCTCCGCCCATGGAACAGCCATAGGCCCCGTCCAGTTGTGAGATGCCGCAGCTTTTCAGGTAAGAGATCACCGCATCCACAGTCTGCTCCACGGAGGTGAAGTCCCCGGGGTACTCCGGCTGATGGCCGTCATACACCACCTGAAAAACGTGCCAGCTCTGAGATAGCTGTGCGATCGTGTCGGCAAAAGCCCACACCGGCTCTGCCGTGCAGGGGAAAAACAGCAGCGTCCGCCCATGTTCCTGCCCGTGTTCCAATATCTGCATGGTTCATCCCTCCGATTTTACGCACTCTGTGTAAGCCAGCGGAAATGAGGCTTTCAGCACGGTGCTTTTCTGCACCGTCCAGCCGTTTTTCCGCAGAAATTCCAGATATTCTTCGCTCGTCCACTTGCTGTGCAGTGGAAAGCCCGCCAGCTTCATGAAAAATGCCTTGACCTTGCCGAAGAAAGAATTATCCGCGTGGGTGAAGGTCGGCGCAACCAGAACGCCGTCGTCCCTCAGCACCCGGCAAATTTCGGAGAGAGCCTTCTCCGGCTCCGGCACAATATGCAGGGCATTGGCTACGATCACCACGTCAAAGCTTTCGTCGGCATAGGGGAGGTGAAACATATCCTGCACCGAAAAGTGCAGCTTCGCAGATTGATTATCCCGCCGCGCTTCTGCGATCATCTCCGACGATGCATCCGTGGCCTCGATATGATTGACGCTGCTCACGATATTTTTGGCAATCGATCCCGTGCCGGTGGCCAACTCCAGCACCGTTTTGTGCCGCACCACAGGGCGCAGCAGCTCGTATAGCCGCTCGTAAGCTGCCGCATCCTTGCGCATGAAGCGGTCATAGATTTTCGCCGTGCGATCCCAAAATGTTTTCTTCATAATAACACTTCCTGCCTTAAAATTAGCTTTGACTAACTAACGACCTTTTGAAAAGCCGCCATTCGGCAGCTTTTCGATTTACTCAAATAATTCTTTGCAAGCACCATGCACCAGCGTTTCCAACACCTGTGGATACAAATTGCCGATTTCACCCTGATGGGAGACGGTTAAGATCAGCCCTCGTATAGTTGCAATAGCCAACTCGACACCACCATTCGGTATAAGTCCACTGTCCGCCAAAATCTGACGGATGTGTACCTCGTCATTATGATAGTGGTCGGCTTTGATGTCAGCCGGTATTCGCCGCAGCAGATACTCCGCATCATTTTCAATAAACATCATGGCTTTGGTGTCGGAAAGATATTTACAGGTAGCCAGAATGATTTTTGCAGTCCGCTCTGTTGGAGGGATTTCTACATTATCCTGCAAGGCTTTCTCCGCTACGGCATACGTTTCCGCATGAATATTTTCCAGCACAGCAAAGAACAGCAACTCTTTAGAAGGGAAGAACTTATAGAATGAACCCTTTGCAATGCCCACCGCTTCCGTGAGCTGTTCCACCGATGTTTTCCGCATCCCGATGGTCACGGCACAACGCAGCGCTTCGTCTAACAAATCCTTGCGGATCATTGCATTTTTCTGTTCTGTAAACGCCAAGTGATAATCTCCAAAACGATTTGATCATTTTTGTTCTTTCAGTCATAATTGTACTCTTTGTATTTGTCCCTGTCAACCAGAACCGCTACAGCACTTAAGAAGTTGGTAGGTGCTGTTAGATATCGTTTTGCGTATCCTGAAATAGAAAAATCTTTGAAACTTACAGGTGCGAATAAAAGCATCTTGTTGAAGACGCTGCGTGCTGTTATTGGAACGCTTGATCCTACATTATCATAGAGATTATCCGTCAAATCAGGCAATAATCATAGAGATCGAACCGGAATTGATCCGTATAATTAGTTTTCCAGGCATTGATCGCTCTATCCCGATGCGTGTGATTGAGGCAGGGGAACGTTTTTCATCAAGATATTATCGGAATAAGCGTCTGGGAGAGTTCCTGAAGGAACTGGAATTGTCAGAGGGTAAATCAACCGGAATACCGACCATACAGGAAGAACTGCGGAAAAACGGATCTCCAAGAGCAACATTTACCACAGATGAGGACAGGCGTGCAGTGACGGTGGAGATACCGATTCATCCAGCGTTTCTGGAAAAACCATCGATTGGGGATGGAAATAGTGATGTTTCATCAATGAAATCATCGTTTGACAGTAACAAAACCATTGATTCATCAACAAAACCATCGTTTGATGAAGATAAAGTTGATGTTTCATCTGCAAAACCATCGATTGGTGCAACGGATCAGACAAGAACTATATTTGAAGCAATAGTATCTAATATGAATTGTAAGGATAGAGTAAAAGTTAATATTCGGCTTTTATATGAGACAGTTGGAGATAATATATTTGGACGTAAAGATATTATAGAGATAGTTGGTTTGTCCCCAGCTCCGGCAGGAGATATGATCAAAAAGATGCACGCAGCTAACTGATCGAACCTGTCTCTGGGCATGGAAAAGGCAAATACAAGTTCCTATGATATATGATAGCCGAGGCTATCAACCTAGAATAAAAAGGCCATGCAGTTCCCTGCACAGCCAATAGGTGTATTATGTAGTAATGAGGCTTAGTGGGTTTGTAACGCATTTGCAACAAACAATGCAGAGAATCCCGTAAATACGCCACTTCTCCACTATGCAAACGATAATTTCAGTTCTCAAAGAGATAATTCAACAGAATATCAGAAAAGAGCAAATTTTCCCGAAAACATCGAGTTTTCGGGGATTTCTTTATATTCCGATAAATCTATCAGACACCACAAACACACAAAAAAATCTGACGGTAGATATGCAAGCATATCTATTCGACAAATACCGCGATAACGAGATTACAATCTCGTCCAGAAACAACAGCAACAAACAAGAGAGTATGTAAATCTTATTCTAGATAAAATGAAAGATATGGTGGATTTTGGGGTTAGTGTCAAAACAGCAGCTGATATTAACCAATTAATCAGAAATCGCAAAAAATGGATAGAATGCATGAATTATCGCGAAATTGCATTTTTGTCCCGGTGATTCCCCTGCTGCTTGTGGTCGGCATCAGTCTCCTGTTATGTACGGTGATTACCTGGATGGTTCTGGAGAAGAAAGGAACGATTGTGGAGAGAATGAAGGGGGAGTGATTGAGCAGTATGCAGACGAACAGGAACTGGCTGCACTGTGAGCCTTGTCCATGCTGGATAGCCAGTTTATAATACACTTCCCGGGAAAGCCGGGCGATAGATGAAGCCTATCCGCTCTGGTGAAAAGGTAAGAGTTACAAATTATTTTTTATAATTCAGAAGCGCTACAATGGGTAAGGTCATAAAATCACCATGAATTCTTGGTATGTACTCATAAGCGTCCCCCTTTTCTGACAGGAATCGTACGGAGTGAACAGTAACCTGAGAAGTGCAATCAGCATAGAGTGTAAATGTTGTGAAAAAATGATAAAAATAAATATAAATACATAAAAAAATGGTTAAAATGACTAAGGTATGATAGAATAATAGAAAACAAAAAAGCCGTTGCACACGACTTTTTTATGCCGCACCCTGCGGCGCCAGAAGGCGGTTTCGGGTTTCCCCTTATTTGAACTCGTCTTGTTAATACATGATTACCATAGCATCAGAAATTTCAAATGTCAATATATTTTGGAGGCTTTTTTATGAATTCTGATAAAAGAGAAGATTATTATGTGGGATTAGATATGGGTACGGGATCATTGGGTGGTGCTGTTACGGATACACAGTATCATCTGTTGAAAGTAAAAGGAAAAGATTTTTGGTTTGTAAGGGAATATGAAACTGCAAAATCCCAATTAGACAGAAGAACCCATCGGATCGCAAAAAGAAGGTTACAGCGTCATAAGGCGAGGATCGGATTGATCCGGTCATATTTTGCAGAGGATGTACTGAAACATGATCCACTGTTTTATATTCGACAGGATAACAGCAAATATTACCAGGAAGATAAAGATGCCAGACTGACTACAAAAGACAGCCTTTTTGCAGACCCGGGTTATGGAGACAAAGAATATCACGATGACAAAGAATACCCTACGATTTTTCATCTGCGGCAGGCACTTTTAAGAGATCAAATAAAAGACGAAGAGAGATATTCACGCTTCCTGTATCTGGCGATTATCAACATGTTCGAACATCGTGGACACTTTCTTTTGAATACAGAATCCAGTGATCTGAATGCAGATATGATAAAAGATGTAGGTGAACTGGTGATGAATGCTATCTGTGGTGTTTCGGAATATGGTTCGGTTACCTATAAGGAAATCATAGAAATTCTGGAAGATAAGAATATTTCAAGGACTGCTAAGAAGGATCAGATAGCATCTAAAGTCGATATCAAAAAATCGGAGAAAGCACAGATGGAACGGATCAAATGCCTGTGCGGTATGGAAGCAGATGCCAGAGTCATGTTTGAACTCGAGGCAGATGAAAAGATTAAGATCGCATTTCAGCAGGCTGCTTTTGAAGATGAGAAAGAAGAAATCGAAGTTGCGATTGGAGAAGACCGCTATCTGATCATAGAAAATATGAAACAACTGTATGATTACAGTCAGCTGCAGTCTGTATTGAATGGATTCGATTATCTTTCAGACGCCAGAGTGCAGATGTACGAAAAACATAAAGAAGATCTGCATCTTTTGAAAAAGGTATATAGAAAAAATCTGGATCGGGAAATGTATGATAGGATGTTCCGCTCAGGAGAAGAGGGAAGTTATTGTGCGTATTCCAATTCCACGAATTCAGTGGATTCTCTGGCAGAAGCGAAAAAGTACAGAAGAAATATGAAAAAAAGAAGCCAGAAAGATCTCTATGACAGGATCAAGAAAGATCTGAAAGAGGTTCATGACGCGGATGCAGATGCTATTCGCAAAGAGATGGAATTAGAACGTTTTCTGCCCAAGCAGATTACCGGTGCAAATGGAATCATTCCAAACCAGGTACACCGAAAAGAATTAAAGAAAATTCTTGAAAATGCAGAGCACCATCTCGATTTTCTAAAAGAAAAAGATGAAAGTGGATATACGGTATCTGAGCGGATCCTGATGCTGTTTTCCAGTAACATTCCATACTATGTCGGACCTGTAGGCAGCGGATCAAAAACAGGATGGGCAAAGATACAGGAATCAGGACAGGTATTACCTTGGAATATGGAACAGAAGATTGATATGGAACAGACTTCAGAACGTTTTATCACGAATCTCATCCGGGAATGTACGTACCTTTCCGGAGAAAAAGTCTTGCCAAAGCAGTCTTTATTATATGAGAGCTATTGCGTTCTCAATGAAATTAATAATTTACGCATTCATGGAAAACGAATCGTACCGGAATTAAAACAGGATATCTACAGGGAAGTATTCCAGGGCGCCAGACTGGGAAAGAAAGTTACAAAAAAGAATATTTGCACATATTTGATAAACAGAGGACTGATTACGGAAGAATCTGAAGTTTCAGGTATTGACAAAGAGATCAATGCGTACTTGCCATCTTATGGAAAAATGTATGGCGTTTTTGGAGAACGTCTGAGAGAAGAAGCAGTTCAAGAGATAGCAGAAAAAATTATTTATTACGGAACCATCTATGGGGATGCCAAGGCGATGTTCCGAAAAAAACTGAATCAGTATGTTTCTGACGGATGGATGACAGAATCCCAGGCAAAGCGAGTTTCCGGTTATAAATTTAAGGACTGGGCAAGACTTTCCAGAAGTATGTTATGTCTGAGCGGATGTGATAAAAGCACAGGTGAGAAAATTTCTCTGATCCGGGCCATGTGGGAACATAATCTGAACTTTATGGAGTTAATCTACAGCGAAGATTTTACTTTTCAAAAAGAACTGGAAGAGAGAAGAAAAGCGTTAGGAAAAACCTTGCAGGAATTTCAATTTGAAGATCTGGACGAGTACTATTACAGTGCACCTGTGAAACGTATGATCTGGCAGGCTGTTCAGGCATTAAAAGAAATTACGCAGATCATGGGACATAATCCAAAACGTATCTTTATTGAGATGACTAGAACAGAAGAAGAAAAAGGAGAACAGGGAAGAAAGAATTCAAGAGAAAAACGTCTGTTAAAATTGTATGAAAGCATCAGGGACGAAAGAAACTGGGCCGCAGAAATAAAAAATGCAAATGCATCCGGAAAATTAAACAGTAAAAAAATGTATCTTTATTATCTGCAGATGGGAAGGGATGTATATACGGGAGAACCCATTGATATTGAAGATCTATTTGATGACAGCAGATATGATATCGATCATATTTATCCAAGAAGCTTGACAAATGACAATAGTATTGAAAATAATCTTGTTCTGGTGTCAAAAACAATCAACCAGAACGAGAAAAAGAATGATTATCCGCTCCCGGAAAAGGTCAGAACGAATAAAAAAGTCCGGGATCTGTGGCATACATTTCATAAAATGGGATTTATGAATGATGAAAAATACAATCGCCTGACATCCACGGAACGTCTGTCAGAAGATCAGCTTGCCGGATTTATCGCAAGACAGTTGGTAGAAACTGCACAGGGAGCAAAAGGAATCGCAGAGCTTCTGAAGGCGATGCTACCGGGAACGGATATTGTATATGCGAAGGCAAGAAATGTATCTGACTTCAGAAAAGAATACAAGATGCTAAAAAGCAGATTAGTCAATGATTATCATCACGCACAGGATGCATATTTGAATATTATCGTAGGAAATGTTTATTTTATGAAATTCACCAGAAATCCTATGAATTTTGTAAAGAAAGAAGCAAGACGTGAAGGCAGAAACTATGATTATAATCTGTACAAAATGTACAGTAAAGATATCATAAGAAATGGAGAAAAAGCTTGGATCGCAACAAGCGAACAGGGACCGGGAACGATTCGTCAGGTAAAGGAAACGATGGGAAGGAATACGCCGATCATTACAAGACAGGCATTTGAACAGAGGGGAGAATTGTTTAATCTTCAGCCGGTTGGAAAGTATTCTGCTAATAAGGATAATTATGTTCCACTAAAAATATATGATGAAAAAATGCAGGACGTATGCAAATATGGTGGTTACACTTCTCTGAATCCTTCCTATTTTATCTTTATAGAACATGGACCGGAAAAAAAGAGAAAGAAATGTTTTGAAGTGATACATAGCTATTATGCTGCTCAGATAAAAACGGAAAAGGATTTGATTGATTTTCTGCTACAAAAAGGCTATAAAAATCCAAGAGTGATAAATGACGGGATAAAAAAGAATGCACTCATAAAATACAATGGATATTTCTTATACATTATTGGAATGGATGCAAGAAAAAATATTGAATTTTCCAATGCAACAGCAATGTGCTTGAAGAATAAATATATACAATATGTTTGCAAGCTGGAAAAAATGAATAAGGCGATTTTGTTATCAGAAAAACAGAAAACAAATTTACACTGGGATGAAAGAATCACCTGTGAAAGCAATCTGGAACTGTACAGAGAACTTACAGAAAAACATTTGCATTCCATCTATCAAAGACATCCAAGAAGCATAGGAAAGTGTCTTGCAGAGGGAGAAGGAGCATTTAAGCTTCTTGATATCGAAGAACAGGTGAAGATCTTATGTGATATCGTTCAGTATACATCCTTTCAGAGAGGAGTCTTCTCATTGAAAGTTCTTGGAGGACCCAAAGAGGTAGGAAGAATCCGAATATCCGGAAATATGACAGAGGCAAAAGAATGTAAACTTATCAATTATTCGATTACCGGTATGTATAAAACAGAAATGGATTTACTGAAAAAATAAGGGAGGGATAAGTATGAGCTGGCGGACGGTGATCATATCCAGCACGGCGAAGCTGGATTACCAGATGGGATATCTGGTGATCCGAAAAGATGATGTGACAAAGATTCATCTTTCGGAAATTGAAACAGTAATGATAGAATCCACATCGGTGTCACTGACCGCGACCCTCTTATGTGAGCTGACAAAGAAAAAGATCAAAGTGATTTTCTGTGATGAAAAGAGAAATCCTTCGTCAGAACTCATCAGTTACTATGGAGCGCATGATACCTCATTAAAAGTCAGGAATCAGATTGCATGGAACGATGATATAAAAAAACATGTATGGACAGAAATTGTGGCGGAGAAAATACGGATACAGGCGTTGCATCTGCAGCATTGGAAACGAGAGGAAGCAGATCTGCTTTATCAGTATATCAACGAAATAGAATTTGGGGATGTTACGAATCGGGAAGGGCATGCGGCGAAAGTTTACTTTAATGCTCTGTTTGGTATGGATTTTACCAGAAGTGCGGAAAATGTTACGAATGCTGCGCTGAATTATGGTTATTCACTGCTGTTGTCAACATTTAATCGCTGCGTGGTGGCCAATGGGTATATCACACAGCTGGGGCTTTTCCATGATAATGTATTTAATCAGTTCAATCTGGCCTGTGATCTGATGGAACCGTTTCGCCCGCTTGTGGATCTGAAAGTGAAAAAGATGGCCTTCCCGTTTTTTGAAAAGGAAGAAAAACATGAGATGGTTTCGTTACTAAAAGAAGAAGTAACAATCGGTAACCGAAACGAGTATTTGACGAATGCGATAAAAATATATACCAGGAGTGTCTTTGATGCATTAAATGATAACGATGTATCGCAGATAAAATTTTATAGGACAAATGAGTTATAGATATATGAGAGTAATGGTATTTTTTGATCTTCCGGTTATCACCAGTGCAAACCGTAAAGATTACAGGGATTTTCACAAGTATCTGATAAAGACAGGATTTCTGATGATGCAGGAATCGGTGTACTGTAGGCTGGCACAAAATTTCACAATGGCAGATGCAATTGTGGAAAATATCAGGAAAAATAAGCCTGCGGATGGACTGGTACAGGTGCTGAAGATAACGGAGAAGCAATTTGGAAAAATGGAATTTATTGTTGGAACGAAAAAAAGCGAAATTCTCGACACAGACGAAAGAGTGGTGATCATATGAAACTTGTGAATCCCAGATTAGGATTGGAAGTGGAGTTATCCGAAAATCAGGTTTTGAACATAACCGTTGAATCACCGGTAAAATTTTCAGAGGTTGTATATCATATTTGCAGACAGGCAGGAGGAGAAGAAGGAGAATTCATCCTTTCGGATATTGAAAAGGAACTGTCTATGGGAAAAAGGACGGTAGTGATTAATAATCCGTTGACGGTTAATTGTGAGGAAAAAAGGATTCTATCTCAGCTTTATAAAAATCTTTCAGAAAAAATATTAGAAGATCATTTTGAAGAATTTGCGACTGTGAATCAGAAGGTTATCCAGTTTATGGATAAGGTTACGAGTTCTTCCGAATATAATCTGACATATGATGTTGATTTTCAGGCAGCAGGTCTGATAAAATATTGTAATGTACATATGGATTCCTGTTATGATAATCTGACTGAAAAGTTTATAGACTATCTGAGAACCATGAAGCAGATCTGTAATGTTGATATTGTTTTTGTGTTGAATCTGAAGCAATATTTCAGTACCGAGGATCTGAGAGAAATCTATAAACACTGTTTTTATACGAAGATGTATCTGATTAATCTGGAAGGAGTAAAATCAGACCCCATCGAAAGTGACAGATATGTTATTATAGATAAAGATCTTTGTGTGCTGGACCTTGTGTATTAACAACCTTCTATTGCAAGAAGATAACGACTCGGCGAGAACCGGATTTGAGGTTTGAGAGTCTTGTTAATACGGAAGGATTTCAAACATAAAACCGGGATTTTGTGCGGTTTGATGTGTTTGAGAGTCTTGTTAATACGGAAGGATTTCAAACTATTCACATCGGTTTCCGTATTCATCAACGGTTTGAGAGTCTTGTTAATACGGAAGGATTTCAAACCGGTCAGAGAAACGGAAAACTACGGAGAAAGTTTGAGAGTCTTGTTAATACGGAAGGATTTCAAACCGATCAGCTGGTCTCCGTCTTCTGTGAAGTGTTTGAGAGTCTTGTTAATACGGAAGGATTTCAAACGCAATAGCGCGGAAGGTTTCACTCTTTTTCGTTTGAGAGTCTTGTTAATACGGAAGGATTTCAAACAACATTCTGCGAACTGAAATGAATGTATCTGTTTGAGAGTCTTGTTAATACGGAAGGATTTCAAACTTAAAATTCCTTGATAACTCCCCGGCTTTGGTTTGAGAGTCTTGTTAATACGGAAGGATTTCAAACAACAATTACGATGTTGCTGATCACAGCAGTATTGCTGGTATCTGTTCTTATGACAGGGTGTACCAGCCTGACAGAGCCAAAGAACAGCACCCCATCCGGGACAGACGCGCTCACCGAATCAGACGGCTTTGGCGTGTACATCAAGCTGGAACGCGATGACACCAGCTCTATCGCCCTTCGGGGATTCCTGGATTATGAAAGACTGGTATGCGAAAAAGATAGTTACATTTGAAAATAGAAATATGGAAGAATAAATGATAAGACCTCCTGTGTGGAAAAAGATAACTCACAGGAGGCACTATAGTATACGGTATCATCAATAGATTATTCTGCAAATCCCTGCCGTTCCATTTCGTTTTCGACTTTAGATTCATTTCCTTGGTTGGTGGAGGCGAACAGGTGGCGGAATATGAAGCGGCAGAACGGACCAACAACCAAGAGTTGCAGTGGGTAAGCCATAATGAAGTTCAGGCAGATAGTCTGGAGCCAGATAAAAATCAGGTTTGAAGTGATTCCTGATGATTCGATGGTTCCAAGCAGGCTCATAAGTGGCACCATTGTGCAGACCGTGAAGGTCTGGATGCAGAGGATGATGAAGATTGGTCGGTCAGTTGGTTTTGCTATGCGGAATGCGAAGTATTTGGATGTTTTGCTGGCGATGAAGAATGCACAGAGAAGCCCGATGAACCATTCCAATGGGAAAGAATGCAGTGCATGTTTGAAGGTAGCAGCCTGAAGTCCGCCGGTGTGGATGGCGACATTATAAGCACCCATGATAAAAATCATACAACCGGATGTGATAAGAGTAAAAATGAATTCCTGAAATTTTGTTTTTGGCATAGTAAGCCCTCCTTAAAAAAATAATAAAAAAATTCATATAAACACAAAAATGTCGCCTATCCGTCTGACAATGGATAAGCGACATTTTATGTCATATTTATTTTATCAGGTATTGGAGTTCGATGTCATAGGGATTTTGCACAAAATATAAATGAAAAGCAAAAAATCCTGTAGAATCTTTATGAAAGCTTTGCAGAATAATTAGTACTAAGAACTGGCACGAAAAAGTGTCTAAAGTATTTCAAAAGTGTAAAATGTGAGACAGCTTTCTAAGACATAAAGGTGGGAATGTAATATAAAAACAGGAATATAATAGATACTGACGGATGTTCGAAAAAAGCACTTGCCTTTTATAAAGGCTTATGTTAGAACGTCTGCTAGTGATCAGGTTGCAGAGACTTGCGATGCCTGTGACCGGACGGAGGACCTGAGGGTCCTCCTTTTTTCTGTACACGCAGATTTTTATAGCAGGTGAAAAATGACAGAAAAAGCATTAAAACCGATAAAACCATTAAGAAATATATCATTGAAACCCACGTTTGTAACTTTTCTTTGAAACTCATTGACAGGGGCGAATGCAAAGAGTATAGTTATGACCGAAAAAACAAAAGTGGTCAAAACGATTTGGAGGTTATCACTTGGCGTTTACAGAACAGAAAAATGAAATGATCCGTAAGGATTTGTTAGACGAAGCGTTGCGTTGTGCCGTGACCATCGGGGTGCGAAAAACATCGGTGGAACAGCTCACTCATTCTTGCCGCCTGCAAATACCTTTCCGATACCAAAGCTATGACCTTCATCGAAAACAATGCGGAGTATTTGTTGCGGCGGATACCATCTGACATCAAAGCTGACCACTATCACGATGACGGAGTTCATATTCGCCAAATTCTGGAGGCAAGTGGACTTGTGCTGAAAGGCGGAATGGATCTGGCTGCCGCCACCATCCGTGGACTGACCTTAACTGTCTCCCATCAGGGGGAAATCGACGAACTGTATCCGCAGGTGTTGGAAATGCTGGTGCATAGTGCTTGCAGGGAATTATTTGATTAAATCGAAAAGCTGCCGTCTGGCGGCTTTTTAAAAGATAGCAAGTTAGAGGAGACTAATCAGTGCGCAGGAGTGATATTATGAAGGTAACATTTTGGAATCGCACAGCGAAAATCTATGACCACTTTATGAAGAAAGACCACAAGGCATATAAGCAAATGTAAGTGCGATTATAGCATATGTGGAGACAGGGATGAATATCTGAAAGAGCCCCCCGAATATGTGAATGGGTGCTCATTGCTGTTTATCAGGAGGAATTGATATATGACGATTATTTATGGAATCCTGCTCCCGTTTTTCGGAACTGTAATGGGAGCCGGATGCGTATTCTTTTTGAAAAGATCACTTGGAACGCAAGTGCAGCGGGCATTGACCGGCTTTGCCGCCGGGGTTATGGTGGCGGCCTCTATCTGGAGTTTGCTGATTCCATCTATGGAACAGGCGGCGGATATGGGCAAAGGTGCGGTGATTCCTGCCGCAGCCGGTTTCTGGCTTGGCATCCTGTTCCTGCTGATTTTGGATAGGCTCATCCCACACCTGCACCGCAATGCTGACCAGCCGGAAGGTGTAAAAAGTGGATTTGGCAGGACAACTATGCTGCTGCTGGCAGTAACGCTCCATAACATTCCCGAAGGAATGGCAGTAGGCGTGGTCTATGCAGGCCTTTTGACCGGAAACGGTGAAATTACAGCCGCGGGTGCGTTGGCATTATCTCTCGGTATCGCCATTCAAAACTTCCCGGAGGGTGCCATTATCTCTATGCCTCTGCGGGCAGAGGGAATGAAGAAAGGGCAAGCCTTTCTAAGCGGTGTCCTATCCGGCATTGTAGAGCCACTGGGGGCGGTGTTAACAATTCTTGCAGCACAGTTTGTTGTCCCCGCTTTGCCGTATTTGCTGAGTTTTGCCGCAGGAGCTATGCTCTATGTGGTAGTGGAAGAACTGATTCCTGAGATGTCTGCTGGAAAGCATTCCAACATCGGTACAGTATTCTTTGCGTTGGGATTCAGCGTGATGATGGTACTGGATGTGGTGCTGGGATAAGAATTTCAGCTTTGCTGCAAATATTTTTTACCAAATGGAGCGAAAAAAGCGGATCGGATTAGAAAGTAAACTGTAAAATGAATATAATTACTACGGAAGCCGTGAAAACCGGCTTTCCTTAATCAATGCAAGTTAGCTACCTATAACTTGCCTTTGAGGAGGTGTTAATTTGGAAAATGAATATAGTCCCTGGGCAATGTTTCACAGTACGGACCTGGGTGACAATCTGGAAGAAATGGTGGAGACTGAGGATTGCAAGGTGCTGCGGATGAACGATCCCAGCGGCGATGGACTTATGACCATTTATCGGGTATTTGACGGTGTGTACCTGATATATAACGATTTTCACATGACCCATTGTTACAGCCGTTTTAACAGTTCGTCCCGCATCTTCAGCATTGACCATTGTCGGGAAGGACGTATTGAGCATCGGACGGACAAAGATATGCGGTATTACATGGAACAGGGCGATTTGCGAATGGATCGCCGGGTGCATCACAGCGGCGATATGTATTTTCCTGTGTCTCACTATCATGGTATCACGGTTGGCTTCTTCCTCGATCATGCGGAACAATCCGTGCGGGAGGCAATGCCTGGTGTGTCCTTTGACTTATCGGAACTGGCAGACAAATTCTGCGGTAAGGACAGTATCTATATCCTGCGCAAACACCCTTCCATTGAGCATATCTTCTCGGAGCTTTACAATGTTCCGGCAAAGATACGCATGGACTATTTCAAAATTAAGGTCATGGAGCTGCTGGTGTTCCTGCGGGCTTTGGAACTGTCTGAGTACAAGGATGAACGCCCGTACTTCTATTCCAGCCAGGCTGAGAAGATCAGGGCGGTACATAAGCTGCTGACTAACGATTTGACCCGAAATTACACCACCGAAGAACTGGCAAAGCAATTTGATCTCAGCACATCGGCCCTGAAAAACGGCTTCAAGGGTGTGTATGGCAGCCCCATCTATACCTATATCCGCAACTACAAGATGAATGTGGCAGCGTCCATGCTGGTAACAGACCGTAAAAAGCGGATTATTGAGATTGCATCTGCTGTCGGCTACGATAACCCAAGTAAATTTGCAGCGGCTTTCAGGGAAATCTTTGATACGACCCCTGCTGAATACAGAAATGACAGGAGATAGAACATGAACACAAAAATGAAACGCTCCACAGCAACGTGGATCTGGGACTTTGCGGGAGAATATCGCTCCCGTTATGTACTCAGCGTTCTCAGTGCTGTGTGCGGCGTGATCTGCGGCCTTTTGCCCTATTTCGTCATGGCAAATATGATTGGCGATTTACTGGGTGGATGCCGGGACACGAATATTTACTTACAACACTGCCTTGTGATGGCGCTTCTTTGGGTGGGGCGATGCGGCTTTCACAGCATTTCCACCACGCTTTCTCACAAGGCGACCTTTGCGGTGTTGGGTAACATCTGCAAACGGGTATGTGAGAAGCTGACTCGTGTGCCGCTGGGCACGGTGCTGGATATGCCCTCCGGTTCGGTGAAAAATGTACTGGTGGAGCGCATCGACAGCATCGAGACCACTATGGCGCATATCACTCCCGAATTTACATCAAACCTGTTGGTGCCTATTGCCCTGCTGGTGTATCTCTTTGTACTGGATTGGCGCATGGCTCTGGCTGTGCTGGTAACAGTGCCATCGGATTCGGGTGCTATGCAGGAATGACCCGTGGCTATGCGGAAAGCTATCAGAACACCGTGGATAAAACCAAGATACTCAATGATACTGCGGTAGAGTATATCAACGGCATTGAGGTCATCAAAGCGTTTGGCAAGGCACAAAGCTCCTATGAAAAATTCGTGGTCGCCGCCAAAGAGGGCGCAAGCTGTTATGTGGAATGGATGCGGCGATGCAATATCTATTTCTGCCTTGCCATGTCCATTTTCCCGGCGACCATGGTGGCGGTTCTTCCCATCGGCGGTCTGCTGTTCCGTGCCGGTACGCTGGATGCCAATACCTTTATTCAGGTCATTTTGTTGATCGCATCCCTGATCACCGTTATGTCCTACGGCGACGATCTGGCAAAGCTGAGTACCATCATCGGAGAAGTGACCGGTGTTTTAGAGCAGGAGGAGCAGACCCGCCCGCAGGTTTCCGCAGCTCAGCCGAAAAATAACGATATTACGCTGCATGACGTGACCTTCGGTTACCACGAGAAAGAGGTGCTTCATGGCATCAACATGACCATTCGGGAAGGCACGGTCAACGCCCTCGTTGGTCCTTCCGGCAGCGGGAAATCCACCATTGCAAAACTCATTGCGGGACTGTGGGATGTGGACGGAGGCAGTATTTCTTTCGGTGGCGTGGATATTCGCCAAATGACCCAGCAGGACTACAATCGGTACATTGCCTATGTCTCTCAGGACAATTATCTGTTTGACACCACCGTCATGGAAAATATTCGTATGGGCAATCAGAGCGCAACGGACGAAGAAGTTATTGAGGCGGCCCAGAACAGCGGTTGCCATGACTTTATTATGAGTTTGGATCACGGCTACCAGACCATTGTGGGCGGTGCCGGTGGGCATCTCTCCGGTGGCGAGCGTCAGCGTATCGCCATTGCCCGTGCCATGTTGAAAAACGCTCCTATCGTCATTCTGGACGAGGCAACAGCTTTTACCGATCCGGAAAATGAAGCCCTCATTCAGTCCTCCGTAGCCAAGCTGACAAAAGGAAAGACCCTGCTGGTCATAGCCCATAGGCTCTCCACTATCACCAACAGCGACCGGATATTTGTGGTGGAGGATGGCAATATCCGCTCCAGTGGTACCCACCAGGAGCTGCTGGAAAAGGACAGCCTGTACGCACAGATGTGGCGTTCTCATATTGCTGTGCGGGATATGGAGGAAGGAGGTGCAGCACAATGATCCGGATATTTAGACGTTTTTTCGATTTTTGCGGTGAGATCAACAAACGCAAATTTACAAAGTCCATTTTCCTCGGTGTGCTGAAGGCTCTGTTTGAGGCTTTGAAAATTCCGGCTATCGCCGTGACCTTACATGGCGTTTTGAGCGGAAATCTGACGGTAAAGAGTATCTTGCTGTCTTTCGGTATTATGTTGCTTAGTATCGCAGGCAATGCCTTTGCGAATTACCGCTCCACCATGCTCCAATGCGAGGCTGGCTACGGCACCTGTGCCGACAAACGCATTGAAATTGCCGAGCATTTGAAGTATCTCCCTATGGGCTACTTCAACCAAAACAGCCTTGGCTACATCACCTCCGTCGCCACCAACAGCATGGAGGCTCTGGCAGATGTTGCCACCCGTGTCGTCATGATGGTGACCCAGGGCATTTTGACCACGGCGGTAGTTGCGCTGATGATTTTGTACTTTGACCTGCGGATTGGCGGCATCGCAGTAATTGGTGTGCTCCTGTTTTTTGCCGTCAACAGCTGCTTGCAGAAGAAAGCAAAGACGGTCGCACCGGTAAAGGATGCTTCTGACCGCAAGCTGGTGGAAAAGGTGCTGGAGTACATTCAGGGTATTGCGGAAGTCAAGTCTTACAATCTGACCGGAGAAAAGAGCAAGGCCCTGAATCAGGCCATCGACGAAAACACAGCGGCAAACATAAAATCGGAGATTACTTTTGTCCCCATCATGTTCCTGCAAAGTCTGACAGCCAAGTTCATCGGCGTGGTCATTGCGGGCGTATCCGTTGCGTTTTATCTGAACGGCACAATGGAACTTCTGAACGCCGTGGTCATGGTCATTGCCGCCTTTATTCTGTTCGGCGCACTGGACAGTGCTGGCAGTTACTCGGCACTCCTGCGAAATGTTGACTTGAATGTAAGCAAGGCAAACTCTGTGCTGGATATGCCTACTATGGATATTGACGGAAAAGATATTACCCCGGATAGTTACGATATTGATGTGGAGAATGTGGAGTTCTCTTACGACAAGCGAAAGATTATTGACGGCATTTCCGTGCATATTCCGCAGAAAACCTCCACAGCCATCGTGGGTCCTTCCGGTGGTGGCAAAACAACGCTCTGCCATCTCATCGCCCGGTTCTGGGATATGGATAAGGGCTGCGTTAGCTTAGGAGGTGTGGATGTAAAGGAATACAGCATGGACAGTTTGATGCGCAATTTCAGCTTTGTGTTCCAGAGCGTCTATCTGTTCCAGGACACCATCGCCGACAATATCCGTTTCGGTCAGTCGGATGCACCGATGGAAAAGGTTATCGAAGCAGCGAAAAAGGCCTGCTGTCACGATTTCATCATGGCACTGCCCGATGGGTATGAAACCATTATCGGTGAGGGCGGCGCAAATCTTTCCGGCGGTGAAAAACAGCGCATTTCCATTGCCAGAGCCATTATGAAGGATGCCCCCATTGTCATTTTGGACGAGGCAACTGCCAATGTTGAGCCGGAAAGCGAGCAGGAGCTGACCAATGCCATTGAAGCACTGACCAAAGAGAAAACCATCATCATGATTGCCCATCGACTGAAAACCGTTCGCCACGCTGACAACATCCTCGTTATTGACGGTGGCAAAATTGTCCAAAGCGGTACTCACGAACAGCTCATGCAGCAAGGCGGTATCTATCGTAGATTTGTGGAGTCCAGAGAACTGGCCGTTGGCTGGAAAGTATAAAAGAAAGAAGAAAACAACAAGAACGACAACAAACTCCCAATCGTGGATTGCAACGGTGGAATTTTCCTTTTAAACCGTTAGAAATTGCAAAGATGTATCTGCATACTGCTGATTATAATATGAAAAAGCCATGTGGTATTTATGAACTGAAAAATATACAGAGTATATTGCGAAGAAAAATCGCATATGATATAATGCTCGCAGGCAAAAAAGAATTAAAGTGTTTATAACAGAAAAAGCAAAAGCCCTCGAAGTTGCAGCTTCCAGGGCTTTCTTCTTATTTCATTTTTTATTACAGTGGATAAGTAACCACCAGGTAAGAGCTGCGCTGTTTGCAGTACAAAAGATAATTGTTGAGTTTACTACGAAACAGGAATATTCAGTTAGGCTTACGCACAACAGAAAATTCTCATTCAATGCAGAAAGGGGCGGTTTTATGAGGCAGGATACACTGGAGGGCAGAGCAAAAACGAAAAACGGTGTCATTCGATTATGCTTTTCGGTGCTTTGTATTTTATTGGAAGCAGCTTTTATCATTATCGTGATCACAAGGCTGAATGAATATGCGGAGATCGTTAATCTGCTGACTAGAGTCTTTGCAGGAATTCTGGTTCTGGCACTATATGCATCCAATCAGACCTCTTCCATGAAAATGCCGTGGATCATTCTGATACTTGTGTTTCCGATCATGGGAGTAGCGCTGTATCTGCTGATCGGATTAAATGGCGGAACCCGTAAAATGCGAGAACGATATGCGGATATCGACAGAAAGCTTCTGCCGCTTCTGCCGGATAATCGGGAAAAACTGGAAAATATCAAAAATAAAATCCCCAAAGCAGGAAATATCAGTGAGTATATTTGGAAAAATGCAGGTTATCCCGTATACCAGAATACGGATATTGTTTATTATGATGAGGCGGTAAAGGGATTAGAAGCACAGTTATCAGCACTGTCAAAGGCTGAAAAGTTTATTTTTATGGAATACCATGCGATAGAAGATGCAGAGGCCTGGAAAAAGATCCAGAAAGTGCTGGAGGAGCGTGTACAGGCAGGCGTGGAAGTGCGAGTATTTTATGATGATATGGGCTCTATTGGCTTTATTAATACGGATTTTGTAAAAAAGATGGAGCGGATCGGAATCCACTGCCGGGTATTTAATCCGTTTATGCCGGGACTGAATGTATTTCTGAACAACCGTGATCATCGAAAAATAACTGTGATCGATGGAAAAGTAGCTTTCACAGGCGGCTATAATCTGGCAAATGAATAATTTTAATTACACCAATCCTTACGGACAATGGAAGGATACCGGGATCCGTCTTGAAGGCGATGCAGTTCAGTCGCTGACAGCAACATTCCTTGAAATGTGGAATGCAGCCAATGACAGGAATAATAATGAGGATTTCAGCAAATATTTTATAAGATCAGAATATAAGGCAACTCAGAACGGATTTGTACAGCCTTATGCAGATAGTCCAATGGATGATGAACAGGTAGGAGAGGAAGTTTATATCAGCATGATCAACAAAGCTGAAAAATACTGCTGGTTTATAACGCCATATCTGATCATTACGGATGAAATGACACATGCGCTGTGTCTTGCTGCAAAGAGGGGAGTTGATGTCAGGATCATTACACCGGGAATCCCGGATAAAAAAATGATTTACAGTGTTACACGTTCCTTTTATCATGGACTGGTTAAAAATGGAGTGCGGATCTACGAGTGGACACCTGGCTTCTGTCACGCCAAGATGAGCGTGGTAGATGACTGTATGGCAACCTGCGGAACCATAAATCTGGATTACAGAAGTCTTTATCATCATTTTGAAAACGGATGCTTTATGGCAGACAGTCCGGCTGTGTTATCTATAAGAAATGACCTGGAAGAAACAATGAAGGAATGTCGGGAAGTAACAGAACAATACCGTACAGGACGCAGTGCATATCTTCGTCTGGGACAGCTTTTCATGAGATTATTTGCAGGATTATTGTAAGGAAGAGGTGTAGATCTATGTGTACAGCAGCAACGTATCAGACAAAGGATTTTTATATGGGAAGAACTCTTGACTATGAGTTTTCCTATGGAGAAGAGGTGACCATAACCCCAAGAAATTATGAGTTCGATTTTCGATATGCAGGAAAATCAAAAACACATTATGCTCTCATAGGAATGGCGTTTGTAGCAGGAGATTATCCGCTTTATTATGACGCGGCTAATGAAAAGGGACTGGGTATGGCAGGACTTAACTTTGTGGGGAATGCGGCATATGCAGATGAAGTGACAGAGGCAGATAAGGATCTTGTCCAGGTGGCGCAATATGAATTTATTCCATGGATCCTTACCCAGTGTGCTTCGGTGGCTGAAGCAAGGAGGATGCTTTCCAATATGAAGCTTATGGGAACACCCTTCAGTGAACAGCTTCCAACGGCACAGCTTCACTGGATGATCGCAGACAAGGAGGAATGCATCGTTGTAGAATCCATGAAAGACGGAATGCACATCTATGACGGTCCTGTTGGCGTACTTACAAATAATCCTCCATTCCCCGGTCAGATGTTTGCACTTAACAATTATGCGGGTGTATCCAGAAAGCAGCCGGAAAGTACATTTGCAGGAGTGCTGGAGCTGGATCCATACAGCAGAGGAATGGGCGGAATGGGAATTCCGGGAGATCTTTCAAGCCAGTCAAGATTTGTAAAGGTTGCATTTACAAAATTAAACGCAATATCCGGAGATGGGGAAAACGAAAGTGTCAGCCAGTTTTTCCATATTTTAGGCTCTGTTGATCAGCAGCGGGGATGCTGTGAGGTATCAGAGGGCGCATATGAGATCACGATCTATACTTCATGCTGCAACACGACAAAGGGAATCTATTATTATACCACATATGATAATCACCAGATAACCGCAGTAGATATGTATGCGGAAAACCTTGATTCAGACAAGCTGATCCGTTATCCGATCATATTAAACGGTGAGATCCGATGGCATAATAAATAAGAACAGGATTTTTACAGAAGATAATGAGATAGGAAGATGGAAAATTATTCAATAGTATTCAGCAGCTTAACCGGTAATACAAAAAGCTGCCAGTCAGCCGATCGCAGTGTATACAGAGATTTGACTTTACAGCAGAGAAAAATATCAAGTATAATACTATAGCATTATTAAAAATCCCTTCCGGGAAAACAGAAAAACCACAATGATAAAGGAATATAACAAATGAGTATTTTAAATGTAGAACACCTGACCCACGGGTTTGGAGACAGAGCGATTTTCGAAGATGTATCTTTCCGGCTTCTTAAGGGAGAACACATCGGACTTGTAGGCGCTAATGGCGAAGGAAAGTCCACATTTATGAGTATCGTGACCGGAAAACTGATGCCGGATGAGGGCAAGGTAGAGTGGGCAAAAAATGTTCACGCAGGCTATCTGGATCAGCATGCAGTTCTGGAAAAGGGGATGACCATCGGCCAGGTGTTGAAATCCGCTTTTGATCCTCTTCTCAAAAAAGAAGAACGGATGAACGAGATCTGCGACAAGCTGGGAACTGCAGATCCTGACGAGATGGATGGTCTGATGGAAGAGCTTGGAACGATCCAGGACGAACTGACACTTCACGATTTTTATGCGATCGATGCCAAAGTGGAGGAGGTTGCCAGAGCTCTGGGCCTTCTGGATCTGGGGCTTGACCGTGATGTTACGGATCTAAGCGGCGGACAGAGAACCAAGGTACTTCTTGCGAAGCTTCTTCTTGAGAAGCCTGACATCCTGCTTCTGGATGAGCCTACAAACTATCTGGATGAGGAGCATATTGCATGGCTGAAAAGATATCTTCTGGATTATGAGAATGCCTTTATCCTTATTTCCCACGATATTCCCTTCCTGAATTCTGTAGTTAACATTATCTATCACATGGAAAATCAGGAACTGAACCGTTATGTAGGAGATTACGATCATTTCCAGGAGGTCTATGCGGTCAAGAAGGCACAGCTGGAGGCTGCTTACCGCAAACAGCAGCAGGAGATCAGTGAGCTGAAGGATTTCGTAGCAAGGAATAAGGCCCGTGTTTCCACAAGAAACATGGCTATGTCCCGCCAGAAAAAGCTGGACAAGATGGATGTGATCGAGCTGGCGGCAGAGAAGCCGAAGCCGGAGTTCAAATTCCGTTATGGCCGAACACCAGGAAAGATGCTTTTTGAGACACATGATCTTGTGATCGGTTATGATGAGCCGCTTTCCAAGCCGCTGAATTTTACTATGGAGCGAGGACAGAAGATCGCACTGGTGGGAACCAATGGAATAGGAAAAACAACACTTCTTCGAAGCCTTCTTGGATTGATTAAGCCTCTTTCCGGAAGTGTGGAGCAGGGCGAGAACCTTGAGATCGGATATTTTGAGCAGGAAGTTAAAGGTGAGAATCGAACTACCTGTATCGAAGAACTCTGGCAGGAATTTCCGTCATTTTCCCAGTATGAAGTGCGTTCCGCACTGGCGAAATGCGGCCTGACGACCAAGCATATTGAGAGCCAGGTACGAGTTTTAAGCGGTGGTGAGCAGGCAAAAGTGCGTCTTTGCAAGCTGGTGAACCGTGACACCAATATTCTTCTTCTGGACGAGCCTACCAATCATCTGGATGTAGATGCAAAAGACGAGCTGAAAAAAGCTCTCCGGGAATACCGCGGAAGTATCCTTCTCATCTGCCATGAACCGGAATTTTACCAGGATGTGGTAAATGAAGTCTGGGATATGAGCAAGTGGACAACCAAGATATTCTGATAATGGATATAGATGTATGGCAGAAAAGACCGATATAATTCGAAAAGTACAATAAATGGGACATAAAAGATGACAGCATAAGGGCAGCAGAGTCTGCCAGACAGAATACAGAGGACAAATAAATGGAAGAAACACAATTGAAAAAATTCAGTATCGTTATGGAGGGCGGCGGTATGCGAGGCTTGTATACCGCCGGTGTGATCGATGTTCTGATGGAAAATGAGATTTACGCAGACAGTGCGGTGGGCGTATCGGCTGGAGCTGTTTTTGGATGCAATTATAAGTCCAGGCAGATCGGAAGAGTTCTTCGCTATAACAAAAAGTACTGCAAGGATAAAAGACTTGCAAGCATCCGGAACTGGATCACCACAGGAGATGTATACAGCCGGGAATTCGGATATTATGAACTGCCCTGGAAGCTGGATATTTTTGACCGTCAGACCTACGCGGAAAATCCCATGAAATTTACAGTGGTGTGTACGGACCTGGATACAGGAAAACCGGTGTATCATGAATGTCCCAACGGAGATGTGGAGGATATTGAATGGATGCGTGCGTCTGCATCGATCCCGGTAGCCTCCCGACCGGTGAAGCTTGGGGGAAAGAGACTTCTGGACGGTGGTGTGTCTGATCCGATCCCGGTTAAGTGGATGCTTTCCAGGGGATACGAAAAAAACGTAGTGGTGCTTACCAGAGATGTGAAGTACCGAAAAAAAGCAAACCCGAAGATGCAGCTTTTTCTGAAAGCAGTATTACATAAATATCCGGCTTTTCTGAAGGATCTGGAGGAACGGCATATCCATTATAATGAAACACTGGAGGAACTGGCTTCTCTGGAAAAAGAGGGGCGCGTTCATATCATCCGTCCGAGCAGTCCCATCCAGGCGGCGATGATCGAGCGTGATGAGAGCAATCTGGAGCGGATCTACCAGACAGGAAGAGCAGATATGAAAAAGGATCTGGAGAAGCTGAAAGCCTACCTGGATTCCTGAATCACAGACCGAAACAAGATTCGACTTATACCCCTTTCTATGTTATGATATTGGATATCATTACAACAGAAAGGGGTATTTTCAATGGGAGAAAAACCTCAGAATATAAAACACAGACATATAAGCTTGGGCGTGCTTGCCCATGTGGATGCAGGAAAGACGACATTATCGGAAGGCCTGCTTTTTAAATGCGGAAGGATCCGGAAAATCGGAAGAGTCGATCACAAGGATGCGTATCTGGATACCTATGAGCTTGAGAGGGAGAGAGGAATCACCATTTTTTCAAAGCAGGCAGTTTTTTCCATGGGGGATATGGAAGTGACACTTCTGGATACGCCGGGGCATGTGGATTTTTCTGCTGAGATGGAGCGTACCCTGCAGGTGCTGGATTATGCGATCTTGGTGATCAACGGCGCAGATGGTGTGCAAGGGCATACACAGACATTGTGGAGACTGCTGACACAGTATAAGATCCCAACATTTCTTTTCGTAAATAAAATGGACCAGGAAGGAACAGACAGGGAAAGACTTCTTGAGGAGCTGAAGAAGAAATTAAGCGGATGCTGTGTGGATTTTAGTGGAGAACTGGAATGCTCCGGTGCAGAAGCAGCAGGGAAAAAGGAGAATCCTGTGGATAACTCCGGGAAATATCCGTCAGCTGAAGGAATGCAGCTGAAAGACAACGCCAGTGAAGCAGAAAAAGAGAATATATCCGGAACGCAGGGCGCTTCTGATAAAATAAATGGAACGGATGATTTTCTGGAAAATATCGCCATGTGTGAGGAGAACCTTCTGGAAAGCTTCCTGGAAACAGGAACGATCGCAAAAAAGGACGTGGCAGAGCTGATCCTGGAGCGAAAGCTTTTTCCCTGCTTCTTTGGATCTGCCCTGAAGATGGAAGGCGTAGATGCTTTTATCCATGGAATGGAGACCTACATGGCAGTACCGTCCTATCCCGCAGAATTCGGAGCCAGGATCTTTAAGATCGCCAGAGATGAGCAGGGAAACCGTCTCACTTATATGAAGATCACCGGCGGCAGCCTGAAGGTTAAGGAGACGCTGACCAATGCAGGAAGAAATGGTATTCCGGCAGAGGAGATCTGGGAGGAAAAGGCAGATCAGATCCGTATCTATTCCGGTGCAAAATTTGAAATGCTCAAAGAGGCAGAGGCAGGAACCGTCTGTGCAGTTACAGGTCTTACCGAAACATATCCGGGAGAGGGACTTGGCATTGAGGCGGATTCTGCCATGCCGGTGCTGGAACCGGTACTGAATTATCAGATCATCCTTCCGGAGGGCTGTGACGCTCACAGGATGCTGAAAAGCCTGAAGGAGCTGGAGGAGGAAGAACCGCAGCTTCATATCATGTGGGATGAGCAGCTGGGAGAGATCCACGCCATGCTGATGGGCGAGGTACAGATCGAGATCCTGAAGCATCTGATCTGGGAGCGCTTTCATGTGGCAGTAGAATTTGGAACCGGTAATATCGTATACAAAGAAACCATTGCCGCACCGGTGGAAGGCGTGGGACATTTTGAACCGCTTCGTCATTATGCAGAGGTGCATCTTCTTCTGGAACCGGGAGAGAGAGGAAGCGGACTGCAGTTTTTTACCGCGGCAAATGAAGATCAGCTGGATCGGAACTGGCAGCGGCTGATCCTGACACATCTGGAGGAAAAAGAGCATCTGGGAGTCCTTACCGGATCACCCATCACCGATATGCAGATCACACTTCTCACCGGGCGGGCACATCAGAAGCATACGGAAGGTGGAGATTTCCGGCAGGCGACCTACCGTGCTGTGCGCCAGGGCCTCAAGAAAGCGGAGACAGTTCTTCTGGAACCCTATTACAGCTTCCGACTTGAGGTTCCGGCAGAAAATGTAGGACGTGCCATGACGGATATCCAGAGGATGCAGGGAACCTTTCAGGGGCCGGAAACCCAGGGAGAGCTGTCGGTGATCACAGGAAGTGCGCCGGTGGCAAAAATGAGGGATTATCAGAGCCAGGTAGTTTCCTACACAAGAGGCAGAGGTCATCTGACCTGTACTCTGAAGGGCTATGAACCCTGTCAGGATCAGGAGCAGATCGCAGAGGAGATCGGCTATGATTCCGAGAGAGATCTTGAGAATCCTACAGGCTCTGTATTCTGTGCCCATGGAGCAGGCTTCGTGGTTCCCTGGTATGAGGTAGAAGAATATATGCATCTGGAAGGAGCTCAGCTTTCGGACAGTAATGATACCTATGAGGATTCCGACAACAGCTTTGCAGGAGTGCGTTCAGTTCAGGGAACAGCCAAAAACAGTCCGGATCACAGAACAGCCAATGCCGGCCGTGGAAAATATACCTCCATGTATGGAAGCTACGAAGAGGAAAAAGAACTGAAGGCAATCTTTGAGAAAACCTTTGGTCCGGTGAGCTCAAAAAAATACAGCAGTAACAGCCGAAGCTTCGGAAATACGGAAAGCGGAAGCAGCTTTTCCGGGAAGGGAGGCAAAGATGCAGCAGATTCTGGCCTTCCGGCAAAATCCGATCACGGCGCCTGGAGAAACAGCAGTCCGGCCATCCACAGAGAGGACTATCTGCTGGTGGACGGCTGCAATATCATATTTGCCTGGGAGGATTTAAGAGATCTGGCACAGGCAGACTTTCATGCGGCACAGTCCAGGTTAATGGATATATTAAGCGATTATCAGGGAATCAAGGGCTGCATCCTGATCCTGGTATTTGATGCCTACCGTGTGGAGGGCCATCCGGAGGAAACCTTCCAGTATCATAACATTCATGTTGTCTATACAAAAGAAGCGGAAACTGCAGACCAGTATATTGAACGCACTGTCCATAAAATTGGACGGAAGCATAACGTGACAGTTGCCACATCAGACGGACTGGAGCAGATCATCATTATGGGACAGGGAGCCGCCAGGATCTCAGCGCGCGGATTCAAAGATGAGATCGCTTCCGCAAAACAGCAGATGAGAGAAGAATGGCAGGAGCGCAGAGACAACAGCAAAACCTATCTCTTTGACAGTATGACACCGGAACTGAAATCTCATATGGAAGACATCCGTCTGGGAAGAAAGAAAAAAGAAGAATTATAACAAAAAATATATGCCCTCATTGTGGGCATATTTCACAAAAATAAAAAAACTTTTTGAATTCTTTTGCAAATAAATGGGAAAAGTAGTAAAATAAGGATAGAATCCTCAGTGAGAAGCTCCTTGTCTGGATATATAACCTGGCAGGGAGCTTTCATTAGAGCACAATAAGCGCCAGGATAACAAAAGAAAAGTAAAAAAATGAAAGGAAGTGGAAAAATGTTTGAAACAGGCGAATATGTTGTGTATGGTCGTACCGGCATCTGCCAGGTAACAGGAGTTACCACAATGAGGGTGGATGGTTCCTCCGGCGAGAAGCTTTATTATGTACTGAGGCCCGGAGGAGAAACAGATGGGAAGATATTTACACCGGTGGAAGGTGGAAAGCAGGTGCTTCGCGGAATCATTACGAGGGAAGAAGCGGAGAGGCTTATCGATGAGATTCCATCCATTGAGACACTGAGTATTGAGAATGAGAAATTCCGGGAGGATAGCTACAAGAAATGCATCCGTACCTGTGAATGCAGAGATCTTCTTCGGATCATCAAGACGATCTACGTCAGAAAACAGGCCAGATTATCTCATGGCAAAAAAACAACCGCTACAGACGAGCGGTATCTGAAGCTTGCAGAGGATCATCTCTATTCTGAATTTTCCATGTTACTGGATATCCCCAAAGAACATATGGCAGATTATATTGAACAGCGAGTACACCAGCAGGAGGAAGCCGAAGAACAGGTATGCGCTGTTTGACAAAGCAGAGCGTATCTGCTATGGTATTTCCGGTAACCTTCCAGAAATCCTGTATCTGTGACAGAAGCTTCACAGGAAGTGGAGAACAGATTCAGGATCAGTCTGAATGTTATAAAGAAAAGGAGATGCCAGAGAAATGAGAGAACAGCTTACCCGCAAGGATGTTGAAAAAATAGAGCAGGAGATCGAACACCGTAAACTGGTAGTACGTAAGGAAGCCATTGAGGCGGTCAAGGAGGCACGTGCCCAGGGAGACTTAAGTGAGAACTTTGAGTATTATGCAGCCAAGAAGCATAAGAATCAGAACGAGAGCCGCATCCGTTATCTGGAGAGGATGCTGAAGACGGCATCCATTGTATCCGATGCTTCCAGATCTGACGAAGTGGGAATGGACGATATCGTGGAAGTTCTTTTTGAAGAAGATAATGAGGTGGAGAAGTACAAGCTGGTTACTTCCATCCGCGGAAATTCCATGGAAAACCGTATCAGTATTGAATCGCCTATCGGCAAGGCACTGCGCGGTCATCGTGTAGGAGACCGGGTGGAAGTAAAGGTCAATGATGATTACAGCTATTACCTTGTAATAAAATCCATCGACAAGACCGGATCTGAGGATGAGGAGATCCGCGGATTCTGATCACAGATCGCAGGGCAGCTCTGCTCATGAGCATGCAGCTCAGCGGAATGAGAATATCCGCAGCACAAAACACATCATAAGGATAAAAACCACTGTACGATATATAGGACAGAGAGATCCTGACGGGAAATCGGTTTCCCGTAACAGGATCCTCTGTTTTATTTTTTTTACACAGATTTTACATTCCAGTGGGGAAAATTTTACAATAGGCCGCTATTATGAAAATCGTTGAAATGAGAAAAAAGGAAATCAAACATATCAAAAAGAGAAAGTGAAGGAGAGTATTATGGACTTTTTCAGCGTACTGGCATTGCTTGGCGGCCTTGCTATTTTCCTTTATGGAATGAACTTAATGGGAGACGGGCTTGCGAAGGTTGCAGGCGGAAAGCTTGAGCGGATCCTGGAGACACTTACCTCCAATCCCATCAGAGCCGTTCTTCTTGGAATGGGTGTGACTGCAGTGATCCAGTCATCCTCGGCAACTACCGTTATGGTCGTTGGTTTTGTAAACTCGGGAATCATGAAGCTGTCCCAGGTTGTGGGAATCATCATGGGTGCCAATATCGGTACTACCGTAACCTCATGGATCTTAAGTCTTACAGGTATCCAGAGTGATAACTCTATTATCCGACTTTTTAAGCCGATGTCATTTTCACCGATACTGGCACTGATCGGCGTGGTTCTGATCATGTTTACAAAAAGCCAGAAGAAAAAGGACGTGGGAGCGATCTTTGTAGGCTTTGCGATCCTGATGTATGGAATGAATGCCATGAGCGGAGCTGTGGAACCTCTTGCAGAGGTACCGGAGTTTACCGGAATGCTGGTGAAATTCTCCAATCCGATCCTTGGAGTTGTGGCCGGAGCAGTGCTGACAGCGATCATCCAGTCGTCTTCCGCATCGGTTGGTATCCTCCAGGCACTGTGCCTTACCGGAATGGTACCGTTCAGTGCAGCACTTCCTATTATCATGGGACAGAATATCGGTACCTGTATCACTGCGATCCTTTCAGCCATCGGAGCCAGCAAAAACGCAAAACGTGCGGCTATGGTCCATCTGTATTTCAATCTGATCGGAACCATGCTGTTCATGGCAGTATTTTATGCGATAAATGCAGCAGTACATTTTTCATTTATGGCACAGGCAGCGACTCCGGCCGGGATCGCGATCCTGCACAGTGCCTTCAATATCACGGCAACTCTTGTTCTTCTTCCGTTTGGAAAGGCTCTGGAGAAGCTTGCCTGTCTTACTATCCGCGACAGGAAGGAAGAGGAGGAGAAGGTGGCAGCAGATCCGGATTTCATGATCCTGGAAAGCCGTTTTCTGGAGAAACCTGCATTTGCAGTTGAGCAGAGCAGGAATGCAGCGAAAAAAATGGCAGAGGATTCTCATAGAACTCTGTTTACCGCCCTGGACCTTCTGAAGAATTTCAGCGCAGAAGGAAAGGCTCTGGTGGAAGAAGCAGAGAAAAAGGTAGACCGTTATGAGGATGAACTTGGAACCTATCTTGTAAAACTGAACCAGAAGGATCTTTCCGTTCATGACAGTCACAGTGTTTCCATCATGCTCCACTGTATCGGTGATTTCGAGAGGATTTCCGATCACGGTGTGAACATCATGGAATCCGCACAGGAGCTTTATGAAAAAGGCCTGAAGTTTTCGGATAAGGCGCTGGAAGAGTTACGTGTCATGGAGCATGCGGTGGAAGACATTGTAGATATTGCTTACAAGGTTTACGAAAATCAGGATGTGCAGCTTGCGAGAGAGATCGAGCCACTGGAGGAAGTAATCGATGAACTCAGCAAGGAACTGAAGTACCGGCATATCCAGAGACTTCGCGCCGGAGAATGTACCATTGAAATGGGATTCATCCTGTCCGATGTGACTACCAGCCTGGAGCGTGTGGCAGATCACTGTTCCAATATCGGTGTTTGTGTGACACAGGTTCATGAAGATGCTTTTGATACACATCAGCACCTGAAGCAGATCAAACATGGGCCGGACGAAACCTTCTACCGTGCGCTGGAGGTGATCCGGAATCAGTATCAGCTTCCGGAAATAAAGGATGAGCAGGCGGCAGCCCAGATGGCAGCGGCAGGCAGCCAATAAAAAGATATCGAAATGCTATGCCCTGGTTATCTGTATCAGCAGACGGCCAGGGCTTGTGCAGTAAAAAGAAAGCAGTTATACTGAAGGCATGGAACAAAAAAGACCAGACGATTATGAAGTGCCAACGGCAAAAAACGAACAGAGAGGATATAGAATGATCTACTGTGTGGAAGATGAGAGAAATATCAGAGAGCTTCTTGTCTATACCCTGGAGACAACAGGCTTTGAGGCAGAAGGTTTTGAAACCGGGGCAGAACTTGACACAGCCATGAAAAAAAATATGCCGGAACTGATCCTGCTGGATATCATGCTCCCGGGTGAAGATGGGTATAATATTTTGAAACGACTGAAAAGTGACACCAGGACCCGGGATATCCCGGTGATCATGGTCACAGCCAAAGAAGCGGAGTTTGACAAGGTAAAAGGTCTGGAGGGCGGCGCAGATGATTACATCACCAAGCCCTTCGGGATGATGGAATTTGTAGCCAGGGTTAAAGCGGTCCTTCGGCGCTGCGCAAGGCAGAGCGAAGAGAGGGAGCTGCACTGTAAGGGTCTTCGTGTCAATGTGTCCCGTCATGAAGTCAGCTATCAGGGTGAGGTGAAGGAGCTGACCAGAAAGGAATTCGAGCTTCTGGAATATCTTATGGAGAACAAAGGACTGGTCATGTCCAGAAACCAGATCCTGTGCCATGTGTGGGGCTATGATTTTGACGGAGAAACAAGGACTGTAGATGTTCATGTACGGACTCTCCGACAAAAGCTGGGGGAAGCCGGAAATCTGATCGAGACAGTGCGTGGCGTGGGATACCGGATCGGAGATCATGTATGAAAAAGAAAATTCTGCATCATACAAGCATTATGATCATTTTTGCTGTTCTTGTCACGTTTCTGGCAGCAAGTGTGGTCACCTACAATAAATTAAACACATACATGCAGCGGGGAGTCCGTGAGGAAGCGCAGTATATCTGCCTTGCCATGGATGAGTATGGAGATTCCTTTCTCACAAAAAAGCTTCAGACAGTATCATCAAGTCGTGTGACTCTCATCCGTAAAGACGGAACCGTTCTCTACGATTCTGAGGCCTCTCCGAAAAAACTGGCAAATCACAGTGATCGTCCGGAATTTATACAGGCAGAAAAAAATGGAAAAAGCGAAAGTATCCGTTATTCAGAAACCTTTGCAAAAAAGACCTTTTATTATGCGGTGAAGCTGGATGACGGAAACGTGCTCCGTGTAGGAAAAACCGTAGACTCCATATATTCCACATGGATCTCAAGTCTTGCTGTGCTGGGACTTCTGATGCTCCTGGTACTGATCCTGGAGTTTGTTTTTGCACAGAGACAGACCAGAGAGCTGATCCGTCCGATCAACGATCTGGATCTGGAGCATCCGCTGAACAATGTGTGCTATGAGGAGCTGCGTCCCCTTCTTGTGCGGGTGGATGAACAGAACCGGCAGATCCGGCAGCAGGTAAAAGAACTGAAGGAGGCAGAGGAGATCCGGAAGGAATTTTCTGCAAATGTTTCCCATGAGCTGAAGACCCCGCTGATGTCCATTTCCGGTTATGCGGAGCTTATGATGAACGGCATGGTTCCGGCAGATCATATACGGGAATTTTCCGGAAGGATCTACCATGAATCAATAAGACTTTCCAATCTGGTAGCGGATATCATCCAGCTTTCCAGACTGGATGAAAGCAACAGTGAGGTTCCTTTTGAAGAGGTGGATCTTTATGAGCTTGCGGAAGACGTAAGAAATAATCTCAGACATCCTGCCGGAAAGAAAAATATTTTCCTTGAGCTTGCCGGAAGTGCAGAGAAGATCAAGGGTGTCCGCCATGTACTCTATGAGATGCTTTTTAATATTGCAGACAATGCAGTTCGCTATACAGAACAGAATGGTCATGTGCGGATCATGGTAGGCAACCGGAAAGGGCATCCGTTCTACTGTGTGGCAGATGACGGAATCGGAATCCCGAAAAGTGAACAGGGAAGGATCTTTGAGCGCTTTTACCGGGTAGACAAAAGTCATTCCAGACAGACCGGCGGAACAGGTCTGGGGCTTTCCATTGTGAAGCATGGAGCAACGCTTCATCATGCACAGATCAACGTGGAAAGTGAACAGGGAGTTGGAACCAGGATGGAGATCGTTTTCCCGGAGAATACTTCTGACCGAAAATAAACTGAAAATAATCAGTAGGATTTCACGGTGAAGTGTAGTATAATAAAAAAAGGTTCAAAGGCCGGTCGGATGAGAATCTGACCGGCTTAAAATATGTATGGGAAAAAATCCCTGTATTTCTAAAAATCAGGAGGAACAAAATTATGAAAGAGCCGGTTCTGGTAGTAATGGCAGCAGGAATGGGAAGCCGCTACGGCGGACTGAAACAGATCGATCCTGTAGATCAGGAAGGTCATATCATCATGGATTTTTCCATTTATGATGCCGTACGTGCAGGCTTTAAGAAAGTGATATTCATCATAAAAAAAGAGAATGAACAGGATTTCCGCGATGCCATCGGCGACCGCTTAAGTGACAAGGTGGAGATCGTTTATGTGCATCAGGATCTCAACAACATCCCGGAAGGCTTCCAGGTTCCGAAAGGCCGTGTGAAGCCATGGGGAACCGGACATGCGGTATTAAGCTGTGCTGGAGAGATCGACGGACCGTTTGTGGTGATCAATGCAGATGATTATTATGGAACCCATGCCTTTAAGATGGCGTATGATTTCCTGATCCAGGCCCAGGAGGACACCGTACCTGCCCAGTATATGATGGTAGGCTACCGTCTTGAGAATACCCTGACAGACAACGGCTACGTTTCCAGAGGTGTCTGTGAGACAGATGAAAATGGATATCTTGCAGATATCAATGAGCGAACACACATTGAGAAACGTGACGGCGGAGCAGCCTACACAGAGGACGATGGAAAAACCTGGACAAGTCTCCCAGGAGAGACTCCGGTATCCATGAATATGTGGGGCTTCACCGGTGGATTTATGAAAGAGCTGGTAAAACGCTTCCCGGTATTCCTTGAAAAGAGCATTCCGGAAAATCCTCTGAAATGCGAATATTTTCTTCCGTTTGTAGTTGACGAGCTCCTCCAGGAAAAAAAGGCAGCAGTCAGGGTCCTTACCACACAGGATAAATGGTACGGAGTGACCTATAAAGAGGACAAACCGGTAGTGGTAGCCGCGATCCAGAATCTGAAGGATCAGGGACTTTATCCGCAGGGACTCTGGGATTAAGTAGTAAACCTGGTTTTCTGCTATTGTGGAAACAAAGGAACAGTGCTAAAATAAACAGGAACAGTTAGATCCAATAGAGGAGGAGAAAAACTATGGCAATTTTAGTAACAGGTGGAGCAGGATACATTGGAAGTCATACCGTTGTAGAGCTGCAGAGCGCAGGATATGATGTTGTAGTAGTTGACAATTTATGCAATTCCAGTGAGAAGGCTCTGGACAGAGTATCCAAGATCACAGGCAAACCGGTGAAATTCTATAAAGCAGATATCCTGGACCGCGAAGCATTAAATGAAGTTTTTGACAAAGAAGAGATCGACTCCTGTATTCATTTTGCAGGACTGAAAGCAGTTGGTGAATCTGTTGCCAAGCCGTGGGAGTATTATGAGAACAATATCGCAGGAACCCTTACTCTTGTAGACGTGATGAGAAAACATAATGTTAAAAATATTATTTTCTCTTCCTCAGCAACCGTATACGGAGATCCGGCAATGATCCCGATCACCGAAGAGTGCCCGAAGGGACAGTGTACCAACCCATATGGCTGGACCAAATCCATGCTGGAGCAGATTCTTACAGACATCCAGAAGGCAGACCCGGAGTGGAACGTAGTTCTTCTTCGTTACTTCAACCCGATCGGTGCTCATAAGAGCGGAACCATCGGTGAGAATCCAAATGGTATCCCGAACAACCTGATGCCATATATCACACAGGTAGCAGTAGGCAAGCTGAAAGAGCTTGGCGTATTCGGAAACGATTACGATACACCGGATGGAACAGGTGTCCGTGACTACATCCACGTAGTAGACCTTGCCAAGGGCCATGTAAAAGCTCTTAAGAAGCTGGAAGACAATTCCGGATTAAGCATCTACAACCTTGGAACCGGAAAAGGCTACAGTGTTCTTGATATCGTTAAGAACTTTGAGGCAGCTACCGGCGTCAAGA
The DNA here is from genome assembly GCF_024461705.1 of Blautia sp. DFI.9.10. Taxonomy (NCBI): domain Bacteria; kingdom Bacillati; phylum Bacillota; class Clostridia; order Lachnospirales; family Lachnospiraceae; genus Blautia; species Blautia sp. DFI.9.10. Next base: position 60,273 of record NZ_JANGAA010000007.1, read on the forward strand.
TCCCATATGTGATCAAACCACGCCGCCCAGGCGACATCGCAACCTGCTACTCCGATGCAACCAAAGCGGAGAAAGAGCTTGGCTGGAAGGCAGAGAACGGAATCCGCGAGATGTGTGCAGACTCTTGGAGATGGCAGAGCCAGAACCCTAATGGATATGAGGCTTAAGGAACAGATAGCTTAATTACATAAAAACATAAAAGCGATATAAAACACGGCAGACAGCCCCGGAGGGGTGTCTGCCGTGTTGCTTTTTTGAGGGTAAAAAAGTCGCTTATCATTTCCATAAGCGACAGGTGATTTTCTCTCAAATTGCATAGTTTTTGAATCTTAATCAATGATAGCATTGCACCCTGTCACTGTCAAGATACGAAAAATGCACCACTTTCGACCAAAAATGCAGTTTTTTTCGGTTAAATTTTTTTATATACGACAAATTTTTCTTTTTTTCGCTTATTAGTGGTCACAAAAATGGTCAGACTTTTGCTATAATAGTGCGAAAAGGAGACTACGATTATGCCTAGAAAAGGGGAAAATATCAGAAAAAGGAAAGACGGAAGATGGGAGGCGCGCTATGAAAAATGTCGTGGCCAGAATGGACGTATCCAGTACGGATATCTGTATGGTCGTACATACGAGGCTGTAAAAAAGAAAAAGTTGGCTGTTTTATGTCAGAATAATCTTCAAAACTCTCCGGGAAAGTGTTATGTATTTCGAAACCTCAGTGAAGAATGGATGTTATCCATGCGTTATGCTGTAAAGCTCAGCACCTATGCCTGCTACGAAACACTTCTTGATACACATATCCTTCCGGAATTTGGTGATATGCCGTTGAAATACATCTCTTCTGCTTCTGTATATGCCTTCTCTGAAAAGCTGAAACAGCAGGGGCTTTCGCCACGTACCATCAAAAATCTTCTGATCCTGTTCCACAGTATTTTACGCTATGGTGAAAAACAGGGGTATCTGAATCTTTCACAGCTGGAATTTCGGTATCCCAAAATAAATACCAGTCCTTTTCAGCTTATTTCTCATGAACATCTCACAAAGCTGATCACAGTTCTCTCTGCTGAGGACTCAGAATTTCCCATCGGCATCCTGCTATGTATTTATACAGGGATCCGCGTTGGCGAGCTCAGCGGCATCCGTTGGGAAGATATTGATTTTGATAAAAAACTGCTACATATAAGGCGAACGATCTCACGGATAAAAAATCTTGATTATTCTGGTGAATCTGATGACGAACCCAAAACCGTTTTAATGATAGGTCCTCCTAAATCAGTCTCATCCATCAGGGATATTCCAATCCCTGATTTTTTATTGAAAAAAATGGAGCGGATTGCTGCTGAACCTGATTCATACCTGCTGACGGGTACGAATCGTAAATGTATGGAGCCCAGAAATATACAGCGTAAATTCCAGAAGCTCCTTCAGCAATGTGAAATCCCCAGTATCAACATTCATTCTCTCCGGCATGCTTTTGCCACCCGTTGTACGGAAATGGGATTTGACAGCAAGACACTTTCTGAAATTCTGGGACATTCGTCCGTCAAGATCACCATGGATATTTATGTGCACAGCAGCATAAAACAAAAGCAGAAATGCATGGAAAAGCTGAACTATTAGCAGTCAGAATTATGGTCAAAGCAGGCCGGAAGTCCTCATTTATACGGGTTTCCGGCCTGTTTGTCGCTTATGGAAATGATAAGTGACAAAAATAATAATTTAGATAAGTTATATTATAATGAATTTTCTTTGCGAAAAACGGAGAACCAAAATGAAAGAACCGGAAACCGGAAAAAAAGAAAACACCGGAAAAAGCGGCTACAGCATCACAACCTGGCGACTGCATCTCTGGTGCAGACATCCGGAATGGCTGCGGACCACACAGGAATTTTATAACCGGATCGCTGAATTTTATTACAACCTGCTTCTGGATCATACGGATCTCTGGGAAATGGGAAGCCAGCAGACTTTACGCGAGCTGGAGATCATGAGCATTCCGGGGCGAGGCGGACGCATACCATCAGATCCTCTCCCCTGGAAAAAGGTTCCGCTGTATTTTCGAAGAGCAGCAGCCAATGAGGGAATTGCTTCAGCCAAAAGCTATCTCAGCCGTTTTGCCCAGGATGAGAAGATCGGCAGAGCAGAGAAACTAAATGCAGCAGTTACCTATTACAAAGGAATGTATCAGGATTTTTCCGCTAAAGAGATCACGTTGCGTGTCTGGACAGGAGACACATGGACCTGGATGCATTGCCGGCTGTCAGGCAGAGACTTTCCGGAAAACGCCAGACTCATGTCACCATCCGTAGTTTTTGAATACAAATATGACATGCTGCATGTTCCAGTACGTCAGAACAATGAAAATACAGCAACCGTACATCAGAGGATGCAGGCAGGATGCAGGATACTCTGTATTCAGTTTACAAACAGTGATGCCTTTGCAGCAGGCGTTGTTCTGGATGGAACCGGTCAGGAGATCGCAGTGAAGTTCTGGAAAGGCGGAAAGGAATACAGCCACCATTGCAGAAAGCTTCTGGAAAAGATTCAGAAGTCCCAGGAAGCAACCGGAGGTAGACAGACAGGCAGAGTTGATCAGAAATACTGGATGCATCTGAAACATCTTTCTGAACACTATGGACACCAGGTCACAAGCCAAATCTTACGTTTTGCCGTAGAGCAGGACGTTTCTGTGATCGTACTTACACGTTACAACCAGGAATATTCCAGAAACGTCATGAAAGGCTCAGGAAACTGGGGCCCGCTCCACTTAAGCACTAGGATCCGCCAGTATCTGGACTACAAAGCATGGAAAAACGGAATCATCGTTATCGAAGTCCACGCCACCGGCATCAGCAAAATCTGTGCAAAGTGCGGCGCAGAAATCATTCGGACTGACACCAGAACAGAACTATGCTGCTGCGCCAATGGACATCAGACGAACCGATATCTGAATGCTGTGAGAAATCTCGGGAAAAAGTGCCTGACACAGTTTGGACGCAGAGCATGAAGGGAAGAACAAAGGAAACAGAATATCAGTATGAAAAGCGAGCAGGTGGATTGACCTTATGGCATGTCAGAAAACAGATGTCATAAAGTCAGTGCATCGGCTTTGCCGTGCTGACAAAAAGAAAGCGAAAGCAAAACACGGTGTATATCAGTGATAAACACCGTCGGGTTGAATACCGCCTGTCGTGTGTGTACCTGAAGAAGGTGTGGGCACGGCGAAGAATGTGCCGGCTTTAAGCTGGGGAGTGTATTCGAAGTTATTTTTAATAGAACTGTGAGATATGACACAGGAGATTATGAAAATGAAATACCATCCTGAAATACAGGATGTGTACATAGGTGCAAAAATTAGAGGATATGCCCGATGAGAATCGGAGGAGTAAATAACATGAAGAAGTACAAAATCGCCGTTGCGGGCACTGGTTATGTGGGCTTGTCAATTGCCACATTGCTTTCTCAGCATCATCATGAGACCGCTGTGGATATCATTCCGGAGAAGGTCGAGATGATCAACAACCGGAAGTCTCCGATTCAGGATGATTATATTGAAAAGTATCTTGCAGAGAAGGAACTGAACTTGACTGTAACTCTGGATGCTAAGACCGCATACGCCGATGCTGACTTTGTAGTAATTGTTGCTCCTACAAATGTCTACTCAACAAACCGTATTGACGTAGCATCGTCGAAAAGAACTCGTTTTGCACACTATATGGGGTACTGAAATTGGTTATATTTCACAGCTGTATGAACTGAAAATGCCAATAACTCATACAAAACGCTGAACTTTTGACCCCTGCGACACAAAATTGGCACAACTTTTTGGGAAGTTATGAGGAAATGGCGGAAAACAGGATAAAACAACAAAAATCCATGAGTTTATCATTAACGTCTGAAACTGCTGTTGAGTAGAGCATGGATGGCGATGATAAATACAGATTTTGTGCGGTGAGAGTGAATGATTTATTCATAAGGAACAATGAATGACGAAAATTGGACTGGATGATATATACAGTTTTAACAAAACTCATGCGCCGACAGTGTTCGATTCAACAATCCAACACTTAGAAAAAACGTCATTGCAGGGTATACGGGGTTTGATTATATAAAGCAACACTTCGGCTATAGAGAAATAGAGACGAGTGTACTCAACGGATGTTTTATGGAGTAGAAAACAGGCAAAATATGATTGCTGTGGTATTTGGATACGACAGCATAAGAAAACACTTAGCCGAGTGTGTGATGAACACACGAGGAATTAGAGAGAAATACCATCCATATGGATGTGTAGATAGATATAAAAATAAGGTATGAGCCCTACTAGGGGTAGAGGAGAAAAATACTATGAAGGTTGTTGTTTTAGCAGGCGGCTTTGGAACAAGGATATCTGAGGAGTCTCATTTAAAACCAAAACCAATGATTGAAATTGGGGAAAAGCCGATACTGTGGCATATTATGAAAGAATATTCAGCTTATGGTATTAATGAATTTATTATCTGTGCCGGATACAAACAGCATGTGATTAAAGAATGGTTTGCAGACTATTTTATCCATACATCTGATATTACTTTTGATTTCACAAAAGGCAATGAAATGATTATTCACAATAAGCATGCTGAGCCATGGAAGGTAACGGTTGTTGATACTGGATTAAATACACAAACTGGTGGACGTATCAAGCGAGTTAAAGACTTTGTTGGCGATGATACATTTATGGTTACCTACGGTGATGCGGTTGGTGATATTAACATTGACGAATTACTTGTGTTTCATAGAGCACACGGTAAAATCGGAACAATGTCAATGTATAATTTTGGACAGACAAAAGGTATTGTTGATGTTGGCAACAATGGAATCATTAATGCATTTAGAGAGAAATCCGATTTTGACGGTGATTTGATTAACATCGGATATATGGTTTTTGAACCTGCTCTGTTTGATTATATTGAAGGAGACAGCACGATCTTTGAAAAGGAACCGCTCACGAAGCTGGTTGAAGATGGGCAACTCGCAGGATATGTTCATAAAGGCTTTTGGCAGTGTATGGATACTTTAAGAGAAAAACAAAAGCTTGAAAAATTGTGGGAAGACGGTAACGCCCCGTGGAAGCTTTGGAAAGACTGAGGAAAATAAACATGAATTTTGATTTGGACTTTTATAAAGGAAAGAAAGTATTTGTAACAGGACATACCGGTTTTAAAGGATCTTGGCTGTGTAAGATGCTGGCTAACGCTGGAGCTATTGTTACTGGCTATTCCCTCAATCCTCCGACTAGTCCTTCTTTGTTTGAGATTGCCGGAATTGAGCAGGACGTGCATTCTGTAATTGGAGATATCCGTGATTTTAAAACATTGAAGGCCGCATTTGATGAAGCACAGCCGGAAATCGTACTGCATCTGGCAGCACAGCCCATCGTTCGTGACAGCTATAAGAACCCTGCTTATACATACGAAACGAATGTGATGGGTACAGTGAACATTCTGGAATGTGTGCGTAACAGCAGTTGCGTGAAATCTTTCCTGAATGTGACGACTGATAAGGTCTATCTAAACAAGGAATGGGCTTGGGGCTATCGGGAGAATGAAGAACTGGACGGTTATGATCCGTACTCCAACTCTAAGTCCTGTTCTGAGCTGGTTACACACTCCTATAAAAACAGCTTCTTTAACGATGATCATGTTGCAATTTCTACGGCTCGTGCAGGTAATGTGATTGGTGGCGGCGATTTTGCGAATGACCGCATTATTCCAGACTGTATCCGTGCTGCAATCAAGCATGAGGATATTGTGGTAAGAAATCCGTTCTCGACCCGTCCGTATCAGCACGTTCTGGAGCCGCTGTATGCGTATCTGATGATTGCAGCAATGCAGTATCAGGACATTAAATATGCAGGCTATTATAATGTAGGCCCCGATGATGTGGATTGCTTCCAGACGGGGGCCTTAGTCGATTTGTTTGTGAGCAAGTGGGGCGATGGTATGAAATGGGTCAACCGGTATGACGGTGGTCCCCACGAAGCGAATTTCTTGAAGCTGGATTGCTCCAAGTTGAAGACCACCTTTGGCTGGAAGCCCCATTGGAACCTTGATACGGCAATTGAGATGGTCGTGGAATGGAGCAAGTGTTGGGTAGAAGGTGGAGATATTCGTGCCTGCATGGATAACGAAATTAAATTATTTATGGAAAGTTAAAAGGTAAAATTTGCATGAGTCTTACAGCGGTTATAAATGAATTACTTTTGAAAATAAAAGAAGAAAAATTGATCCCGCTGAAGGACTGGGGGATCAATTGTTTTTAGCTGTGGCATCACTGACTCCTATTGTAAACGTTGACATTCTTATTGTTAAAGAGTGAAAGGTTTTGCTTTCATGGAGAGATGATGAACAATGCGGAGCTGGATGGCATTTGCCAGGAGGATGTGTCCGATTAAAAGAAACCTTAGAACAAAGACTTCATGTCTGTGCTAAAAGTGAACTTGGTACAGATGTTCTCTGTGATATGAAACCCGTATTAATTACGGAGAATATTGAGCCAAAAAGAGATAGGGGGCGAACCCATTTTATTTCGTTCCTTTATCAGTGTGTGCTTGTAGATAAAGTTCAACTTCGACTGCTTGACAACCAAGAAATAAAAGGTCATCTTGGCTGGTTTAATCATATACCGGAACATTTCCTTCCGGTTCAAGATTTTTATCGAGAGACGATAACTAAGATTTTAGAACAGGGGGATTAGTAATGCCTTTTGAATTTAAGAAAACCGAAATTGAGGGTTTAATGCTTATAAAGCCACATATGTATCCAGACGAGCGCGGTTTGTATAAAAAATATTATGAAAAAAATATTTTTGCAGAGAATGGTATAACATGTGAATTTACAGAAAGCAGTGATTTATATTCTAAAAAGGGAGCTTTAAGAGGGCTTCATTATCAAACAGTGGATTCGCAAGCAAAACTTATACACGTCATATCTGGTGTTTTATTTGATGTAGCTCTTGATTTAAGAGAGAATTCTCCGACCTTTGGTCAATACCATACTGAGCTTTTAAAGGCTGAAGATCAATTTGTAACATATATCCCGGAGGGATTTGCTCACGGATTTATTTCGCTTACTAATGATACGATTTTCTCTTATCAGTGTTCGGGAAGGTATGTTCCGTCAGCGTGTGGAGGTATTCGTTGGAATGATCCGGAATTAAATATCCCATGGCCGCTTAAAGAATATGGGGTAGAACATATTATTGCAACCGAGAAAGACAAAAATTGGCCAACATTAGCTGAATATATTGAATTAAGAAAGTAACGGAGGAGCGGAGTGATGAAAAAAGCAATTGTAACAGGAGCAACAGGATTTATTGGAAAATTTCTCGTAAGAGAACTTGTGAAACAGAATGTGGAAGTCATTGCAGTTGTGCGACGGGGAACAAAAAATCTTAATACGATCAATGCTTTGCCGGTAAAGATAGTGGAGTGCAACATTGCAGATTATCATATGCTGCCTGATATGATTGCTGATCGAGATATTGACGTTGTCTTTCATATTGCCTGGCAGGGAGTATCTGATCTGGATGCTCGAAACGAAGCGATTCAGATGCAGAACTTACAGTCAACACTTGATTTGATTGATGCTATGCATATTATGAGAATTGGCTGCTTTATTGGTTGCGGAAGTATGCATGAAGCAGAGTCGCTGGTTGAGATGAATGAAGATAAAGTGATTTCGAACCTTGGGTATATGTATAAGGCAACAAAAACAGCGGCTCACTGGATTGGAAAGGCAAAATGTGGAACTTATGGAATTCGCTTTTTCTGGCCTTTGATTAATACATATGGCGAAGAGGAAAGATCCGCTCGGCTTGTTAACACAATAATTCGTAAAGTTCTTCATGGAGAGTCGCCTGATTTATCAGCAGGAAATCAGTATTATGATTTTGTTCATGTTTCGGATGTCGCCAGAGCTCTTATTCTAATTGCAGAAAAAGGCGTGGATGGAACTAATTATACGATTGGCTCCGGTGATGCAAAACCGTTAAAGGAATTTTTAAAGATTGTTGGACAAGTTGCTAATGATTTACACGATGGTGAGCCAGTTGAGTTAGGGTTTGGAAAAATAACATCAAATGTCATTTCTTTACCGATAACAACATTTGATGTTACTAAACTTTATAAAGATACTGGATTTAAACCCTTGATTCCTTTTAGGAAGGGGATTGAGCGAACAGCTCGATGGATTAAAGAAGATGAAGGAATGTAAAGGATATACGGTGGGAAGATGGATATTTTGTACTCAAGTAGTGACAGCTATGCCTTTTTGACAGGTATTTCAATATTGTCATTGTTAGAAAATAATAGAGAGTGTGATGCTATCCATATTTATATTATGGATAATCATATTTCAGATATAAATAAAAATAAATTGATTGAAGTTGTTAAGGAGTATCGGCGTGACATCTCTTTTGTTCCGATGCCTGACATGAAAGAACTTACCGGACAAGAAATAGACACAAGAAGATGGAATATCAGTACTTTTGGCCGGTTATATATGGCAAGTGCATTGCCTGAAACAGTACATAAAGTTCTGAATATTGACTGTGATACTATTATTGTAGATACTATTGAACCATTGTGGAATACGGATATGACGGGAAAAGTATTTGGTGGAATGCTGGAATGTATTAATGACCGTTACAGACGTAATGTGGGGAAAAATGATGGCGACTATTATTTGAATGGTGGTATTGTGTTTTTGAATCTCGACGAAGTACGTGTTGGGAATTACGAAAGAAAATTCACGGATTACATTACAAAATACGGTAGCAGTCTAGCATACTTAGATCAGGATGTTTTGAATGGTGTTGTGGAACAAGAGAAGAAAGTAAAACTTCCTATGCGTTATAACACGCTTTCGATTTATTTTTATGCTACATATGAGCAGGTGCTAAAAATCAGGAGATCGAAAAGCCAAGATTTTTACAGTAAAGAAGAATTTTCAGAAGCCATATCAAACCCCGGCTTAGTACACTTTACAACATGTTTTTTGGATGGTCTAAGGCCTTGGATAAAAGGAAATCAACATCCATATTTAAAAACTTTCTTAAAGTATAAAGAAATGTCACCGTGGAGAGATATTCCACTTCAGGAGGATAAGAGAAGTGGTTTGGTTAAGTTTAGAACTACGATGATTCGTAAAGCACCACGATTTGTACTTTGTGAAGTGGCATCTGTGCTGCATGGTGTCATAATTCCTGAGAAGAACTATAAACGAATGCAAGAAAGAGTAAAAGAGTGAGAAGATGCCAGAGTTTAGTATTATTGTCCCAATATATAAGGTTGAAAAGTATTTAGAGATATGTATTGACAGCATTATTGGACAGTCTTTTTGTAATTTTGAATTAATACTGGTTGATGATGGTTCACCAGATACCTGTGGAGAAATCTGTGATAGGTATAGCTCGTCAGACACACGTGTAAAAGTAGTTCATAAAGAAAATGGTGGGTTATCAAGTGCAAGAAATGCAGGATTGGATATTGCCACCGGTAAGTATGTCATCTTTATTGATAGTGATGATTTTTGGGATGATGCTAGTGCTCTTGAGCACATTCACATTAACCTTACAGAAACGGATGCTGACGTACTTGTATTCACTGCAAAGAGATACTATGAGAGTGAAGATAAATATACTTATATCATCACCTCAGACGTGGACAGGACGAAGATTATAGATAAAGATGTTAATGCATCAATCCGTTATATGATTGAAAATAATATTTATCGAGCAGCAGCATGGAATAAAGTGGTTAAAAAATCTATTATTGACAGCTATTCGATGAGATTTAAAGACGGATATCTTAGTGAGGACATGGATTGGTGTGGAGATCTCCTTCTTTATGCGCAACGGTTTGATTTTTATGATAATCCATTCTATGCGTATAGACAACAACGGAATGGTTCAATTACTGCTGGAAAAGCTGAAAAGTTAATCTCCGATAAGCTTTATATGTGTGAGAAAGGTTATAGACAGGCACTAAAGCTGGAGGACAAGGAAAAGACTGAATTGCTTGCTTCTTATTATGCATATGAGTATTCTGTTCTTCTAGGGGTATCTTCAGGAGTAAAGAATAGGGAACTCTTGAGTAAAGTTAAGAATCTGCAAATTTTATTGAATTATGACATTAGTAGAAAAGTCAAGAAAGTTAAAAAATTAAAAAAATATATTGGATATTCGTTAACAAGAAGAGCATTATGCTTTTTTGTCAAGATAAAGAAATAGGTGTGGAAGCTATGGAAAGAAAAAGAATTGAATATATTGATTGGCTGAGAATAATTAGTGCTATTGCAGTCATTGGAATTCATATAACGATGACACAGCCAAATAATTATTCAGTGCAGGAGATTGGAAAGAGCAATTATACCATACTTACATGTGTATATACGCTGATTCAGTGGGCAGTACCGGTTTTTCTGATGATCAGCGGTAATTTGCTTTTGCATTCAAATAAGCTGGCATTTACAAAGGTAAAGAAAATGAGCCTTCGAATGGGAGCGGTATTACTTTTATTTGGCAGTGCCTTTGCTCTTTTGGAACAAGTATTTGAAAGAAAAACATTAGAAATAGGAATGCTACCAAATTCAGTGCTGATGACTCTTCAACAGAAAAGTTGGTCGCATCTTTGGTATTTATATATTCTAATTGGTATCTACTTGATTCTTATTCCTTTGAAGAGATTTATCGATAATTCAAGTAATAGAGAAATTTGCATATTTACGGCGATATTAATTTTTGGAAACTTTGTTATCCCAACAATTAATATTGCCTTTGGTACGAAGATAGAAAATTATATGCTGTTTACGCAGTATGTAACATATGTTTTGCTCGGTTACATTATTGGTGGACTCCATGCTGAGGATAATGGCAGAGAGAAAAAAGCAATAGATAACATCACTAACCGGGGAGGGGTACAGCTCGGATTGTGGCTGTTTGCCTCTGTAATATAAATTATTATACAGTACGCTGCTGTTATGAGATGCGGAGAGGGCTCTGCATTGATTCTGGGAGATAGAATATTTACTATGATCCAGGCACTGTCAGTATTCTGTTTGTTCAAAAAATACATGGACAGTATACATGTGGGAAGACTAGCAAAATCAATCAGTAGGTGTAGTTTTGGCATTTATTTGATTCATCCGTTCTTTATCAATCTTCTATATAAGATGGTGGACATTACCCCTACTAATTTTCCTCTGTTAGGAATAGGATTTGCTATTCCGCTGTTATGGTTTATTGTGTTTCTGCTCTCTTGGGGAGCAACATTTATAATGTTAAAGATTCCGGGCTTGAAAGATCTTTTATAAGAGAATTAGTAAATTTAAAGGAGTATAGATTGTGATAACGAAAACAATACACTATTGCTGGTTTGGCAGAGGTGAACTGCCGGAGAAGGCAAAACAATGCATTGAATCTTGGAAAAAATTTTGCCCAGATTATGAAATCAAAGAGTGGAATGAAGATAATTTTGACATGAATAGTTGCGCATATGTAAAAGAGGCATATGAAGCAAAAAAATGGGCATTTGTAAGTGATTATGCACGTTTTGAAATCTTGTATAAATACGGAGGATTGTATTTCGATACAGATGTTGAATTAGTAAAATCTTTTGATGATATTGTTTCTAAAGGAACATTTATGGGGCTACAACCTGGGAAGAAAACTGTACATGGTATGGAGTATGAGGTGAATCCAGGACTGGGATTGGGTTCGGAACCGGGGGTTGAAGTTTTCAAAGAGATAATCGAGTTTTACCATCAATTACATTTCGTCACTGGAAATGGCGGTCAGAATATTAAAACAATTGTTGATTATACTACCGAAATTTTGAAAAAACATGGTATGGTTAATGCAAATATCATACAGCAAGTAGCTGGGATAACAGTTTATCCGGCAGATTTCTTTTGCCCGTTAGATTTTAATACCGGAGTCCTCACAACAACCGAAAATACACATTCCATACATCATTTTGTTGCGAGCTGGTTTACGCCTTTGGATTGGGCTATATTAAAAATTGAAAGAAAGTTTGGAAATGGAGGAAAAGGCAGATATCTTTTGGGGCAAATCTTAATGCTTCCTTTACGAATTGTACGTAAAGTAAGAAATGTTGGATTTGTTTCGGCTTTAAAAATTGGATTTGGTAAAATGACAATGAAGTGAGACGGGATATCAATATTATTATGAAAATCAGTATTATAGTACCAGTATACAATGCAGAAAAAACAATTGAATATTGTATAGATAGTATTATAACCCAGAAGACAAAATTCGAGATAGAGTTAATTTTGGTTGAGGACTATTCAACTGACAGATCGTATGAAATATGCTTAGCGTTGAAGAAAAAATATACTGAAATCAAACTCTATCGAACTAATGGTAAGGGTGTATCAGCGGCCAGAAATACTGGTTTATCACACAGTACTGGGGATGTTGTAGGATTCTGTGATTCTGATGATATTTATGAGAAAGATGTTTTTGAAAAGGTAAGGTTGTTTTTTGAGAATAAAGATATAGATATTGTAATCGGTGGATTTTATTACTCAAAAAAGGATAGTTTAAATACTGTTGTTCAAGAAACTCACTCTCATAATAGACAAAGAAATGTTGAAGGTCATTTACTATATAACATGATTCTTAATGATGGGCGTATTCTGGGTAGCGTTTGTAACAAGTTCTATCGAGCTGAAAGTATAAGGGATTTTTCTTTTTTAACGGAACTAGAATATTGCGAAGACTTGGTTTTTAATGCAGAGTTGGTAGAAAAGAATAACTTGAAAGCTGTTATTGTAGGATATCCTATTTATCATTACATAATAAATGAAGAGAGTGCAACAAATAATAAAGATAGATTGTTTACAAATGATTCGAGATTAAAATATATAGTTGCTCTCGAAAGGCTGCTAGGTGAGGCATCTGATAGGAAGTATAAAGCTTTTACTGAATATAAAATTGTCACTTTAGCTTTAGATTTTCTGTTCCATGACTACGTTGATGGAGAACGTAAATCCAACTTGAAAGAAGCAGTTGATAAATATAAGTGGGGATTTTTGAATACTATCATTGTAAATCTTCCGTTTGGAGGTTTAAAGTGGCTTGTTAAAGGCTTTATAGTTTCAATAAGGGGGTTGAGAGGAAATTGAAGATTAAGATTAGAGATATATATAATTTTATAGGAGTTTTTCTTCTTTGTGCACTCTATTTCTTTGAAACGCCAATTTCTCTTTTGGGGACACAATTATTAATAGTGTTGCAAATTGGTATTACTTTATGCTTTATAATGGCTGCATCAGTGCACGGAAGAATAAGTTATTCGAAAAAAGTCTATCCATACACACTGATGTGGATAATGATGATTCCGTTTTTTTTGTATGGACTTTTACATAGTGAAAAAATGGTTGTTTTTCGTATACTTTTTGGAATCATTGTTTGTCTATTTCTTGCAACACAAGACGACTGGATAAATAATTTAAAAAAGATGTTGCTGCTTTTTTCAGGAAGCGCCGTTTTTTTTACCTTTTTCTTTTGGCTGATTCCGAGTTTATACAGCTATGTTGTTGATTTTTATGGATATTATCCTCCTGGGACTGGACAGTTAAAATACGGATATAGAGCAGGAATAACAGCTCATTATTCACAAAACGGTATATTTATTGCTGTTTTTATCATGACGCTTGTAACTCTGATTCTTGCTGAATCAGCAAGAAAAAAAAGTAGATATACAAATAGGTTAAGACTAATAATTGCTGGGATAGCTTTTCTGGCCTTTCTGCTAAATGGTAAACGAGGTACTCTGGTTTGGTGTATTGTCGCAATTATCTTGACATGGTTTGTTTCGACAGAGCAAAAATCAAAATTTGTTACTAGATTGATTATTATAGCCTGTGTCAGCGTCGTCCTTCTTCAATTTGCGGTTGAGAATATACCTTCTTTGAATTTTATTGTAGAGAGATTTTCAGAGTTGGGCTCTGATAATAGTTCAACCGATAGATTTGCAATGTGGGGACTTGCAATATTGAATTTCACCAAATCTCCTCTGCTAGGTATTGGATTTTTGAATTTTCGAGAACAATATAGCACAAATTTGGCGGCACAGTTTATTCGTGATCTAACAGATATTTCATCGTATCGGCGTCTGGATGCACATAATGTATATATTCAGGTTTTGTGCGAAATGGGTATTATTGGATTTGTATTATATACTGGTGCCATTATTCTTTTACTTAAGTATACGATTAAAGCACTTAAATATTTCTCAAAGACACAAGAGTATCAGTATAAGTATGCTGCAATGCTGTCATTCTGTTTTCAGATTTTTTATTTGTTATACAGTTTGTCTGGAAACTGTCTTTATGATATGACATTTTATTTATATATCATTGCAATGGCTATAACTGGCGCACTTAATTTTAGGATAGATAAGCAGAGGTTAGAATGAAAAAGATAGGAATATTAACATTTCATAATGCATATAATTTCGGAGCGGTTTTACAGGCTTATGCGCTTAAAGAGTATTTGCAGAAAAATTCCAATTGCACTGTTGAAATTGTAAATTATAAGAACGAACAAATCGAAAAAGAAAAATCAAGATGGAAGAGTCTGTTCAACAACAATGTCATAAAAGAACTTGCACGCAATCTTTTGACGACACCATATTATTTGAAATTAGATAAAGTGTTTTCTAAATTTGTCAATAAATACTTGACAGCAGATAATGAAATTAAAAAGGAAGATCTGTCATCTCTCAAGTATGACCTATATCTTGTTGGTTCAGATCAGGTTTGGAATATAACTCTTACGGGAAATGACAAAACTTTTTTTTGTGATTTTGCAATGCCAGAATCCATTTGCTGCTCATATGCTGCAAGTATAGGCAGTTCTGCATTTTCAAATGAAGAATTACAAAATTACAAACAATTGATTGATAGATTTGCCCTTATTTCTTTTCGGGAAAAAGAACTGGTTTCGATTTTTGAAAAAATTGCTTCAGAGAAAAAAATATGTTCTGTTGTTGATCCTGTTTTTCTTTTAAAGCAAGACGAATGGAATACAATGGCTAGTTCTATTGTCAGGAAACCATATGTTCTATTCTTCTGCGTAGGATATAATGATGAATTAGATCAAACATTAGAATTTGCAAAGAACCTTGCTAATGAGAAAAACATGGAGCTGCTTTATTTGTCTAATCAAGACATATGGTATAAGCACCGAGAATTACACCATTGTGGAGCTGCATCACCATGTGAATTTCTTGGGTATATTAGAAATGCAAGTTATGTGGTTACAAATTCATTTCATGCAACTGCGTTTTCGATAATTTTCCATCGTGAATTCTACTCTGAAATCGGTCTTAAGAGAAATGGAAGAATAAAAAATATCCTTAATTTGACTGGCTTGCAGGATCACGCGATTAATCGTGGTATTAATAAGGAGAACACATTTAAAGGAAAAATAGATTGGTCAAAGGTTGATGTTCGTCTGAATTTAGAAAAAGAAAAATCATACAAATTTTTGCGGTCTGTAGTAGACTTGATAGAAAAGTAATGGGGGTAAAATAGTGAGTAGAAGTAAGGAACTTGTAAAAAATACGGCAATTCTTACAATAGGCAAAATGTGTACCCAGTTTGTAAGTTTTTTACTTTTGCCCTTATATACAGCTTTATTATCTACAGAAGAATACGGAATTGTTGATCTTTTTACAACATATATAGCATTGATTTTGCCTTTGGTCTGTTGGCAGTTAGATCAAGGAATTTTTCGTTTTATGATAGACTGCAGAGAAGATGAGACAAAGACTAAGGCATTATTCTCAAGTATTACATCAGTAAATGTTGTTCAAGCACTTGCAGTGGTATTGATTTATTTATGCTTACAACCGTTCAGCTCATCAGAATATAAGATTTATTTGTTGATTGGTGTAGTTTTAAACATCTTTTCAGGTTTATTAATGCAATTTGCCCGCGGATTGGGGGATATGCTGGCATATTCCGTGAGTAGCTTTTTAACCGCTGCAAGTACAGTGGTTCTTAATGTTGTTTTTGTCGCGGTTCTAAAATTAGGAGCACATGGCATGTTTATAGCTACTATGTGCGGAATTGCAATTAATTGTATATACTTGTTCTTTAAGTTAAAAGCATGGAAATATTACAAGCCCAAGCTAGTGGATTTATCGCTTATTAAGGAAGTTTGTGGTTATTCATTGCCACTTGTGCCTAATCAAATCTCTGGCTGGATTTTAAGTGCTTCTGACAGAACAATCATTGCAAAATTTTTAAGTGTTGCGGAGAATGGAGTATATTCTGTCGCAAATAAATTTTCAAATTTAGTGGGCACTTTTTACGGTTTTTTTAATTTGGCCTGGGTGGAGACTGTTTCAGTACACTATAATGACAGTGATAGAGACGAGTTTATCGGTGACATGATGGAGACAGTTTCTAACTTGTTTGTTTCGATATGTGTTGGAATTATTGCAATTATGCCTTTTGTATTTCCGGTCATGGTAAATCAACAGTATGGAAATGCTTATTATCAGATTCCGATTTTGCTGATTGCAGTTATCTTCCAAATTCTTGTAGGTTTGTATAGCGCTATATACATTGCATTAAAGAAGTCAAGCACTATTGCTAGAACAACAATTGCAGGAGCAATAATAAATGTTCTAGTCAACTTGGCACTAATTAGGTTTATAGGTTTGTACGCAGCATCTATTTCAACATTAGTATCTTATGCTAGTACGGCTTTATATAGAAGAATTGATATCAGAAAGTATATTAAAATTAAAGTAAATGTCAAAAATATATTACTCAATAGTGTTGCTGTTGTATTTGTTACATTGTCTTACTATTTTAATATTACTATTCTTAATGTAGCCGCCCTGGTGATTGCTTGTATATATGCAGTTGGAATAAATTGGAAGCTAATCAAAATGTTCTTTGCTGAAATTAGAAAATATAAGAAAGAGGGGAATTAGTTATGGAAGAGAATAATATGCAATCCCCTAAAAAGGTAATTTGCTGTAAATTAAAAGACACTGAGAAATTGATGGCAAGTCAGTCAGGTGGCGCCTTTACTGCAATTGCAACTGCGTTTTTAAAGTGCGGTGGAATTGTTTATGGCTGCGAAATGGATAACTCAAATCAGGCAGTCTATAAAAGAATAGATCATATAGAAAAGCTTGAAGAAATAAAAGGTTCAAAATACGTTCAGGCTAAATTGGGAAATACTTACGCAGGTATTGAAGCTGATTTGAAATTGGGAAGGATAGTGTTATTTTCTGGAACTCCGTGCTATGTAATGGCTGTAAAACAATACTTTTCGAGAAGCAAATTTTATTATAATCTCTATACAGTAGATTTAATCTGCCATGGCGTGCCTAGTCCTAGGGTATATAATAGCTATTTACACTATTTGGAAAGAAAAATGAAAAGTAAGATTAAAGAATTCATCTTTCGAGATAAAATCGGGGGGTGGCACAAGCACGTGGAAAAAATAATATATGAAAATGGCAAGATAGAATATAGAGATGGATACACGCAATTATTCTATACTAATTTACCATTAAGAAGATCGTGCGGTGAATGTCCTTTTTCAACGATAAAAAGATGCGGTGATTTTACTGTAGGTGATTTTTGGGGCGTTCAGGATGTTTTGCCTGAATTTGATGACAATAAAGGAGTTTCTCTTTTATTCTTTAATAATGATCGTGCACTTGAACGATTTGATTCATTTAAGGAAATGCTAAAATATCAAGAAATCTCTGTTACCGACGCGGTGCGGCAACCAAATTTAAAGGGACATTCTGTTATTCCTAAGAATGTTAATGCGTTTTGGAGAGACTTTCAGAAAAAGGGAATAGGATATTGTATTTCTTTTTACTCACCAGCAGGTATTCCATTTCGAATCAAGAGAAAAATTAAATATATTTATTCAAAAGTTACTAGAAAATAAAATATGGGTATGTTGATTATTGACAAAGCTGCAGAGGGGAAGATAATCTTGAGAGCAGAGCAGAGCAGAGCAGAGCAGAGCAGAGCAGAGCAGAGCAGAGCAGAGCAGAGCAGATAATATTGACATTCTGAAAGCGATATGTGCTTTCTTGATTGTTTGTATTCATGCTCCGTTTCCGGGAAAGTTCGGTGCATATTTTACGACACTGACTAGAGTAGCGGTTCCCATTTTCTTTATGATTACGGGATACTTTTATGGGGATACTGTTGCACGGCATAAGGAAAATCGACAGATCAGGAAAATATTCTACTTGGTTGTAAGGGCAAATTCAATTTTCTTTATTTGGAATATTGCGCTCGGTATCCTCAAAAGAGATAGCATAGTAACCTATGTCCGGAAAATTTTTACTGGAAAGAGCATTCTGAAGTTCTTGGTATTGAATGAATCACCGTTGGCAGGGCACCTTTGGTATTTAGGAGCAATTCTTTATGTGCTAGTGATTGTTCTGCTGGTGGACAGATTTAACTGCAAAAAGGTTTTATACTATTTAACTCCGGTTCTGCTCATTGCAGATTTGGTGTTTGGAAAGTATTCGCTGCTCATTTTCCATCGGGAGTTTCCGTACATATTAGTTAGAAATTTCCTTTGTGTAGGAATACCATATTTTTGTATTGGAAATCTCATCAGAGAAAAACGGTGCTCTGAAAAATGGAATAGAAAAATACTTCAGGTGCTGATTGTAGTTTTTACGATAACCAGTCTTGCAGAAAGATTTGTTTTGGTGAGTGCAGGATTGAATGCAACAAGAGATCATTATCTCAGTACGACTTTCTTGGCAATCTGTCTTTTTGTATATACTCTCAAGAGCAATTGGCATAATAAAGGATTGGCTGTAATTGGAAGGAAATGTTCCACATGGCTTTATATTATTCATCCGATTTTCATTACGGCCTTTTCAGTCGCAACAGGTAAGCTCGGCATAAAATCGATTTACAGATGCGTTGCACCGATTGTGACTTATTGTGCAACATTAACGTTCTTAATCGTTATGTGTAGACTTAAATCGCTTTTAGTAAAAAATAATCAAAGGAAATAGTTAAAATGTCAAAATACTTTGGAACCGATGGCTTCCGTGGTGAAGCCGGAATTACATTAACAGCAGGCCATGCTTATAAAGTGGGTCGCTTCCTCGGCTGGTATTATAATGCACTGCGTGAGCGCAATGGTGACAACAATCCTGCTCATATCGTCATCGGCAAGGACACCCGTCGCAGCTCCTATATGTTCGAGTACAGTCTGGTTGCAGGTCTGATGGCCTCTGGAGCAGATGCTTGTCTGCTACACGTCACCACCACTCCTTCCGTGGCGTACATCGCTCGCGTGGATGACTTTGACTGTGGTATTATGATTTCCGCGAGCCACAACCCCTACTACGATAATGGCATCAAGTTGATCGACTGCTACGGTGAGAAGATGCCTGAGGAGACTCTGCTGCTGGTGGAAGACTACATCGACGGCAAGCTCCATGTTTTTGATAAGGACTGGCCGGAGTTGCCCTTTGCCCACCGTGAGCATATTGGCTGTACTGTGGATTACATCTCCGGTCGTAACCGCTACATGGGCTACCTGATCTCTCTGGGTATATACTCCTTCAAGGGTGTCAAGGTCGGTCTGGACTGTGCCAATGGCTCCAGCTGGAATATCGCAAAGTCCGTGTTCGATGCTCTTGGCGCGGACACTTATGTTATTAACAACAAACCGAATGGCTTGAACATCAATAACAATGCTGGCTCCACTCACATCGAGGGTCTCCAGAAGTTTGTTGTGGAAAATCATCTGGATGTTGGTTTTGCTTACGATGGTGATGCCGACCGCTGCCTGTGTGTGGACGAAAAGGGCAATGTTATCACTGGCGACCATATCCTTTACATTTATGGTTGCTACATGAAGGAACGTGGTAAGCTGTTAAATAATACTGTTGTCACCACAGTTATGTCCAACTTTGGTCTCTACAAGGCTTTCGATGAGCAAGGTATCGGTTACGCTAAGACCGCTGTCGGCGATAAGTATGTTTATGAGTATATGGCCAAGAACGGCTGCCGTGTCGGTGGTGAGCAAAGCGGCCATATCATCTTCTCCAAGTATGCGAGCACTGGTGATGGCATTCTGACCAGCCTGAAAATGAAGGAAGTCATGCTGGCTAAGAAGAAGCCGATGAGTGAGCTGGCAGCACCGCTGAAAATTTATCCGCAGGTGTTGGAAAATGTCCGTGTGACCGATAAGAAGGCTGCACAGAATGATCCTGTTGTTCAGGAAGCTGTGTCTAAGGTTGATGAAGCACTGGGCGATACTGGTCGTATTCTGGTGCGTGAGTCCGGCACTGAGCCTGTGGTGCGTGTCATGGTGGAAGCACCAGATCATGATACTTGCCAGAAGTATGTTGACGAAGTGGTTAATGTGATCTGCGAAAAGGGATATAAGGCGTAAAGTCAATGACGACTCTGGCAATTACCCGGAGTCGTTTTGCATAAGAGGGAAAGTATAATAGACGAGAGAAGTAAATATCGGGAGGGATAAACCTATGTGTGGAATCGTTGGTTTTACAGGAAACCGACAGGCAGCACCGATCCTGCTGGATGGTCTGTCGAAACTGGAATATAGAGGATATGATTCGGCCGGACTGGCTGTCCGTGATGGAGAGAATCTGGCACAAGTCGTGAAAGCAAAGGGTCGCCTGTCTAATCTGATCGAGAAAACGGATAACGGTAATGCTTTGAAAGGAACTTGCGGTATCGGCCATACTCGCTGGGCAACACATGGTGAGCCGAGCCAGACCAATGCCCATCCGCATGTTTCCGGCAACTGCATTTGTTCTGGTTCCGGTCCAGTCGAATCTGAGGTTGTCGGTGTACATAACGGTATCATCGAGAACTATACTGAACTGAAGGAAAAACTGCTGAAGCACGGTTACACATTCTACAGCCAGACCGATACGGAAGTAGTTGTTAAACTGGTTGATTACTATTATAAGAAGTATAACCTTGGCCCCATCGATGCCATTGCGAAGACAATGGTTCGTGTCCGTGGTTCCTATGCTTTGGAGCTGATGTTCCGTGACTATCCGGGCGAGATCTGGGTAGCGCGTAAGGACAGCCCGATGATCATCGGTATTGCGGATGGTGAAACTTATGTGGCTTCGGATGTTCCGGCAATCCTGAAATACACTCGCAATGTGTATTATATTGGAAACCTTGAGTTTGCAAAACTTGTTCCGGGTGAGGCTCATTTCTATGACCTGAATGGTGATGAAATCGAAAAGCAGACCACCGAGATCAAGTGGGATGCAGAAGCGGCTGAAAAGGGCGGCTTTGAGCATTTCATGATGAAAGAGATTCATGAGCAGCCGAAAGCTGTCCAGGATACTCTTAATTCCGTAATCAAGAACGGAGTTATCAATCTGTCCAGCGTGGAGATTACCGAAGATGAGATTAAGAATTTCGAGCAGATTTATATTGTTGCTTGTGGTTCTGCATGGCATGTGGGCATGGCTGCTCAGTATGTGCTGGAAGATATGGCAGACATCCCGGTGCGTGTGGAACTTGCATCTGAGTTCCGCTACCGTAAGATGCCGCTCAATCAGAAAGCACTGGTGATCGTTGTTAGCCAGTCTGGTGAGACAGCGGATACACTGGCAGCATTGCGTCTTGCAAAAGAAAAGGGCATCACCACAATGGCTATCGTTAATGTGGTAGGCAGCAGCATCGCGCGTGAAGCTGATAAAGTGTTCTACACACTTGCTGGACCGGAAATCTCTGTTGCTACGACAAAGGCATACAGTGCACAGCTTGCCGCTATGTACTGCCTGGCAGTGCAGTTTGCGAAGGTCAGAGGAAAAATCACGGATGAGCAGTACAGCTATTATATTTCTGAACTGCAGACTATCCCGGAGAAGATACAGAAGATTCTGGAAGACAAAGAGCGTATCCAGTGGTTCGCGGCAAAGTACGCCAACGCTCATGATGTGTTCTTTGTTGGTCGTGGTATCGACTATGCAGTCAGCCTGGAAGGCAGCTTGAAGCTGAAAGAAATCAGCTATATCCACTCCGAGGCATACGCAGCAGGTGAGCTGAAGCACGGCACCATCAGCCTGATTGAGCAGGGAACACTGGTCATCGGTGTGTTAACTCAGAGTGAACTGTATGAGAAGACTGTAAGCAATATGCTGGAGTGCAAGAGCCGTGGGGCTTATCTGATGGGACTGACTACTTATGGCAAGTACGAGATTGAAGATCAGGTGAACTTCACAGTCTATGTCCCGAAGGTAGACGAGCATTTCATTGGCAGTCTGACCGTGATTCCGCTGCAGTTGCTGGGATACTATGTATCTGTGGCAAAGGGCCTCGATGTGGATAAGCCGAGAAACCTTGCAAAGAGTGTGACGGTGGAGTGATTGGATATGGAAAGAGAAATACCAGTACTATATAAAAGAAAAGAAGAATGCTGTGGTTGCACGGCCTGTTATGCCATCTGCCCGAAAGAAGCTATTTCTATGGTAGAGGATGAAGAAGGCTTTGAGTATCCACAGATAGATGAAAGTAAATGTGTTCGTTGCTATCAGTGCATTAAGGTATGCCCAATTAAAGCAACACGAGCACATTAAGGAGAGATATGAACACAACATTACTTATCATGGCGGCCGGAATAGGCAGCCGATTTGGAACAGGAATTAAACAGTTGGAGCCGGTTGATGATGCAAACCATATCATCATGGACTACTCAATCCATGATGCGATTGAGGCTGGTTTCAATCATGTGGTATTTATTATCCGTAAGGATATCGAGAAAGAGTTCAAAGAGGTCATCGGCAATCGCATTGCCTCCATTTGTTCCTCTCATAATGTAACTGTGGACTACGCTTTTCAGGATATCAACGATATTCCGGGAGAACTTCCGGCAGGCCGTACAAAGCCGTGGGGAACTGGGCAGGCCGTGCTTGCAGCGAAGAAGGTAATCATGACCCCGTTCATTGTGATTAATGCAGATGATTACTATGGCAAGGAAGGCTTCAAGGCCGTCCACGAGTATCTTGTAGATGGCGGTGAGTCTTGCATGGCAGGTTTTGTCTTGAAGAACACACTGTCCGATAACGGTGGTGTGACCCGTGGTATCTGCAAGATGGATGAGGGAAATAACTTGACAGAGGTTGTGGAAACAAAGAACATTGTAAAGACAGCAACCGGAGCAGAAGCAGACGGTGTGGCTGTCGATGTGAATTCTCTGGTATCTATGAATATGTGTGGGGATTGACTCCTGATTTTCTGGATGTGCTGGAAGAGGGCTTCAAAGAGTTCTTCGAGAAAGAAGTACCGGGTAATCCTCAGAAAGCCGAGTATCTGATTCCAATCTTTATCGGTGAACTTCTGGCAGAGGATAAGATGTCTGTTAAGGTGCTGCGGACTAATGATACATGGTATGGCATGACCTATAAAGAGGATGTTGCGGTTGTAAAAGAGAGTTTTCGTGGTATGCTGGAGCGTGGTGTTTATAAAGAAGAACTGTTCTGTGATATAAAGTAATATTGGTATTGTAAAATAGCAAAATGCTCAGATCCCTCACAAAGGATCTGAGCATTTTCAATACGAACTATTTCTTCTGTAATTTCAGCACGTCCTCAAGAGAAAGGCCTGAAAATCTGGAGATGTCTTCAGGGGAGAATCGTGAATCCTGAAGCATACGCTGTGCTGTCAGCATAGCTTGTTCCTGGCGGCCTTCGGCACGCGCATCATCGCACATTTCCTGAACAGCCTGACACATATTAACACTCCCTTCTGTTTCTGTGAAACGTAAGTTGATACCGGTTATGGAGTCGATGACCCGGGCTGCTTTGAGCTCGAGTGACCGGAAGCCGAGACTCTGTGAGGTAAGCTCCTGAAGCTTCCGTTTATCTTTGGAATATTTGATGAAGAGCATGACTTCTTTGAGATTGCTCTGGAGTTTGTCAAGTTCTTCATCCTTTATCTCGGCAGGTGAGAAGAGATTGATCCGGTAATCCGGGACCATGGAAAGAATTTCGGGGTCCTGGACAGAGAGCATTTCGTGGAGGCTCCTGGGAGCGTTCCAGGTGTCGGAACCGAAGTACACGACCGTGGTTATGACCGGGATGAGCCGGTCATCCTTGTAGAAGCCGGTGAGATATTCTCCGGATGTAGAAGGCCATTGCTTTGCTTCTCTGCGTGATCTGGCGGAATTTTCTACCTGCCCTGCGTATTCTAATGCATCATAGACCATGTTTTTGACCGGCATTGCGTAGTGTGTTTCCGATTGATTTTCAATCCCCAGGAGAAGATAGATCCTTGAATCATCGTGCATAACATTAAGAGATTTGAATTCGTCCCGGAATTTCTGGACGGGAACTTCTGAAGTGCCGGATCCGTAGGGGACAGCGAGAGCTGTGGTATCCAGTGGATGAAGAGTGTCAGGGTCTATGACGTTTTTTCCTTTGTACAGCATATGGTTGAACACATCCGCAAAAACGCGGTTGTCAGCCATGTAATCTTTGGTGATGGTATCCTTTGTACCCATAGGTTTCACCACCTTCGATCTGTTTATGTGATCAGAGTAGTTTATTATCTGATCCAGTTACAGGGTATCATACATTTTGGTGTTTGAGAAGCGGATATCTGATATTTTATCGGGATTTTACAGTGGCTTCTTGCCAGCTACCCTTTTCCGGTGTTAAAATAACAGCATCAATGAAAGAACAGGGAGAATGAAATCAATGTACGATTATCTTATCGTAGGTGCCGGTCTTTACGGTGCGGTTTTTGCACAGGAGGCGAAGCGTGCCGGGAAGTCAGTGCTTGTGATCGACAAGCGTCCGCATATTGCGGGAAATGTATATACAGAGAAGGTGGAAGGGATCAACGTGCATAAATACGGTGCGCATATTTTCCATACCAATAATAAGAAGGTCTGGGATTATATCACCCGGTTTGCCACCTTCAATCGTTTTACCAACAGTCCGGTTGCCAATTATCACGGGGAGCTGTACAGTCTTCCGTTTAATATGTATACCTTTAACAGGATGTGGGGCGTGGTGACTCCGGAGGAGGCTGCGGCAAAGATCGAGGAGCAGCGGCAGGCAGCAGAGATCACGGAACCTTCGAATCTGGAGGAACAGGCTATCAGTCTTGTAGGTACGGATATTTATGAGAAGCTGATCAAGGGCTATACGGAGAAGCAGTGGGGACGGCCGTGTACGGAGCTTCCTGCCTTTATCATCAAGAGGCTTCCGGTGCGTCTGACCTTTGATAATAACTATTTCAATGCGTTGTACCAGGGAATCCCGGTGGGTGGTTATACGAAGATGGTTGCCAATCTGCTGGACGGTATCGAGGTACGGCTGAATGAGGATTATCTGGAGAAAAAAGAGCAGTACGATGCAATGGCGGAGAAAGTGATCTACACAGGTGCCATCGACGCGTATTTTGACTATAAGCTGGGAACTCTGGAGTATCGTTCTGTGCGTTTTGAGAATGAAACACTGGATAAACCTAATTTCCAGGGAAATGCAGCAGTGAATTATACGGATGTGGAGACTCCATGGACACGTATCATCGAGCATAAATGGTTTGAGTTCGGAAAGGATGAGGATGGTAATGATCTTCCGAAAACGGTGATCAGCCGGGAATACAGTTCCGAGTGGAAACCTGGAGATGAGCCGTATTATCCGGTCAATGATGAGAAGAACGGAGCGCTTTACGGACAGTATAAGGAGCTTGCAGAGAAGGAACCGAAGGTGATATTCGGCGGCCGTCTTGGCGAATATAAATATTATGACATGGATGCGGTGATCGCTTCTGCGTTGGATATGTGTGAGCGGGAGCTTGCATAAAAAAGATACTGGATATAACTAATGATAAGATCCTCTTATATTTCGGAGTCAAGGCAAAAGAGAAATATAAGGGGATTTTATGCATAGAATGGCAGTGAGATTTTTTGAGGGAGGAAAGAGCAATGAAAAGGTGCAAAGGTGTGCTTCTGGCAGGAATGCTGGTGCTGAGCATGAGTGTTCCGGTGTATGCGGACAAGTCGGTTGTGGTGAAGGTGGAAGCTCCGGCGGATACCACAGATTATTATATGACTGTGGATTCTGGTGGAGTTGGTGTGGATATTTATCCGTCCACCGACGGAAAAGGTGAAAAGCTCAATGATAAGACGGTAAGGGATGGGACTGTCCTGCATATCGAAGGGGAGACAGAGAAGAATGGTGAGACCTGGGGATATACAAAGTATAATGGCAGATACGGTTATGTGCTGCTGGAGGAGCTGCGGCCCTCAAAGGATGCGGAGCTGGCGAAGGCCGGAATCGCAGGGAGCACGGAGAAAGAGACTTCTGCAGTGAATCAGGGAGATGCATCCGATACGCAGGATTCCGCAGCCGGCGAGACTCAGGGGAAAGCAGCAGGAACGGACAATACAGGCAACTCTCAGGCTCAGAATGGCGAAGGACAGGGAACGTCTGCAGGGACGGCCAGCACAGGCAGCTCTCAGGCTCAGAATGGCGAAGGACAGGGAGCGTCTGCAGGGATGGCCAGCACAGATGAATCTCAGGCTCAGAGAGGTGAGGTTCAGGGGCCACCTGCAGGGACGGCCAACACAGGTAGTTCTCAGGCTCAGAGCGGCGAGGTCCAGGGACCGCCTGCAGCGGATGGAACAACAGAAGGTGGGGGATCTGTGGATGAAGCTGTCACCAAGCCGGTCAATGGCACAGCTGCGACATCTTTTAAAGAAGAAAATTCCTGGTATAAAAGTCCGTTTATCTGGATCGGGATCGCAACAGTACTTGCAGTAATCGGAATTCTGGGTTATCATTTGAAGAAACGTTAACAGATAAATCAGATCAATATAAGAAAAGTGGAGAATTTTGTGAAGAGATTACAGCTTGTCAGGAAGAAATTATTGCCGCTTCTTCTGTGTGTGGCAGTTGCGGGCAGCCAGGTTCCGGTCATGGCAGCCGATGTGGAAGGCTTCAGTGATTCTGCGGAAGGCTTCAATGAAGAATGGTCAGAAGATACACAGACGCAGTCAGCGGAAGCAGAGGATACGACGGAGACCGCAGAAGGGAACACCGCAGAGAATATCACAGGGAATACCACAGAGAACACCGGTATCCCGGATGAACAGACAGAGGATATTGCAGAGGCAGCCGACGGGGATACCGAGGATATAGCCTTGCAGAGTTCCGAGGAGGATACAGAGACTCCCGAAACATCAGAAGGATTGTCTTCTGATTCCCAGGAGGATACCTTTGGCGACGGTGAGGAGAGCTTTGGGGATGCCTCAGACAGTGATGAGTCCGGCATCGAATATATCAAGGGCCGTCCGCTTACGGAGGAAGAGGAGCAGGAACAGCTGGCACCCTTTGATAATCTGACCTCTTATTCCACCGCCGTGGAGATCGGAAATGATGTGGATGAGGTACCGATGGGAAGAGCTGCGGCCTATCCGTCCTATTATAATGCAGCGGATCAGGGATATGTTACTTCCGTAAAGAATCAGGAGCCCTACGGTATGTGCTGGGCATTTGGAATGGCCTCTCTTCTGGAAACCTCGTTTCTGACCCAGGGCCTTGGGGCTTATGATCTGTCGGAAGAGCATCTGGCGTATTTTTTTGCAAACAGAAAGAATGACCCGCTTGGAAATACCTACGGGGATGTCAATAAGCATATGGGGACAGATGATAAAGGAAACGCAGATTATCATGAGGGCGGAAATGATCTTCTGGCTTCCATGTTTCTGAGTACCTGGTCTGGAATGACAACAGAAGGGGATGTGCCGCTGGCAACAGATTCCACGCATACACAGAAAACCGGTGTGACTCCGGCGGCATCCAAGGCGTACAATGCAACTGCTTATCTGAAAAATGCCTATTTTTCCGATTATTCCGTAAATGCCATGAAGAAGCTTCTGGTTGCAAATAATTCGGTCACTGTGATGTATAATGCACAGAATGCCTATTACAATGCAAGTACAGCGGCCTATTCTTATCCTACCAGCACCAAGAACGTGAATCATGTAGTTACAGTGGTGGGGTGGGATGACAATTATTCTGCGAAGAATTTCCGGGCATCTTCCAAGGTAAAGGGAGACGGAGCCTGGATCGTTAAGAACAGCTGGGGTACAGGCTGGGGAAAATCCGGATATTTTTATATGTCCTATGAGGATAAGTCTGTCAGTGAGCTGGTTGCGGCTACGGCTGTCAATACACCGAAATATAGCAACAATTATTTTTATGACGGAACGTCAGGCCTTGGCTCCATCCGCATGTATGCGGGAGAACAGCTGTCCACGGTTTTTCGTGCCAGTGCAGGAAACGGAAAAGCGGAATCGCTTGGTGAGGTGACTCTTAGCTCCATGTCTGCCAATAATTCCTATACTGTGCAGGTATACACAAATCTGAAGGATGCCAGTGATCCTACCAGTGGAACACCGGCATATTCCACACCGGTTTCCTGCAGTCAGCCGATGGCTGGGGTTATGACCTTTCAGATCCCGGAGGTTCTGCTCAGCCAGAACAGTCTGTATTCTATTGTGGTGACAAATGCAGGAAGCACATATATAAAATACTGTGTGGAGGCAGAGGTCAGTTATGGCTGGTGTAGCTTTTCTCCGTCTATCGTATCCGGTCAGAGCTTTCTGCGATATAACGCGGAGGATACCTGGATGGATGCGGTTGAATTTAATCCATCGGTAACGCCGAGGATCAAGGCGCATACTAGGACTCTGAGCAGTGCGGCCAGGATGCAGCTTTCTTCGTCTGAGATAAGTCTGTATTCCGGAGATCAGAAAACACTGAATGCTTCGGCTACCAGATCCGAGATGGATGCTTCCGGCATTGTCTGGGAAAGCTCAGATACCAGTGTGGCTGCTGTAAATGGAAGCGGCGTTGTTACTGCAAAAAATCCGGGAACAGCAACCATAACCTGCTACGGAAAAAATGCCAGGGGAATCCGGGCTACCTGTAAGGTTACGGTGAAGCTTCGTCAGACCACAGGTGTAAAACTGGTTTCCAAGGCATTTAACAGGATACGGATCTCCTGGAAAGCAGTTCCCGGCTGCAATCGTTATGCTATCTATCGCTGGGATGAAAGCGGAAATTCAAAAAAAATGGCAACCGTGACAGCAGATGTAGTGACCTGGCAGGATACTGCAGTGAAAACAGGAAGCACTTATACGTATCGGATCCGGGCTTCTTATGTACGTTCCGGAAAGAAGACTGTTTATGGAGCCGTATCTTCGCCGTTCTCAGCAAAAGCGGAGCTGGGGAAGGCCCGTGCAGTGGCTGAAGCTGTCAGCGGACCATGTAACAGGGTATCCTGGAAGAAGGTTTCCGGAGCCAGTGGCTATCATATCTACCGGAAGCTCCAGGGGAAAAGCTGGGTTCGGATCGGAACCGTGAACAACAAAGTATTGTCCTGGCAGGACACGAAGATTGAGGGAATCACCTCCTACGCTTATGCTGTGAGGCCATATAAGAATGTAGACGGGAAAAAAGTTTTCGGAGGATATCAGGCAAGCAGCTATATCCTGTCCTATCCGGAACTTCAGAAGATATCCAGTGTCAGGAAGACCTCCAGGGGGCTGAAGATCTGCTGGAAAGCGCAGAAGAAAGCAGATTGCTATCAGATCTACCGTAAGACCGGAAAGGGTTCATGGAAAAAGATCAGTACAGTTTCCGGAGGCAGCAGCTCCTCCTTTGAGGATAAGACCGCAAAAAAGGGAACAACGTATTACTATGCGGTGCGTGCAGGGATAAAAACCTCCGGTGGAAAAGTACTCTGCGGAGGATACGCCGCAAAAGCAGCAAAGAGATAAAAGTGTTAAAATATAAAACGCCCGGATCTGGCTTGAAACATTCCAGATCCGGGCGTTTTATGTTTTGGTTGAATATGTGTATTATATATGATTATATCAGGCAGTTCAAAAGAAAGATCAGTCGTTGTTGATCACAACGCCTTTCTGAAGCATGATGTTGGCATAAAGTGCTTTCTCACTTGTGGAGATGATGCAGTATGCAGTTTTTGCTTCGTCATAGAATGCGAAACGCTCGATGTTTCCGACGGCTTTTTCGCCACGCTCGTCATGCTTGGAAACGATTTCTTTATATGTATCCCAGATCGGTGTCTCCACATTATCGCCAGGCATTACTTCCATCAGGTTTACCGGATGCTCTACATAAGTATCCAGCGGGAAGAGCTTCAGGATGGCATCCAGGATCTCCGGAACGCCATGTCCGTCACAGCGGATGGTGATGGCATTTTTTCCCATGGATTCTACAGGGAAGTTTCCGTCAGCGATAACAAGACGGTCACTGTGTCCCATCTCACATAAAACCTTCAGTAATTCTGGTGATAAGATTTCTGGAATTCCTTTTAACATAGTTCATATCCTCCTAAGATCATTGTGTACTTACAGCATTTCGGAAATTATAGCATCAGGCTCAGGTGATCAGAACAGGATACATGGATTTCCGAAACTGTTATGACGCCGGTAGTATCAGACAGACCTGCCCGGCCACAGGCTTTAGAACTCTTATTAATTAATCTAACGGTATTTGGCCTCCTTTTCAAGGGAATATTTTCCTGTAAATGATGAAAATTTTATGGTTGACAGAAAACGTATGGAGCGCTATGATGAACTCAAACGGAAACGTTTCGGTTTCTGGATCAAATGAGAAAATAATACAAAACAAACACAATGATTATGATTCCAAGGAGGAGAAGATTATGCCACTGGTTACATCGAAGGAAATGCTGTTAAAGGCACAGAAGGGCGGATATGCAGTAGGAGCATTCAACGCAGAGAATATGGAGATGGTGAAGGCGATCATCCAGGCAGCTGAGGAGCTGAAAGCACCGGTTATGATCCAGACAACACCTTCTACTGTTAAATATGGTACGGTTGAGACTTACGCTGCGATCGTAGCAGCAGAGGCAGCCAAGGCTTCCGTTCCGGTATGCCTTCATCTTGACCACGGCAGCAGCTTTGAACTTGCGATGCAGGCAATGCATGCAGGCTATACCTCTGTGATGATCGATGGTTCCAAGCTGGATTTTGAGGATAATATCAGAGAGACCAGGAGAGTTGCGGATGTGGCAGCAGCCCTGGATATCCCATGTGAGGCTGAGCTCGGTAAGGTCGGTGGTAAAGAGGATGATCTTGAGGCTGAGGCAGACACTAACACCGACCCGCAGGAGGCGAAGGAATTCGTGGAGCGTACAGGTGTTACTTCCCTGGCAGTTGCCATCGGAACCGCACATGGTTTCTATGTGGGAACACCGGTTCTTGACAAGGAACGCTTAAGCGAGATCCGTGAAGTTGTAGATATCCCCCTTGTTCTTCACGGGGCATCCGGACTCAGTGATGAGGATGTCAGCGACTGTGTAAAACGTGGTATCTGCAAGGTTAACTTTGCAACAGAGCTTCGTGCTGCATATTCCAGGGCAGTGAAGGAGACCTTTGCAGAGAATGAGAACACCATCGACCCGAAAGCCTACGGAAAGAAAGCGATCCAGGCAGTGAAGGAGCTGGTTGAGGCGCGTATGAAGGTTTGCGGCTGTGATGGAAAGGCAGAATGATCTTCTGTAAAAAAACAGAAACGGAGTGATCTGTATGGCAGCAACCATGAAAGATATTGCCAGGCGGACCGGACTTGGGCTCGCAACGATTTCTTCTTATTTTAACGGCGGAAACGTAAGAGAAAAAAACAGAATAAAGATCGAGGAGGCCATTCAGGAGCTGCATTATGAGGTCAATGAGGTGGCCAGAGGGCTTAAGACCAATGCTACCAAGACCATCGGCGTGGTGATCCCGGAGCTTAACAATACCTTTTGCGCGGAGATCATCACAGGAATGGAGGATGTCTTAAGGAGTCACGGATATGCGACTATTGTCTGTGACTGCCGTACCGATAAGAGACTGGAGCGGGATGCAGTGGAGTTTTTAAGCCGGAAGCGTGTGGACGGGATCATCAGCATGCCGGTAGATGCGGAAGGCAATCATCTGAAAAAATTCCAGAAAACCGGAAAGCCCATCGTACTCATTGACCGCAGGATCCGGGAGCTTTCCTGTGACAGTGTTCTTGTAGACAACGAGAAGGCGGCTGAGGACGCAATGAGAGTTTTTTTTCAGGCAGGACACCGTAAGATCGGGATCATTGGCGGACCGGAGGAAATTTCCACCGCTCAGGAACGTCTCCAGGGGTACCGCAATGCATACGAAAAAGAAAATATACCGGTACGGGAATCTCTGATCTATCACGGCGATTATACCATTCAGGGCGGTGTGCAGGGAATTGAGAAGCTTGTTGCGGACAATCCGGATATGACGGCCGTGTTTGTTACCAACTATGAGATGACCATGGGGGCGGTGATCGGGATGAATGAGCTGGGTCTTAAGATCCCGGAACAGCTGTCTATGATCGGTTTTGACAATCTGCAGTTTGCCAGAGCATGCAATCCCAAGCTTACCATTGTGGCACAGCCTACACAGGGGATTGCCGGAGAAGTGGCGGGAATCATGCTGAAACGGCTGGAAGGGGCTGCAAGTGAAGAAACAGAACCGATCACGGAGAAGCTTGGCGCAGAGATCATCATGGGAAAATCCGTCCGTGTGCTGGACGAGAAGGAGAAGCTATAATGAAACCATATTTATTAGGTATTGATATCGGCACCAGTGCCTGTAAGGTTGCGGTTTTTGAAAAATCGGGAACGGTTGTGGCTGCGGCCAACGGCGATTATCCGGTTTATTATCCGAAGGAGGGCTGGGCAGAACAGAATCCGGAAGAATGGTGGAGTGCTGTCTGTCAGGCGGTAAAGAAGGCCATCCAAAAAGCGGGGATAGCACCTGAGGAGATCGCAGGCATCGGTATTGACGGCCAGAGCTGGTCAGCCATTGCCATAGATAAGGACGGAAATGTACTGACAAACACTCCGATCTGGATGGATACCAGAGCACAGTCTATCTGTGACAGATTGAATGAAGAGATCGGGGCAGAGCAGATTTTTGAAGTATCCGGTAATTCCCTTCAGCCGTCCTACACAACTGCAAAGATCCTCTGGTATAAAGAAAATCTCCCGGAGGTGTACCAAAGGATCCACAAGATCCTGCAGTCTAACAGCTACATTGCATATAAGCTGACGGGTGTGATGAGCCAGGATGTTTCCCAGGGCTATGGCCTGCATTGCTTTGACATGAGAAAGGCAGCCTGGGATGAGGATATGTGCAGAAAGCTTGGGATTCCCATGGAATTTCTTCCTGAGATCTGTGCCTGTGATCATGTTGTGGGAACAGTTACAGAGAAGGCGGCGAAGGAATCCGGCCTTGCTGTGGGAACACCGGTTGTTGCCGGTGGTTTGGATGCAGCATGCGGAACACTGGGGGCTGGAGTGATCCATCCGGGTGAGACACAGGAGCAGGGAGGACAGGCCGGCGGAATGAGCATCTGCATGGATGCGTACAAGGCAGATCCCAGACTGATCCTTGGCTATCACGTGGTTCCGGGACAGTGGCTCCTTCAGGGAGGAACCACCGGAGGTGGTGGTGTTATGCGCTGGTTTGAACGTGAGTTTGCAGATTATGAGCGCTCTGTAGCAGGGGAAAAAGGCTCTTCTCTGAACCAGCTCAATGAGATCGCGGAAAGGGTCGCACCAGGCAGTGACGGAGTGGTATTTCTTCCATATATGTCCGGTGAGCGTTCCCCGATCTGGAATCCTAATGCGAAGGGCGTATTCTACGGACTGGATTTTGCCAAGACCAAGGGACATATGGTACGTGCCTGTATGGAAGGCGTAGCACTTTCGCTGAAACACAACCTTGAGGTGGCAAAGGAAGCGGGAGCAGATGTGGAAGTT
This sequence comes from Blautia sp. DFI.9.10, assembly GCF_024461705.1. Classification (NCBI taxonomy): domain Bacteria; kingdom Bacillati; phylum Bacillota; class Clostridia; order Lachnospirales; family Lachnospiraceae; genus Blautia; species Blautia sp. DFI.9.10. The sequence goes on from NZ_JANGAA010000007.1 coordinate 94,180, forward strand.
CTCCGTGCAATGGGAGGCTCTGCAAATTCTCTTCTCTGGACACAGATCAAATCCGATATCACAGGAAAACCCATCGTAGTGCCGTCCTCTGATACGGCAACAACACTTGGTGCAGCGATTCTGGCAGGTGTTGGTGTTGGAATGTATCAGGATTATGATGAGGCCATCCGTCTTACGGTAAAGGAAACAAGAAGACATGAACCGAACCCGGAAAACCGGGACGTTTATGAGAAAACCTATAAAACCTATTTAAATCTCTATAAATCTCTTGAACCTATGATGAGAAATGAGGAGGAAAAGTGATCATGAAAGCAGCAGTAGTAGTAGCAAATGAGGATGTTCAGTATCAGGAAGTGGAAGAACCTCAGGTAACACCGGGCCATGTGAAGATCAAGGTAAGATATTCCGGGATCTGCGGATCTGATATCCCGCGTGTATTAAATCACGGCGTACATTTTTATCCCATCGTGCTTGGACATGAATTTTCCGGCGATGTGGTGGAAGTGGGAGAAGGCGTTACCAAGGTGAAGGTCGGCGACCGTGTATCCGGTGCACCGCTTCTTCCCTGTATGAAATGTGACGACTGTCAGAAGGGTAATTTCTCTCTCTGCAAGCATTACAGCTTCATCGGTTCCAGAGAGCAGGGAGCAAACGCAGATTATGTAGTGGTTCCTGAGCAGAATGCAGTACCATTCGCAGACAATGTTCCATATGAGCAGGGAGCCATGTTTGAGCCTGCAACCGTAGCTATCCACGGTGTATTCCAGAACGATTACCACGGCGGTGAGTATGTGGCGATCCTTGGCGGCGGTACAGTTGGTATGTTCACCATGCAGTGGACAAAGATCTTTGGCTCCAAAAAGGTAGTGGTCTTTGATATCAGCGATGAGAGACTTGCTCTTGCAAAGCGTCTCGGCGCAGATGAGATCATCAACACAAAGGAAGAGGGATATATGGAAAAAGCCATGGCCATTACAGGTGGAAAGGGCTACGGCTTCGTATTTGAGACAGCCGGACAGGTTCCTACCATGCATATGGCATTTGAGCTTGCAGCAAACAAGGCACATGTATGCTTCATTGGTACTCCTCATGAAAACCTTACCTTTACACCGAAGGAGTGGGAGAACATGAACCGTAAGGAGTTCAAGCTTACCGGTTCCTGGATGTCCTACAGTGCACCATATCCGGGACGTGAGTGGGAGCTGACGGCGCATTATTTTGCAACCGGCCAGCTGAAGTTTGACCCGGGCTTCATCTATAAGAAAATACCGATGAGCCAGGCACAGGAGGCCTTCCAGCTGTTCAAGACACCGGGCCTTGTAAAAGGAAAGATCCTTCTTTCCAATGAGGAAGACTGATATGATCCTGACAGTAACCTTAAACGCTGCCATTGACAAGCGTTATGTAGTGGATGATTTTAAAGTGGGCGAAGTGAACCGTGTGCGTGAATGTACCTACGTTCCCGGCGGAAAGGGACTGAATGTTTCCAAGCCGGCGTCCATTTACGGTGCTGAAGTGGTTGCCACCGGCTTTGTAGGCGGTCACGCAGGCAATTATATAGAAGCTGCCCTGAAACCCTTTGGCATTAAGAGTGCTTTTTACCATGTAGAGGCGGAGAGCCGCTCCTGTATCAACATCTGGGATGAGGTGAATCATGTACAGACCGAATTCCTGGAGCCGGGATTTACACTGACAGAGGCAGATTTTGAGGGCTTTGAGAAAAAATTCCGCCAGCTTGTAAAAGACGCTTCTGTTGTGGCGATGTCCGGCAGCGTGCCGAAGGGACTTGACGGAAGTGCCTACCAGCGCCTTGTGAAGATTGTGAAAGACGCCGGAAAACCGGTGATCCTGGATACCAGCGGCAAGCTTCTGGAAGAGGGGATCAAGGCAGCACCGACACTGATCAAGCCTAACATTGATGAGATCCGTATGCTGACAGGCAAGCATTGTGACGATATCAACGATATCATTGAAGCAGCGAAAGCCATCCATGCCGGTGGTGTGGAGATCGTGGCAGTCTCGCTTGGAGCAGATGGTTCCCTGGTAGTCGGAGAGGAAGGGATTTTCCGTGCGGTGGTTCCGAAGATCGATGCGGTAAATACCGTAGGCTGCGGAGATTCCATGATCGCAGGCTTTGCCCTTGGATTAAGTGAGGGACTTTCCCTGGAAGAGACTCTGCAAAGAGCCAGTGCAATTTCAGCGGCGGCAGCCATGCGCGAGGAAACGGGATTCTTTGTGATGGAGGATATGGAGGCTCTTCTTCCGAAGATCGAGATCAGGCGTTTATAAGATAAGCTTATAATAAGAAAATTTTTATAAAAAAGGAGATGTAAAGATGGCAGAAGTTATCAATCCGGCAATTGTGCCGAAAGTGACACTTCCTTCCGGCGAGCAGGTTCCGTGTGTCGGAATGGGAACATTCGGTTCCGACCGTGTATCCGCAGAGGATGTATCTGCAGCTGTTGCAGGCGCGATCCGCAGTGGCTACCGCATGTTTGACTGTGCCGCATGCTACGGAAACGAGCATGAGATCGGCCAGGTATTTAAGGACGCTTTTGACGAAGGTGTTGTAGAGCGTAAGGATCTTTTTATCATGACAAAGGTATGGAATGACATGCACAGAAGAGTAGAGGAAGCCTGTGACAAGAGCATTAAGGATCTTCAGTGCGATTATGTGGATATGTATTTTATCCACTGGCCATTCCCGAACTATCATGCACCGGGATGTGATGTGGATTCCAGAAATCCGGATTCCAAACCCTTCAGTGTGGAGGAGTTTATGGATACATACCGCCAGTGTGAGGCGTTGGTAGAAAAAGGAAAGATCCGTTACATTGGTATTTCCAATATGACCATTCCGAAGCTTGAGGCAGTTCTTCCGCTTATGAAGATCAAACCTGCAACCTGTGAGCTTGAGCTTCACGTATGTTTCCAGCAGCAGGAGCTTTATGATTATCTGGTAGCACATAACATCCAGCCGGTAGGTTACATGCCGATCGGTTCCCCGCGCAGACCGGAGAGAGATATCTGTCCGGAGGATGTTGCAGATCTGGAAGTACCGGAAATGCAGGCAATTGCAAAAGCACATGGGGTTCACCCGGCTCTGATCGCTCTGAAGTGGGCACATCAGAGAGGCGAGATCTCCATTCCGTTCTCTGTCCACAACTATGCAAGCAACCTGAAATGTGTCACAGAGGATCCACTTACAGATGAGGAAATGGCAACCATCGCAACTCTGGAAAAAGGCAACCGTCTTGTAAAAGGCCAGGTATTCCTGTGGCATGATGCAAATGACTGGCATGACCTCTGGGATGAGGATGGCGTTATCGTAAAATAATAAAAATATGCAGGAAAATCCCGTATCCCATATGTTGGATGCGGGATTTCTTTATATTTAATTTGGACTAAGAAACTCCGTTGTAAATTTTAACCAAACATGTTAACATATAAAAAGAATTAACAGTTATTGTTCACAGAAAGGACAGTAATCTTACCAATGAAAATGACAGAGACGGGGGGAAGGATCTGTCAGGGGGATGTGCAATAAAAATAAAAGGAACTGATCAGAGGGGGACAACAGAAATTATGTATCGTATTTTACTGGTAGATGATGAGATACTTGTTCGAGATGCGATCCGGGAGAATATTGACTGGAAAGCAATGGACTGTGAGCTGGTAGGAGACTGTGATAACGGGAAAGCAGCAGCGGAATTTGTACAGAACCATCCGGTGGATATCGTGCTTACAGATATCCTTATGCCATATATGGATGGTATGGAACTGAGCCGTTTTCTCCATGATAATTATCCGGACATCGTGATCGTGATCTTCAGCGGATTCGGAGAATTCGAGTATGCCAAGAAGGCGATCCAGTATGGTGTCAGTGAATATATGCTGAAGCCGGTGACAGCCATGGAACTCAGAAATGTTATCGGAAAAATGAAGGAGAAGGTGGACCAGCAAAGAAAAGAAAAAGAGAAGCTGGAACGTCTGACACAGACTTCCGAGAATTATCAGAAAAACGCCATTGTGATCCGTTCCAGAGCGCTGCAGGGCTTTGTGGATAATATCAAGACACGGCAGGAAAGTCTGGAAGAGCTTGCAGCACTGGGAATCGATCTTGAGGCAGCATGCTATCGTGTGGCTGTTTTTGATCTGGATCTGTATTCGGACGGCAGTCAGCTTACTGTGGAGAAACGCCAGGAGAGTGCACTGATGTCTTTTGTCCTTTTTAATATCAGTGATGAGATCATCAGCAAAGAAAAAGCAGGAGTGGCATATCAGGCTGGAAATAACAAGGTCGGTGCTCTTTTCATGGGAAACCGTACCAGAGAGTTTGAACAGAAGATCATGGAGATCTGCAGGACGATCCAGGATAAGCTGAAGGAACTGATGTCGCTGGATATTTCTATCGGTGTGGGAAGCTGGGCCAGAACTCAGCAGGAGCTTCGTGCATCCCATGAACTTGCAGAGAAAGCTATTGAATATCGTTATCTTCTTGGAGGAAGCCTTCTTATTGATATGGAAGAACAGCTGGAGGAAAAAAATCTTTCCATTAAAGCTTATGTAGAGAAGCTGCCAGCTGCTCTGAAAGCGGGTAAAAAGGAAAACGCAGAGCATATTCTGGAACAGATCTCTTCTGAGATCAAGGAAGCGCGGGTGGATAAGAGTCGTGCCTGCGTGTATCTTCAGCAGATCATCCGTGCAGCAGATGAGACCTGTGAGGATATGGTTCCGGACAACAGGCTTTTTTCCAAAAGAGAAGCACTTCTGCAGCAGGTTACGGAGCAGAATTCTTTTGACAGTGCTGTTGAACTGGTCAGGAATCATATCGGAGAGATTTTCCAGACACTTTCCGATGCAAACAGCTCCAGCGGACAGCGTCAGGCCAGACTTGCCCTGGATTATATCCAGAAGAATTATATGGATCCGGATTTAAGCCTGAACAGTATCTGTTCCTATCTGAATATCAGTACAAGCTATTTCAGTACGATCTTTAAGGATCTTACGGGAGAGACTTTTACAGAGGTTCTGATCCGTACCCGTATGGAGAAGGCGAAGGAACTTCTGGAGAATACAACTATGAAGAATTATGAAATTGCCGAGAAAGTCGGATTTGCAGATCCCCATTATTTTGGGATCTCCTTCAAAAAAATGACCGGCTGCACACCAACAGAATATGCAAGGGAGAAACGTAAATGAGAGATATCCGGTTTGCGGCAAAGATCATAGGAAAATTTAAGAGTATCCAGAGTGCGATCTTTGCGGTAGTGACGGTGCTGCTTTTAAGTGCGGTGCTGGTCATAACAGGTGTTTCCATGAGATATACCCGCAATTCTATTTTTGAAAATTCTGCTGTCTACACCCAGAATATCGTGCAGCAGATGAATCAGAATATTGATTCCTATATTGATTACATGGAAAATATAGCCTATATGATCTCCAGTAACGAGGATGTACAGCAATATCTTTTTGGCGAAAATGTGGACAATGGAACAAGAGAGCGTCTGATCAATCAGTTCAAGACTATTCTGGATGGACGAAGTGATATCCGAAATCTTGGGATCATTGGAAGTAATGGACGGAAGCTGATCAACGACGGCAAACAGTCTGTGAATCCGGATCTGAAGCTTTCCACCCAGGAGTGGTATCTGGAAGCTTTACAGAAGCCGGAAGGCCCGCTTCTTACATCTTCTCATGTACAGCACATCATCAGCGGAGAGCGTCCGTGGGTGATCACTTTAAGCAGGGGAATCCGTAATTTTTCCAACAGCGGTGAGAAAGAGGGAGTCTTTTTTATTGATCTGAATTACAGTGCCATCAGTGAACTTTGTGATCAGAATACGATCGGGAAAAAGGGATACGCATTCATTCTGGATGAAAGCGGAAATATTGTATACCATCCCCAACAGCAGCAGCTTTACAATGAATTGCAGACTGAGAATATCGACCTGATCGTGAAATCAAAAGAAGATACGGTGCGTACCGAAAAGGGAAACAGAGGAAAGCTGTATTCCATTTCCAGATCAAATAAAACCGGATGGACCGTTGTGGGCTGTATGAGCGTCAGCGAGCTTCTGCGCAAAAGCAATCAGGCACAGAGTATTTATGTGCTTATTTCCGCACTTCTGATGATCGTGGCACTGCTTTTTTCCAGATTTCTGGCAAAGAGTCTTACATATCCTCTTCAGCGTCTCAGAGATTCCATGTCCAGAGTACAGGAAGGGCATTTTGACGGAGCAGATGTGGAGATCGATTCAGAGAATGAGATCGGAAGCCTGACGAAATCTTTCAATGTGATGACACATAGGATACAGGATCTTATGGAGCAGAACGTGAAGGAACAGGAAGCAAAGAGAAAAAGTGAGCTTAAGGCCCTTCAGTCCCAGATCAATCCTCATTTTCTTTACAATACCCTGGATTCGATCATCTGGATGGCAGAGGGTAGAAAGTACGAAGAGGTTGTTCTGATGACAGCATCCCTGGCGCGTCTTCTTCGTCAGAGCATCAGTAATGAAGATGAAGTGGTTCCTCTTGCAAGGGAAGTGGAGTATGCCAAGGGTTATCTTACGATCCAGAAGATGCGTTACAAGGACAAGCTGGAATTCGAGATCGATGTAGAACCTTCTATATTAAATATCCCTCTGATCAAGCTGGTTCTCCAGCCGATTATTGAAAATGCCATCTATCATGGACTGAAATATAAAGAGAGTAAGGGACTTTTGCAGGTAAAAGGCTTTATGAAGGACGGAAATGCAGTTCTTCAGGTGATCGACAACGGTGTAGGTATGGATGAGGAAACATTGTCACATATTTATGATAAGCATAAGGTGAATTATCATTCCAATGGTGTGGGTGTTTACAATGTACAGAAACGTCTGAAGCTTTATTATGGAGAAAATTACGGGATCACCTATGAAAGTGAAAAAGGTGTCGGAACCACTGCCACGATCACCATTCCGGGAATACAGGAGGAATCAATATGAAAAAACATAGAAAACTCCTGACTTTAGGAGTGGTCATCTGCCTTGTGGCGGGGCTTGTAGCCGGAATAGTCTATTATAAACAGGTAGAAGAAGAGAGAAAACTATCGCTGATCTATATTCCGAAGGTTGTGGACGGTACCAATGATTTCTGGACATCACTGATCCAGGGGGCGGAGATGGCTGCAAAGGAATATAATGCAGATATCCGCGTATGGGCACCTGAGGAAGAGAATGATGTGGCTGGGCAGAACAAGCTGATCGAAAGGGCAATAGAAGAAAAACCGGACGCGATCCTGATCTCGCCGTCCAGCTTCACTGAATCCGACCAGCTTTTGAAGAAGGCAAAGGAACAGGGAATACATATCGCATTTATTGATTCCTACACACAGGAAGAGGTCCAGGATCTTACCGTTGCGACCGATAATCTGGAAGCGGGGCAGATCCTTGGCAGGTTTGCGAAGGATCTTGTGGGAACGGATGATCAGATTGCGATCGTTTCACATGTAAAGGGTGTATCTACGGCAGTTGAAAGAGAAAAAGGTTTCCGGACAGGACTTGGCAGTCTGAAGGATAATATCGTAGATGTGGTATACTGTGATTCTCAGTATGACAAGTCCTATGAGCTTACAAAAGAGCTGATGAAAAAATATCCGGATCTCAAGATGATCGCGGGAATGAATGAATATTCCTCTGTAGGTGCTGCAAGAGCAGTAAAGGCAGCAAAAGCAGAGAATCGGATCAGGGTGGTGGGAGTAGACAGCTCACAGGAGGCCGTCCAGCTGATGGAACACGGAATCTTCCAGGGAATCGTTGTACAGAAGGCATTTAAAATGGGGTATGTGGGTGTTCGGGAAACTGTTAAGATGCTGCGTGGAGAAGACTATAAGAAGAATATTAATTCCGGGTGCCAGCTTGTGACTCCTGACAATATGTATACCAGTGAGATCGAAAAACTGCTTTTTCCGTTTAATACGTTAAAAACATATGGTGATCTTACATCGTAAATAGTCATAAATGCACAAAGAAAAGGGTTAAATATTTACCATACAGTAAATATTTAACCTTTTTTTGAAAGATATTCTATTACAATTATTGATTTTTGACGGTATTATAATAACCAAGAAAACACAAGATACGTGCAAAACGTGAGGAGGGTAAAAATTGGAAAACTTAAAACAAAATCCAATCGTTAAGAAGCTCGGATTGAACAGAATACTTCTTGTCTGTGTTCTGATTCTTATGTTCCTGGTTTTTAAAGTAGTTCTTGGAAACAAGTTTCCGGCTGTTGATAGCATCAAGTCTACTTTGAACTATGTGTACTTCCTGGGCTTCTTGTCACTTGGCGTTACATTCGTAATCGCTACAGGAGGAATTGATTTCTCCATCGGACCTGTAATGTTCTGCTGTGCACTGGTATCCGGTTACTGCATGACATCTTACAAGGTTCCATGTGCAGTTGCCATGATCCTTTGCATTCTGATCGGTCTCTGCTTTGGTATTTTTAATGGCTGGATGGTTTCTTACATGTCAGTGCCACCATTCATTATTTCCATGGCATCCATGAACATTGCAAAAGGTATTGCTTCTGTATTCACAAAAACACAGTCCGTAAGCTGGCCGGCAGCTGGCGATGCAAACGGCTGGTTCCGTAATATCGTTTCCGTAAACGGCTTCCCTGTAGGAATCATTATCTTCCTGGGAATGGCAGTTATCTGCGGTATCGTTCTTTACAACACAAAACCGGGACGTTACATCCTCTGCCTTGGTTCCAACAAAGAGGCTGTCCGCCTTTCCGGTGTTAACACAAAGAAATGGGAAATGCTTGCTTATGTGATCTGCGGATTCCTGGTAGGTATTGGAGCACTCTTCTTTGTAGCTACATACACAACTGTTCAGCCTGGCTATGGCGATCAGTACAACAACGAGGCTATTGCAGGCTGCGTTATGGGTGGTACATCCATGGTTGGTGGACTTGCTTCCATCGGCGGTACTGTAATCGGCGTATTCATCATCTCTCTTCTTCAGCAGGGCATCATGGCATTTGGTCTTGGTAAAGGACAGCAGATGATCATCACAGGTATCATCGTTATCGTTGCAGTTTATATCGACGTTTCTGCAAGACGCAGAAAGAACTGATCTTAGAGGGAGGATGCGACAATGGGTGAAGTTATTTTAACTATGAAGGACATTGATAAGTCCTTTCCTGGAGTTCATGCTCTGGATCACGTTAATTTCGAAGTAAAACGCGGCGAAGTACATGCACTTATGGGAGAAAACGGTGCCGGTAAATCAACACTGATGAAGGTTCTTACCGGTATTTATCAGAAGGATTCAGGTTCCATCGTTTACAAAGGACAGGAAACAGAATTCCACAATACACGTGAGGCACAGGATGCCGGCGTTGTAATCGTACATCAGGAGCTGAACATGGTAGGTGATCTTACCGTTGCTCAGAACATCTTCATCGGACGTGAACCGAAAAAAGGTTTCCGCATTGATGACAAAAAGATGATCGAGGATTCAAAGAAGCTTTTCCAGGATCTGAACATTGAGATCAATCCGAAGGAAAAGATGAAAAACCTGACAGTCGGAAAACAGCAGATGTGTGAGATCGCAAAAGCAATCTCTCATAAAGCTGAGGTCATCATCTTCGATGAGCCTTCCGCAGCACTTACCGAGAAAGAGATCGCGGATCTGTTCGAGATCATCCGTGACCTTCGTAAGAAAAATCTTGGTATCGTGTATATCTCACACCGTATGGATGAGATCAAAACCATCACAGACCGTGTAACAGTCATGCGAGATGGTGGTTACGTAGGAACTCTCATCACAAAAGACAGTACAAAAGAAGATATCATCAACATGATGGTTGGTCGTGTTATTTATGAGGATCCGAAGCAGGAGAGTGCAGTTCCGGCAGATGCACCGGTAGTTCTTAAGGTTGAACATCTGAACGCAGGAAAGATGGTTCAAGATGTAAGCTTTGAACTGAAGAAAGGTGAGATCCTTGGTTTCTCAGGACTGATGGGTGCAGGACGTACCGAGACAGCCAGAGCACTGTTCGGAGCAGACCCGAAACAGAGTGGTAAGATCTCTGTTATGGGTAAAGATGGACAGCTTCACGAAGTTACCATCAACAGCCCGCAGGATGCTGTTAAATACGGTATCGGTTATCTGTCAGAGGACAGAAGAAGATACGGCTGTGTTGTACAGAAATCTGTAACAGAGAATACAACACTGGCAACAATGGAAGAGTTTACCAATGGTATCTTTATCAACAAAGCAAAAGAGAAAAAAGTTGCTGAGAAATATGTAAACGAACTTGCAACTAAGACACCTACTACAGACCAGCTGGTAGTTAACCTTTCCGGTGGTAACCAGCAGAAGGTAGTTATCGCAAAATGGCTGACACGAGACAGTGACATCCTTATTTTCGATGAGCCTACCAGAGGTATCGATGTTGGTGCTAAGAACGAAATCTACAAATTAATGAACAGACTGGCAGCAGAAGGAAAATCCATTATCATGATTTCTTCTGAGATGACGGAAGTTCTCCGAATGAGTGACCGTATCATCATCATGTGTGAGGGTAAAGTTACCGGATGTATTGATATCTCCGAGGCAACCCAGGAAAACATCATGGACAAGGCCACACGGAATATCGATTAAGGAGGAAAGTCATGACTAAGAAGAAAAAAAGTATTTTAAGTGATCAGAGATTTATTGTTTTGCTCGTTATCATTGTCCTGTGTGCAATATTCTCAGGCTTGAGTAAAGAATTCAGACAGTACACCACGATCCTGAGTATGCTGGATTTCTCATATTACGATCTTCTTATGGCGATCGGAGTTACATTCCCGCTTATCACTGGTGGTGTTGACCTGTCAATCGGAACTGGTATGGTAGCTTACGCACTGATCGCAGGAACACTGATCAGAAACAACAACTGCCCGGTAGCACTTGCTATGATCATCTGTATCGTACTTGGTATCGCAGTTGGTGCATTAAACGGTGTACTTATTGGTGTTATGAACCTGCCGCCATTCCTTGCAACGCTTTGTACATGTATGATTACCCGTGGTGCCGGATCTCTTTGCAGTGCAACACCTTGGCCGGGACTTACACAGCCGGGTGGATGGTTCCACAGCATCTTCAAGGTAACCGTTGGTACAGGAAGAAGTGCTTCACGTTATCCGCTCGGTTTCCTGTGGATGATCATTCTGGTTCTTCTTATGGAGTACATCCTGAACCACACCAAATTCGGTCGTTATACAATTGCAATCGGTTCCAACAAAGAGGCAGCAGCCCTTTCCGGAATCAATACAAAGTTCTATCACGTAATGGTATACGTTGTCTGCGGTCTGTTTACAGGTCTTGCAGCGATCGCATACGCAGCAGTAACACCTACTGTACAGCCTGGTACTGGTGCCGGACTTGAGATGGATGCTATCGGTGGTGTATTCGTTGGTGGTGTAGCAGCTACCGGTGGATATGGTTCCGTGATCGGTACATTCGTTGGTATCTTCGTCATCATGCTTCTGAAAACAGGTCTTCCATATATCGGCCTGCAGGCAAACTGGCAGCAGATCATCACCGGTATCGTTCTGATCGTAGCCGTTCTGATCGATATCCTGAAAGAGAAAAAAGCAGCTCACTGATAAGCAGTGAGATATAATGTGAAAAAGGGTGCTGTTCACAGAGAAATGTGACAGTACCCATTATCAAAGATGTGAAACGCCAAGGGGTAGCAATGGCGTATGAACATAAAAAAACTATATAATATATTTAAGGAGGAAATATTATATGAAAGCAAAAAAGGTTATGGCATTAATGCTCTGTGCAGCAATGGTAACAAGCATGAGTGCAACTGCAGCTTTTGCAGCTGAGGAGAAAGAAGATGCAGCAACAGAGAAATCTGCAGATTCCACAGCAGCTGAGGATCCTACTGCACAGTTCGACGGACTGAAAGCAAACGAAGCTTATGTGTTCCCGATGATGGTTAAATCTTTCCAGTCCACATACTGGGATGCAGCTCAGGAAGGTATGAAGAAAGCATCTAAGGAGCTGGGCGTTGATTATAAACCACAGGGACCGAACAGTGAGTCCGATATCGCTGACCAGGTTAACATGATCAACACAGCTATCGCTTCCAATCCTGTTGGATTAGGACTTGCAGCTTGTGATACATCTTCCGTTACAGATGCACTTAAGACATGTGCAGAAAAAGGAATCCCGGTTGTAACATTCGATACAGGTATCGCTGATGCTCCAGAGGGATCTGTAGTATGCGAGGTTTGTACAGACAACGCACAGGCTGGTGCAGTAGCAGCTGAGAATATGTACAACAGCATTAAAGACGTTGTTAAAGATGCTGACGGACAGGTTGTAATCGGTGAGGTTAACCAGGATGCAACAGCTCAGAATATCCAGCAGCGTGGTACAGGATTCATCAACAAGATGATCGAGCTTCTTCAGGCTGATGGAAAGACAGTTGCAGTAAGCGGCAACGAGTTCTATGTAAACGCAGCAGAGGGTGCTGACGCAGACGCTAAAGACGCTGACGTTGTTATCCAGGTAGCTGTTCCGGCACAGACAACTGTAGAGCTCTGCTCCACAGAGGCACAGGCAATCCTTTCCCAGGAGAACTGTATTGCAATCTTCGGTTCCAACCAGGTTTCCGCAGAGGGTGTTCTTGCAGCAAATGCTAACCTTAACGTTCTTGGTTCTGACCCGGCAAACGGTGATGTAGTTGGTGTTGGTTTCGATGCTGGTTCTATCATCAAAGCAGCTGTTAAAGATGGCACACTCGTTGGTGCTGTTACACAGTCTCCTCTTATGATGGGATACTATGCAATCTACGCTCTGACAGCAGCAGCAAACGGCCAGAAGCTTGAGGATGTTCCTACAGAGGGTTACTGGTATGATGCAACAAATATGGAAGACGAGAATATCGCACCTAACCTTTATGACTAATCATATAATTGATAAGATCGTGAAGTTATAATGAACGCGGATTGCGTTCACGGACGTATGAAATAAGAGATCCGCTGGCTGATTCAGTCAGCGGATTTTTTAAACAAATAATGTAGTAGTTCATAAATAATCGCTGTATTATTGGCAAATAAAGACACTTTTTTTGACAAAAGAGGTTCTTATCACCGGAAGGATCCTGATGTATGATAAATACAACATCAGATATGAAAGTGATCAGAAGCTTACATATTGAGGAGGATTTAAAAATGGCAACATATTATTTAGCAGTAGATATCGGAGCATCCAGTGGACGTCACATTCTGGGACATATGGAAAACGGAAAAATGATCCTGGAAGAAATCTATCGTTTTGAGAACGGCATGGTTAAGAAGGATGGAGAGCTCTGCTGGGAGTTTGACCGCCTTTTCAACGAGATCGTAAATGGTCTTAAGAAATGTAAAGAGATCGGCAAGATCCCGGTAAGCATGGGTGTTGATACCTGGGGTGTTGACTTTGTGCTTCTAGACAAGGATGACAAGGTTCTTGGCAACACGGTAGGCTACCGTGATCATCGTACAGAGGGAATGGACGAGGAAGTTTATAAGACAATTTCCCTGAAGGATCTGTATGCAAGAACCGGTATCCAGAAAGCGATCTACAATACAGTATATCAGCTGATGGCAGTGAAGAAGAAACATCCTGAGTATCTGGAGCAGGCTGAGACACTTCTTCATGTACCGGACTACTTCCATTTTCTTCTTACAGGCGAAAAAACTTGCGAGTACACAGAGGCAACCACAGGACAGCTTGTATGCCCGACAACCAAGGACTGGGATTATGAGCTGATCGATATGCTGGGATATCCAAGAAAGATATTCCAGAAGCTGATCATGCCTAGCACAAGCATCGGACATTTAACAGACGCAGTGAAGGAAGCAGTTGGCTTTGATCTTGAGGTTGTAGCACCGGCTACACATGATACAGGGTCTGCAGTTCTGGCTGTGCCTGCAAATGATGACGATTTCATTTATATCAGTTCCGGAACATGGTCTCTGATGGGAATCGAGAGAAAAGAAGCAGACTGCTCTGAGAAGAGCTGTGAGATGAACTTCACAAACGAGGGTGGATATGCAGGACGTTTCCGTTATCTGAAGAACATCATGGGTCTCTGGATGATCCAGTCTGTACGTCATGAGTTTGATGATGCGTACAGCTTTGCACAGATCTGCGAGATGGCTGAGGAGGCAAAAGACTTCCCGTCAAGAGTAAACGCAAACGATGAGTGCTTCCTTTCTCCTGAGAACATGACAAAAGAGGTTCAGGACTACTGCCGCAGAACAGGACAGCAGGTTCCGGAAACTCTTGGCGAGATTGCAACCGTTATCTATACAAGCCTTGCAGATTGCTACGCTAAGATCGCAAAAGAAATCGAGGAGATGACAGGAAGAACCTACAGCCGTATCCATATCGTAGGCGGTGGTTCCAATGCAGGATACTTAAATGAGCTGACTGCAAAAGCTACAAAGAAAGAAATCCATGCAGGCCCTGGTGAGGCTACTGCAATCGGTAATATCACAGCACAGATGCTGAAGGCCGAGGAGTTTAAAACGATCGAGGAGGCTCGTACAACCATCCATGAGTCCTTCGGTATTAAAGTATACAAAGCATAAATAATTGGAGGTCTTATTATGTTAGTTAACACAAAGGCAAAAGTTGGTGTATTTTCAATTGCTTTAGGCGCATATCTTCCGCAGTTCCCGTCACTGGTGTCGGAATTTGAGGCACAGTACGACGCATTCAAGAAAACGATCCCGGATACAGTAGAGATCGTTGACGGCGGAATGGTGACAACAAAAGAGCAGGCAATGGTGGCAGGAGATAAGTTCCGTGCAGCAGATGTTGACCTTGTATTTCTTCAGATGCTGACATACGCAACATCCTACAACATGCTTCCGGCGATCCGTGATCTGGATGTTCCGGTTGTTCTTGTAAACGTTCAGAAGATCAAAGCGCTGGATTATGAGCACACTGACATTGCCTCCTGGCTGGGTGAAGGCTATGCATGCGGTGCTGTAGGCGAGGCAGTTGCTGACCTTGAGAGAGCAGGCAAGAGACATGCGGTTATCACAGGCGTTGTAGAAGGCGGAGATCCTGCAGTTCAGGCTGAGATCGAAGACTGGTGCAAGGCTGCTCAGGTAAGAAGAAGATTCCGTGAGACTAACATTGCGCAGATCGGAAGACCATATCCGGGTATGATGGATCTGTATATTGATGAGACAAACCTCTATAACAGAATGTTCCTCTACACAAAACAGTTCGACTGGGAGAAGATGTGGGCGATCGCTGATGATATTACAGATGAGGAGGCAATCCGGGCAAAAGCACAGGATATCCTTGATACATTCGATATTGAGGGCGGCGGCACCATTGAGAAAGTATGGGATATGGCAAAATATGTAGTTGCTTTTGAGGAGTGGGTAAAAGACGAGCATCTTGGAATGATCGCTTCCCATTACGACGGATTTGCACAGGGTAAAGCAGGAGTCCTTGACAGTATGCTGATCCCGGCTTTCTCCATGCTGATCAAACAGGGTACTGCATGTGCGGTAGAGGGTGACATGAAGGTTGCCATGGCAATGAGTATCTTAAAGACAATTTCCGGTACAGGCCAGCTTTCTGAGATGTACTCCATCGACTTCAATGATGACATCTGCATCATCGGACATTCCGGAAGCGGTGACGCTGACATCTCCGACAAGAAACCAACCATGAAAATCGTGCCGGTATTCCACGGCAAAACAGGCGGCGGATACCTGACACAGTTCTATCCATACACAGGCCCTGTAACCTACCTTGCAATCACTCAGGATAAAGACGGAAACTTCAAATTCGTTGTAGCTGAGGGCGTAAACGAGGAGGGACCGATCCTTTCCTTCGGTGATACAAACATGAGAACACGCTTCACATGCGGAGCAAGAGAGTTCGTTAACCGCTGGAGCGAGGCTGGCCCGACACATCATATGGCAGCTGCTACAGGAAGACACATCGATACGATCCTGAAGGTTGCAAAAATCTTTAACGTACCGGTAGATATCGTGACAAGATAAATTCTTTCTTATGTATTCAACCTAAAACATATTCAAAAAAGGAGACTGCGCGGAGCGGTCTCCTTTTTCAGTGGGAAAAATAAGATAAAAAAGATCTGCCGGAAATGCAGCAGGCAGATTCGGCAGATTTTGGTTTTGCAGTTATTTTTTATGCATAAGTGTGTGCTCCCTGGAAAGCTCATCGTGCAGCTGGATGGAAGACCAGTGCTGAGTTACCGGTGTGAGCATGGCCTTCAGTGCAACAGGTGGGATCTGGTTTTCACGGAAAAAAGCAAGAAAACCATCCATCTGTGCACTGGAAAAATCCTTCAGCACGATCATCTCATCACTGAAATTGCTTCCCAGATTAAACTGGGATGAGGGATGAAATCCCGGAATCTCAAAAAGATATCCCAGCGGATGAAGAAATTCCGGCGCAGTGACGATCCGTGTCTTAACCTTCTGACGGTTCAGATAGCGGCGGATCTGGCGAAGCCGTTCCGGGTCGTTAAAATTATATAAAAGAGCTTCTGGCTGTGTATTCATATAGTGTCATACCTCATTTCTGAATAAAGATTTTTTTGGAACGTAAGTTACTTTTCACGATGTGCAGGGAACCGGATCTCAACATCCGTCCCCTCTCCAGGCTTGCTGGAATAAGTGAGTCCGTAATTATTTCCATAGAGAATTTGGAGTCTCCGGTGGGTATTATAAACTGCGATATTGGTGCCGCCGGACTGGCTTTTTCCCTTTCCGGAAAGGATAGTTGACAGGATTTCCGGCGAAATCCCAACACCGTCATCGGAAATCAGAAGAACAATATCCTCATTTTCCATCCATCCGGTAATAACAATAGTTCCGGATTTTGATTCTTTTTCCAGGATCCCGTGAAGAATGGAATTTTCCACAACAGGCTGAAGAGTCAGCTTCGGGATCTGGTATTCTGAAAGCTCATCCGGGATATCCGTGATCAGCTCAATGCTGTCGTGGTAGCGCATATTCTGAAGTTGCACGTAGATGGTTACATGCTCCAGCTCCCTTGCAATGGTAGAGATTCCTTTTTTGCGGCTCAGAGTCAGCTTATAAAAACGGGAAAGACTTTGCACTGCGTGACTGATCTCATCGGTCTGTCCCTGCAGTGCCATCCAGTTGATCATATCCATGGTATTATAAAGAAAATGCGGATTGATCTGTGCCTGGAGGGAATTGAATTCTGCGATCCGGAGATCTTCTGCAGCCTTAGCCTGCTTTTCCATCAGTTCCTCCATTTTTCGAGTCATATAGTTGTAGGTATCGATAAGATTACCGATCTCATCATGTGCCTGTGGACTTTCCATAGGAGTAGGCGGGCCGTGGCGGACGGTCTGCATCTGCCGGATCACAGAAGAAAGTCTTCCGGTAATGGAATGAGCCAGTACATTGGCAAAAATCAGAGCCAGAACCAGAAAAACTGCATAGATCAGTACGATCTGGACCATCAGTCGGTTGCTCGCATGGATCAGCGGCGGGGAAGGAAGGACCGTCACCATAAACCAGTCCGTATTGGCAATGCTGTAAAAACCGGCATAAACCTTTGTGTCCAGAATGTTCCGCTCAATGAAGTTATTGGAAGACATAAAGGAAGCCTTGATGGTGTCGTAATCCAGTTGGTAGATTCCGGATAATGACAAATCTGAGGTAGCAACAATGGCATCACGTTCGTTTACAATATATGAAACACTTCCTTCCAGAGATAGATTGTCGGAAAGAATGGAAGTAAGCTTGTCATCGGAATAATACACTGCCAGATAAGCCTTATAGGCAGTGGAGTGATAATAAAGGCTTAAAGGGCAGATATATGCCATATCACCATAATTCTTTTTTTCCCTGGGACCAAGATAGAAGGAAGGACAGAACATTTCCTGGGTGTTCCGGTTTCCCTGAAAGATACCGTACCAGTAGGTACCTTTCGCCTGACTTAAGGGAGCAAGGATATTCTCAGTATTGGGATAAGTATCCAGTGTCTTCAGATCATCAGGAAAATCCACATAGATCTGTACATCGGTAACAATGGAATCTGCGGTCAGACGCTGAATGGCATTTTTAAAATCAGTGGCATGGTTAGATGTTGCAAGCTGTTCTGCTGAATCGCTGACCGGCATATAAAAAAGTTCCTGAAAAAAATTCTGTCCTGTAATATTCCGGGTAGTAGCGAGGATCGTATCCATAGTCCGTTCGATCAGAGGTGCAGTTTTTGCGGAGGCGTCCTGTTCCTGCCGGATGGTATTGGAAACCACCATGCTATAAAGTCGTCCATAAAAAAGAAAGGCGGTAAGACAGGCAGGAATTACCACAATGCTGATCAGGGCAATGGTGAATTTTGTCTGCAGGTTTAAATTCAGGTAGCCGTTTTTGAAACGGCGCCAGAGGGCCCTCATGACATTTTCTCCCGGTATTCAGACGGGGAAAAGCCGGAGTATTTTTTGAAGCTTTTTCCGAAGTAATTGCCATCCGTATAGCCTACCTTGGAAGAAATCTCGGAAATCTTGTATTTGGGATCGGAAAGCAGCTGCTTGGCCTTTTCCATTCGGTATTCTGTCAGATATTGATTGAGAGTCTGTCCGGTCTCGCTTTTGAAAAAAGTGCATACATAAGATGCGGAAAGGTATACATGGCCGCTGATATCTTTTACGGAAAGTGTATCGTTCATATAGTTCCGGCTGATATAATCCTTGATCATAAAGATCGTGGAATTTTCCGGCTTGGAATTTTTCGCATCTTCAAAATACTGGGCGGTTTTTTCTTTCAGAGCTTTGTGAAGCTCTTCGTAGGTGAAGGCGTTGTTTAACGTATCTACGATCAGATCCTGCTTTTCATGAAGTTCGGTTTCCAGCTGATTTTTTTTACGGGAAGCCGAAAGTGTATTAAATAGCTGGTAATAAAGATCACGGATCTGGTTAGGCATAAATGTGTGATTGCAGCTATAATACCGGAAAAGCTCATCAAGAAACTGAAAACAGGGTTCTTCTTCTCCGGCCAGGAGATATTTGGAAAAAGTATTTTCCGGTGAATGCAGGGAATCCGGAACCGGTCCCTTCGGTGAAAGCAGGCGGATGGCATTTTCCGTCAGAAATGTTTTTTCCGGAAAGAAAAAACAGTTCTGCAGAAGGATCACGGCAGAAGCGTAGGACTGATAAACCTTGAAAATATCCGTTACGGTATTTCCGGCTGCGATCAGATGCTTTCCGCAGGTGTCATATTGTCTGGAAATATAGCTTCCCACTGCGGAAAGGGTAGTCGGGGAAAGGGCATTCCTTCCATATATATGGTGGACCAGATACTGAACTCTTTTTTCCACAAAAAGACATTTCAGATGGTAATGCTCCAGAAAACAGGAAATGTCGTTCTGGAGATCTTCCAGGAAAATACCGGAAGCCTCCACAGATTCATTAAGCTTTACGATCACAGAGGTAAAATTCATGCCGTTCTCAAGAAGCTCCGGCTGCCCCAGTTCCAGACAGAGATCTGCAATTTTGTTGTTATCGGAAGGTGGAAGAGTCAGCTGTTGTGCCAGCCGGGTAGCGATTTCCTGAGAATGGATCGCTTCGCCACGATGGGAGCGGAGCTTTTGTTTGTAAAGAGTCTGCGCTTCCAGAACTGCCGCCTGTACTTCCTCGGGATGCAGAGGCTTTTCGATGTAATTGATGGCTTTTAGTTTGATGGCAGCTTTCAGATACTCTTTGTCAGAATATCCGCTCATAAAGATAGGGATACTGTCCGGCAGGAATTTCTCCAGACGCTCCAGCATGGCAATGCCTGTCATCCGCGGCATCCGTACATCGCAGAGAATGATCTCAGGTTTATACAGTCTGGCCATTTCCAGTCCGTTCACACCATCATCTGCCTGAAGGATCTCGGTGATTCCCAGAGAATCCCAGTCGATAGATGAGATCAGTCCGGTACGCGTAAGTTCTTCGTCATCGACGATCAGTAATTTCATATACAATTCTCCAATCGAGCATAGCTTTATAGCTTCGTAAATCGGACGTTTACAGCTCTGTTTATATTCCCAGAAAACTGTAACGTCAGCGTTATCATTATAGCATAAAGTATATAGAAATACGAGAATGGGACAATGGTTTATGAGTAATATTTTACAGGGAAAAGAAGAATATTTTACCCTTATCCAAAAATATTCCCATTATCAATCTGTGGGCCGGATGATAGAATATAATCAGATTAAAGGAAAGGGAGGAGAAAGAGCCGTGTCAGAATATGTTCTTGAATTAAAAGGTATTACGAAGATATTCCCCGGTGTCAAAGCTCTGAATAATGTACAGTTCCAGCTCAAACCTGGCGAAGTTCATGCGCTGATGGGTGAGAATGGTGCTGGTAAATCTACGTTTATCAAGGTTATTACCGGAGTACATAAGGCAGAAGAGGGTGAGATGTTCTTAAACGGACAGAAGGTTGACTTCAAAGGTCCGAAGGATGCCCAGGAGGCAGGTATCGCTGCCGTATATCAGCACCCTACATCATATCCGCATCTTACAGTAGCCGAAAATATTTTTATGGGTCATGAGATCATTAAACATCATATGATCCAGTGGAAAGAGATGAATCAGGAGGCAAACAAGTACCTGAAGGAGCTGGATGCAGACTTTGACGCAACAGCAGAGATGGGTACACTTTCTGTTGCACAGCAGCAGATGGTCGAGATCGCCAAGGCACTTTCCACAAATGCGAAGATCATCATTCTGGATGAGCCGACAGCAGCACTTACCAGAAACGAGTCCGAGAAGCTTTACACACTGGTTGACAAGCTGAAAGAGAATGGTGTTTCCATTATCTTTATCTCCCATCGTTTCGAAGATATGTACCGTCTGGCTTCCAGAGTTACCGTATTCCGTGATTCCCAGTACATTGGAACCTATGATGTAGATGGAATCACAAACGCAGATCTGATCAAGGCAATGGTTGGTCGTGAGATTAACGATCTGTTCCCGAAACCGGAAGTGAAGTTTGGAGATGAGATGCTCCGTATCGAACATCTTTCCAGAATAGGATTTTTCAAGGATGTTTCTTTCAATGTACATGCAGGCGAGATCGTAGGTCTTACCGGTCTGGTTGGTGCAGGACGTACAGAGGTTATGGAAGCTGTCTGTGGAATTACCCGTCCGGACGAAGGAAAAGTTTTCCTTGAGGGAAAAGAAATTTATATCAAGACTCCGTCTGATGCAATGGAAAAAGGTATCATC
This sequence comes from Blautia sp. DFI.9.10, assembly GCF_024461705.1. Classification (NCBI taxonomy): domain Bacteria; kingdom Bacillati; phylum Bacillota; class Clostridia; order Lachnospirales; family Lachnospiraceae; genus Blautia; species Blautia sp. DFI.9.10. Next base: position 115,462 of record NZ_JANGAA010000007.1, read on the forward strand.
CTTCTTCCAGAGGACAGACAGAAACAGGGTCTGGTTATGAGCTGGGGACTTGGAAGAAACGTAACACTTCCGATCATCAGCAAATATGCAAAATCCGGATTTAACGATGAGAAGGCAGAAAGAGAACTTTCCAAGAAACTTCTTGAGGAAGTAGATACCAAGGCAGTCGATATCTTCCAGCCGGCAAGCTCTCTGTCTGGTGGTAACCAGCAGAAAGTTGTTGTTGCGAAAGCTCTTGCTCAGGAAATGAAAGTAGTTATCATGGATGAGCCGACAAAGGGTGTCGATGTCGGAGCCAAAGCTGAGATTTATGCGATCATGGGAGACCTTGCAAAGAAAGGATATGCAATCATCCTGATCTCTTCCGAGATGCCGGAGATCCTGGGTATGGCGGACCGTATCATTGTTATGTGTAATGGCCGCAAGACAGGAGAACTGAACAGAGGAGAGGCAACACAGGAGGGAATCCTTGAGCTGTCCATGGAAAAGAGCACTGGAAAGGGGACTAAATAATGGAAAAGAAATCTGTCATCAAGAAGATTACAGGCTCCCGAGAGGCTCTGCTGGCAATTATCGTAATCGTGCTGTTTGCAGTTGTCACAGCGATCAGCCCGTCATTCCTTACGCCAAAGTCACTCATGGAGATGCTGAAAAATAATGCAGTAACAATGGTAATGTCACTTGGTATGTTATGTGTCATGCTGGTAGGCGGAATTGATATTTCCATTATGTCAACTCTGGCACTTTCCGGTATGTCCATCGGTATGCTTCTGAAATACGGACATATCACAAGCACATTACTTGCTTTCATCATTGCAATGGCAATCGGTATTGCCTGCGGACTGGTTGTAGGTCTTGTAATTTCAAGAGCAAACGTTCCGCCGATCATTGCAACCATGGGCTTTATGTACATCTACAGAGCAATGGGATATCTTGTTTCTCACGGTGGTGAGTGGGCAAGTGCCGCAGCTCTCGGTGATTTTAAGAATTTTGCCACCACAAATTTCCTTGGAATCAACAAGGTAATCTGGGTGATCATCGTATGCTACGTAGTATTCTTCTTCTTTATGAAATGGACAAGAACCGGTCGTAGGATCTACGCAGTAGGAAGTAACGCAAGTGCAGCACAGGTTTCCGGTATCAATGCAAAGAATATCAACCTTCTTGTATATGTGATCATGGGATTCCTCGCAGGTCTTGGCGGAGCACTTCAGGTATCTGTTTATGCTTCTGCAATGCCTGATATGCAGTACGGTGGTGAGATGGATGTTATCGCAGCCTGCGTTATCGGTGGTGTAAGCATGAGCGGTGGACGTGGAACCGTAGTAGGTGCATTCCTCGGTTCCATTATCCTTGCAACGATCGCAAAAGCTCTTCCGCTTGTAGGTATCAGTTCACTGTGGCAGAACATGATCAAGGGTGTTATCATCCTGGTAGTAGTTGTGATCAACGTTGTTCTGCAGAGAATCGCAGATAAAAACGCATTAAAGGGAAGGGAGATGTAAATCATGGCTGGAAAATCTGGAAGAAGTATTAACAATGTGCCGGAAAATCCGATGAAACACATCATATTCAGTTGGGAAGGCATCCTGGTCATTCTCTTTATCCTGGTAAATATTTTCTGCGCATCATTTTCTGAGTTTTATAATATGAAGAGTGTTCTTCGTCAGATGCCGGTTTACCTTGCAGAGGTATTCATGATGTTTCCAATGGCGTACATCCTGGTATTAGGCGAGATTGATATTTCCGTAGGTGCGATCGTGTGTCTCTCCGCTACCTTAAGCTGTATGGTCTGCAACACAAACGCTCCGTTCATTGTAGTAGTACTTACAGCACTGGTTGTTGGTGCCCTCTGTGGTGCGGTTAACGGATTTATCCTTACCCGTTTCAAGGAGCTGCCTCCAATGATCGTAACACTGGCAACACAGATCATCTTCCGTGGTATCGCTGAGGTAACACTTGGAGCCGGCGGAAGTATTGCGATCACAAACACAGATGGCTTCCGTGCTATCGGTGGAAAGGTTGGAAATATTCCATATATTCTTTTCCTGGTGCTGATCCTTGGTGTACTTTTTGCGATCTTTCTTGGAAAGAGTACATTTGGACGCCGTACATATGCGATCGGAACAAACCGTGTGGCAGCTTATTACGCAGGTGTTCACGTAGAGAAGATCCGTTTCATCATCTACACAGTTATGGGACTTATGTCCGGACTTTGCGCAGTATTCCTGGTATCCTCTTCCTACGGTGCAAATACAACAACCGGTAACGGATTTGAGATGGATGCCATTGCAATGGCAGTATTCGGAGGTATCTCCTCCACAGGTGGTAAAGGTAACCTGGCCGGCGGTATCATTTCTGCATTCATCATCGTATGCTTACGAGTTGGCCTTGGACAGAAGAACGTAAATGCTCAGGTGATCCTTCTCATCATCGGTGTACTTCTGGTAGCAGCAGTAGCTCTTCCGAATATCATCGGCGATGTGAAAAAAGCAGTCGCAATGAAGAAAAACTAAATATCACTTTTGAAACTCATATGATTGTTAGCTGCCTCCATTGGTGTAGCGGAGGCAGTAGCATATAAAAAAATTATATTCTTATAGGGAGGAACAACAATGAAAAAAAAGGTAATTAGCGCAATCCTTTGTGGAGCAATGGTTCTTGGTACAGTTTGCCCGGTTCTTGCAGCAGATGACAAATCCGAAGATACTAAGACAGAAGCAGCAGCTGGCGATTCTGCAAAAGGCAAAAAGATCGCTCTGGTTGGTAAAGCAGCCGGTAATGCATTCTTCGAGATCGCAGCGAAATCTTTCCAGGAGACAGTAGAGGCTGAAGGCGGCGAGGTTCAGGTCGTTTATCCTGAGACAGCTACAGCTGATGCGCAGATCAAGGTTCTTGACAACCTGATTTCTCAGGACTTCGATGCAATCTGTATCTCCGCTAACGATGTTAACGCTCTTCAGGCTAAGCTTGAGGAAGCTATGGATGAGGGAATCAAGGTATCTTCCTTCGACTCCGCACCGAACAAAGACAGCCGTGAGATTTTCGTAAACCAGGCTGGTACAAAAGAAGTTGCTCAGGCACTTATGGATGCAGTTCTTGATATTTCCGGTGGTGAGGGACAGTTCGCTATCCTTTCCGCTACATCTCAGTCCGCTAACCAGAACGCATGGATCGACGCGATGAAGACCATCATGGAAGGCGATGACAAATACAGCAAGCTTGAGCTTGTAGACGTTGTATACGGTGATGATGAGCCGCAGAAATCCACAGACCAGACAGCAGCTCTTCTTCAGAACTACAAGGATCTGAAGGTTATCTGCGCACCTACAACAGTTGGTATCGCAGCAGCTGCTAAATATCTTCAGGATAACGGATCTTCCTGTAAGCTGACAGGTCTTGGACTTCCATCCGAGATGCAGGAGTACACAGGTGATGATGATTCTCATTCCTGCCCATACTTCTATCTGTGGGATATGCAGGGCCTTGGAAAACTCAGTGCTTACACAACAATCGCTCTGATCAACGAAGACATCACAGGTGCTAAAGATGACAAATTCACAGCTGGTGACCTTGGTGACTACACAGTAACAGAGGCAGATGACGGCGGTACAGAGGTTGTTCTTGGTGCACCTCTGAAATTCGATACAAGCAACATCGAGGAGATGGCTAAGCTGTACTAATCAATCCTCAGATTGACTGTATAATCATATGATAAATCCTTTTGGGACAAGGCGGAGTCTTCGGACTCCGCCTTGTTTCGTATATTTGAATTTGGTGTATAGAAGGTTTCCGAAAAAATTTCAGTCTTTTGATTCTGGTTGTACTCTTATGGCTGCGGTGTTAAAATGAGGACAGCAGAATAGAAAACCATGAACAGATGAAGGAGCAAAACACATGCAGCAGGCATTACTGGATCAGCTGAGAAAGATCACAGAGGAAGAGAGAAAAATCCTGGATGGAGAAGCAGAGGTGGATAGAGATCTCTACACATCCGGTCGGGACTTTACTGTGGACAGCCGTAAAATGCTGAAAGAAGGCAGGCTGATCGCTGTGCGTACACACACCCGTTTTGTGTATTTTCCGGCTCACAGGCATAATTTTGTGGAAGTGCTGTATGTGTGTGAGGGATCTCTGACTAATATCATTGACGGAAAAAAAGTCATAGTTAACAAAGGCGAGCTGCTTTTTCTCAATCAGTTTACGAAGCATGAGATTCTGAAAGCGGGGCAGAATGATATTGCGATCAATTTTATGGTGCTGCCGGAGTTTTTTGATGTGGCCTATTCCATGGCGGGCAATGACAATATGCTGGCAGATTTTCTGGTGAATGTCCTGCGACAGGATGAAGAGCGTGGGGAATATCTTCATTTTAAGGTTGCGGAAGTGCTGCAGATCCAGAATCTTCTGGAAAATATCATCTATTCTCTTGTAAACGGTGAGGAGAACAGAGAGCGGATCAATCAGACCACAATGGGCCTGATATTCATGTATCTGATAGAATCGGTGCAGTATGTGGAGATGCGTCTGCCCAATCAGTACGAAAATATGATCTCTATGACAACACTGGATTATATTGAACAGAAATACCGGACTGCTACGCTGACGGAGCTTTGTGGTCGTCTGCATCTTCCCATGCATGTCCTCAGTAAGATGATCAAGAAAAGCACAGGGTTTAATTTCAAGGAACTTCTTCAGAGAAAACGTCTGAACAAGGCTGTAGAGCTGATGTGTGAAACAGATCTGCCTGTCAGTGACATCATTGCGGCTGTAGGCTATGAAAATAACAGTTATTTTCATCGGGTATTCAAGGAACATTATCACATGACACCACGGGCGTTCCGGGTGAAAAACAGTGAGAAAGAACAGGTGAGGCTGTAACAGCCTCACCTGTTTTTTTAAATATCATGGAATTGTCCGATCTTGTTTTTGATCCGCTGCATTTCGTTATCCATATCGATCACAGTGCGGGCGCAGTTCAGCAGTTCATTGCTGACATCCTCATAACCGTCCATTTCTTCGATATTCTGCTTGTAACGCAGCTGATGCTCCAGAGTTGCCCAGAAATCCATACCGTTGGTACGGATCTGGATCTCTGCACGCATGGGAGTTTTTCCCTTGGAGAAGAATACGGGGATTTCCACGATCATGTGATAACTGCGGTAGCCGTTTGGCTTTGGATTTTTGATATAGTCCTTTACCTGGATGACGGTAATGTCATCCTGCCTGGTGATCAGGTCTGCAATAGTGTAGATATCATCGATAAAGGCACAGACAACACGGATGCCTGCCACGTCATTCAGCTGATTCTGAATATTCTCCGCAGTAAACTCATAGCCGAGCTTTTTGAGCTTTTTGTAAATGCTTTCCGGCTTTTTGATCCTTGTTTTGATGAAGGAGATCGGGTTACGTTTATATTCCAATGAAAATTCATCGTTGAGGACTTCCAGCTTGGTGCGTACCTCACGGACCGTACATCGATACATCATCATCAGATCATTAAATTTTGCGGAATTTTTGATAAAAACCTGTGGATCAGGGGTATCCAGCCAGGTGTTTGTATTTCTTTCAGCCATAGTGTTTTTCTGGTGAAACTCCTTTCTTATGTAATATTTATAACAATTACTTTCATACAATTATAGAACAAAATGATATTTTTTTCAACTTTTGTATTGACATATCAGAAAAGCTGTGCTATTTTATAGAAAAAAATTAATTGAGTAAACCACTAAACCACTAAACCGTTGAAGCGGAGATAAAGATATTCATGCGCGCACAGAGAGTCCGGGAGGGTGAGAGCCGGGTCGAGAGGCAGTTTATCAAATGGACCGCAGAGGGCACAGGGAAAGATATTTTCGGATATCAAGTATTCTGTGACGTGAGGGCATACGTCAGTTGCCGGGAATATGAAGGTATTCCGCCAAGTGCACGGGTCAGACCGTGAATCAGGGTGGCACCGCGGGTGATTTTGAATTTAGAGCTCGTCCCTGACAGAACCAGATTCTGTCGGAGACGGGCTTTTTTTGTTACATAAATGTAGATCAGGAGGGACTGAATATGTATCCAGCATTAGAAGGATTAAGAGAAATCGCAAAGTCAGGGGAATACCGGCGTATTCCCGTATGCAGAGAACTGTATTCCGACCGCTATACACCTGTAGAAGTGATGCGGACTCTTCGCACAGCCAGCAGACACTGCTATCTGCTGGAAAGTGCCAGCCAGACAGAGGTATGGGGACGCTATTCCTTCCTGGGATATGAACCATCCATGGAGATCACCTGTACCGATGGAAATCTTCAGATCCGAAAGATCCATGAGGACGGTACCGAAGAAATAACAAAGCAGCAGGTAAAACATCCCGGAGATGCTATTCGAAAGATCCTGAAGGAATACAAAAGCCCGGTACTGGAAAAAATGCCAACCTTTACCGGCGGCCTGGTAGGCTATTTTTCCTACGATTATATTAAATACAGTGAACCGAAGCTGGAGCTTACCGATAAGACGGTAGAAGATTTCAGAGATATGGATCTAATGCTCTTTGACCAGGTCATTGCCTTTGACCATTACAGACAGAAGGTGCTTCTGATCACCGGGGTGATGACGGATGATCCGGAAAATTCCTACCAGAAGGCGGAAGCAAAATTAAAAGAGATGGCAGATCTGATCCGAAACGGAAAACAGAAGGAATTTCCGTCCTTGAAACTGAAATCTTCCATTGAGCCGCAGTTTCCGAAAGCAAAATACTGTGAGATGGTTGAGAAAGCGAAGCATTACATCCACGAAGGAGATATTTTCCAGGTGGTGCTCTCCAATCCGATGCGAGCGAAAGCAGAGGGAAGTCTGTTTGATACCTACCGTGTTCTCAGGGCTACCAATCCTTCGCCGTATATGTTTTATTTTTCCAGTGATGATATTGAGATTGCAGGAGCCTCCCCGGAAACACTTGCCAGGCTTGCAGGAACAGAATTAAGTACCTTCCCGCTTGCAGGAACAAGACCAAGAGGCAAGACAAAAGAAGAAGACCTGGCGCTGGAAAAAGGACTCCTGGCTGATGAGAAGGAACGTGCCGAGCACAACATGCTTGTGGATCTTGGGCGAAATGATATCGGAAAGATCAGTAAGATCGGTACTGTGAACGTAGAAAAATATATGTGCATTGAGCGTTTTTCTCATGTGATGCATATTGGTTCCACAGTTACCGGCCAGATCCGGGATGACAGGGATGCGGTGGATGCAGTGGATGCCATCCTTCCGGCAGGAACACTTTCCGGAGCACCGAAATTCCGTGCCTGCCAGATCATCCAGGAACTGGAACAGAGCAAGCGAGGCATTTACGGCGGTGCTATCGGATATCTGGATTTTGCCGGAAACCTGGATACCTGTATTGCCATTCGCCTGGTTTATAAGAAAAACGGTGAGATCTGTATCCGGTCAGGAGCAGGGATCGTAGCAGACAGCATTCCGGAAAGTGAATTTCAGGAGTGCTGCAACAAGGCAAGAGCCGTTGTACAGGCAATCGAAACTGCACAGGAGGGACTGGAATGATAGTACTGATCGATAATTATGATAGCTTTTCCTACAATGTTTACCAGCTGATCGGTTCTGTGGAGCCGGATATCAAAGTGGTAAGAAATGATGAAGTGACCATCAAAGAGCTGGAGGCCATGAAGCCGGAGGCATTGATCCTTTCCCCTGGTCCGGGAAAACCGGAGGATGCGGGAATCTGTATTGAATCCATAAAATATTTCAAAGACAAGCTGCCGATCCTGGGTATCTGCCTTGGACATCAGTCCATCTGTGAAGCCTTCGGAGGGACAGTATCCTACGCAAAAGAGCTGATGCACGGAAAGCAGAAAGAGATACATAAAGTTGGAAAGAGCCTGATGTTTGAAGGACTTCCGGAAACTTTTCCGGCAGCCAGATATCACTCACTGGCAGCTATCAGGGATACTTTACCGGAGAAACTGGTTGTTACCGCTGAGTCTGAGGACGGAGAGGTGATGGCACTGGAGCATAAAGAATATCCGATATTCGGATTACAGTTCCATCCGGAATCTGTTATGACACCGGATGGAAAAACAATGATCGAGAACTTTATGAAGGTTATCAGAGACAGATAAGACAGAGAACAGCAATCCATAAAAGATAGAATCATTACAGAACAGGAGGAAACAACAATGATCAAAGAAGCAATCATCAAGCTTTCAAAAAAAGAAGATCTTACATATAACGAAGCAGAAGCCGTAATGAATGAGATCATGGACGGAGCGGCAACACCGGTACAGATGGCATCCTACCTTACTGCACTTTCCCTGAAAGGAGAGACTATTGATGAGATCACTGCATCAGCAGCCGGAATGCGTGCACACTGCATCAAGCTTCTCCACGATATGAATGTTCTGGAGATCGTAGGAACCGGTGGTGATGGAGCAAACTCCTTTAACATTTCTACGACATCTTCTCTTGTGATCGCAGCAGGTGGCGTTCCGGTAGCAAAACACGGAAACCGTGCAGCATCTTCCAAGAGCGGTGCAGCAGATGTTCTGGAAGCACTTGGCGTAAAGATCACCATCCCGCCGGAAAAAAGTGCAGAGATCCTGAAAAAGATCAACATCTGTTTCCTGTTCGCCCAGAATTATCATATTGCCATGAAATATGTGGCACCGATCCGTAAAGAGCTGGGAATCCGCACGGTATTTAATATCCTCGGACCATTAAGCAACCCGGCAGGCGCAAACATGGAGCTGATGGGAGTCTTTGACCAGTCTCTGGTAGAGCCGCTGGCACAGGTTATGATGAAGCTTGGCGTGAACCGCGGAATGGTAGTTTTCGGGCAGGATAAGCTGGATGAGATCTCCATGAGCGCACCGACTTCTGTGTGCGAGATCAAGGACGGATGGTTCCAGTCCTATGAGATCACACCGGAGCAGTTCGGCTATACACGCTGCAGCAAAGAAGATCTGGCAGGCGGCACACCGGCAGAGAACGCAGAGATCACAAAAGCCATTGTAAACGGAACCGAAAAAGGCCCGAAGCGTCAGGCGGTCTGCATGAACGCAGGTGCAGCACTTTATATCGCAGGAAAGGCAGAGAGCCTGGAAGCCGGCGTAAGAAAGGCTGAAGATCTGATCGACAGTGGTGCAGCTGCTGCCAAGCTTGCGGAATTCATCAAATTAAGTAACGAGATTTGAAAATAATAGCGGCAGAAGAGAAATCGACAATCCCTATCGGAAGAGATACGAACGGAAACATTAATCTGTCAGATTTCTTGAAATTGCCGAATGAGAGTTGAACTGAAATATCAAGGAGACAAACAAAGAATGAGCGAAAAAAACATTCTGGAGGAAATCGCAGAAAAAACAAGAGAACGTATCCGGAAGGAAAAACGTCAGTTTCCCCTGGATCAGCTGAAAACCCTGGCAGAAAAAGCACCACAGCAGCCGTCCTTTCTGGAAGCGTTGAAAAAGCCGGGTATGTCCTACATCTGTGAAGTAAAAAAAGCTTCCCCCTCCAAGGGGCTGATCGCACCGGAATTTCCGTATCTGGAAATTGCGAAAGAATACGAGGCAGCAGGTGCATCTGCGATCTCCTGCCTCACAGAGCCATTTTATTTCATGGGAAGTGACACTTATCTCCGTGAGATCACAGAAACAGTGGATATTCCGGTCCTTCGGAAGGACTTCACGGTGGATAAGTACATGATCTATCAGGCAAAAGCATTCGGTGCATCGGCAGTGCTTCTGATCTGTGCTATCTTAAATGACCAGGAACTCCTGGAATACCGAGAGCTTGCAGAAACTCTGGGAATGGATGCACTGGTGGAAGCTCATGACGAGAATGAAGTGGCAAGAGCATTAAAGACAGGTGCAAAGATCGTCGGTGTAAATAACCGTGACCTGAAAACCTTTAAGGTTGATATGAATAACAGCATCCGTCTTCGAAACCTGGCACCGGACAATGTGGTATTTGTGTCTGAGAGCGGAATCAAAAACGCAGGTGATATCGCTATCCTGGAAAGAAACCGGGTAGGTGCAGTCCTGATCGGTGAGACCCTGATGCGAAGCCCGGATAAGAAAGCTGCATTGGAAAATCTGAATGGTGGAGCGCTTGTATAAAGGCCAAACGAAAGAATAGAGTAAATAAGTAACAGAGCTGACCAGCAGCAAATAGTAACGAAACAGGAAGGGGCAGGGTCATACAGAAAGGGCAGGATTGGCTGAATATGAGAGAACAACCGTTGAAACATGGGAGCAGAACCAGGATCAAGATCTGCGGCCTGACCCGCCCGGAAGATATCCAGGCAGTGAACCAGGCTAAACCGGACTTTGCAGGATTCATTGTAGAATTCCCAAAAAGTAGAAGAAACGTCACCGTGGAGCAATTGAAGGCTTTCCGGGAAGAACTGGATGATAGCATTTTGCCGGTAGGCGTATTCGTCAATGCACCGGTGGAGCTTCCCGCACAGCTTTTAAACGAGGGAACCATCGCACTGGCACAGCTTCACGGCCAGGAGGACGAGAATTATATCAGACAGCTTAAGACCATGACAGACCAGCTTCTGATAAAGGCTTTTTCCATAAAAACAGAAGCAGATATAAAGAAAACGATCCGTTCGGAAGCAGACTATATTCTGCTGGATCAGGGCGCAGGAGGAACAGGAGAAACTTTCGACTGGAGTCTGGTACCGGCGATCAAACGTCCCTGGTTTCTGGCAGGAGGTCTGGGCTGTGAAAATCTGGAATCGGCCATACATCTGCTTCACCCCTGGGCAGTAGATTTAAGCAGCAGTGTAGAAACCGACGGTCACAAAGACCCGGATAAAATATTAGAAGCAGTATACGCAGTAAGGAACATAAAGGAGGAAATATAACATGTCAAAAGGAAGATTCGGCATCCATGGCGGACAGTACATCCCGGAAACACTGATGAACGCCGTTCTGGAGCTTGAGGAAGCATACAACCATTACAAAAACGATCCGGAATTCAACCGTGAGCTCACAGAGCTTCTCAATGAATACGCAGGAAGACCATCCCGTCTTTACTATGCGGCACATATGACCGAGGACCTTGGCGGAGCCAAGATCTATCTGAAAAGAGAAGACTTAAACCACACAGGAGCCCACAAGATCAACAACGTACTTGGTCAGGTGCTCCTGGCAAAAAAAATGGGCAAGACCCGTGTCATCGCAGAGACAGGAGCCGGCCAGCACGGTGTTGCAACTGCAACCGCAGCAGCACTGATGGGAATGGAATGTGAGGTATTCATGGGAAAAGAGGACACCGAGCGTCAGGCTCTGAACGTATATAAAATGCGTCTCCTCGGAGCAAAGGTCCATGCAGTCACAAGCGGAACCGCAACCTTAAAGGATGCCGTTTCCGAGACCATGCGTGAGTGGACAAACCGTATTGCAGATACCCATTATGTACTGGGATCTGTTATGGGCCCGCACCCGTTCCCGACCATCGTACGTGATTTCCAGGCCGTGATCTCCAAGGAAATCAAAGAACAGATGCTGGAAAAAGAGGGCAGACTTCCGGATGTTGTCCTGGCTTGTGTGGGCGGCGGCTCCAATGCTATCGGAACCTTCTACAATTTCATTGAGGACAAAGACGTTCGTCTCATCGGCTGTGAGGCAGCAGGACGTGGCGTGAATACTGCGGAGACTGCGGCAACCATCGCAACCGGTCGTCTCGGAATCTTCCATGGTATGAAATCTTACTTCTGCCAGGATGAATACGGACAGATCGCACCGGTATACTCCATCTCCGCAGGTCTTGATTACCCGGGTGTAGGTCCGGAGCATGCACACCTTTATGATATCGGAAGAGCAGAGTACGTTCCTGTTACAGATGACGAAGCAGTAGAGGCTTTTGAATATCTTTCCAGAACAGAAGGAATCATTCCTGCGATCGAAAGTGCCCACGCAGTGGCCTATGCGAAAAAGATCGCACCGACACTTGGAAAGGACAAGATCATGGTAGTTACTATTTCAGGACGTGGAGATAAGGACTGTGTGGCAATCGCCCGCTACAGAGGGGAGGATATTCATGAATAAGAGAATTACAGAGGCATTTGCAAACGGAAAAGCATTTATTCCTTTTTTGACCTGCGGAGATCCGTCTCTGGAGGTAACAGAGCAGCTGGTTTATGCAATGGAAGAAGCAGGAGCAGATCTGATCGAGCTTGGGATCCCGTTCTCAGATCCTACCGCAGAGGGACCTGTGATCCAGGAAGCCAATGTCCGGGCACTTGCAGGCGGTGTGACTACAGATAAAGTTTTTTCAATGGTAGAAAAAATCCGTAAAAATACAAAAATCCCAATGGTATTCATGACCTATGCAAACGTAGTATTTTCTTACGGAACAGAGCGTTTTATCAAGAAAGCAGCGGAAGTTGGAATGGATGGACTGATTCTTCCGGATGTTCCGTTTGAGGAAAAAGAAGAGTTTGATGTTGTGTGCAAACAGTACGGCCTTGACCTGATCTCCCTGATCGCACCGACCTCCCATGAGCGGATCGCCATGATCGCAAAAGAGGCGGAAGGCTTTGTTTACTGCGTATCTTCCCTTGGTGTAACAGGAATGCGTACCAGCATTACCACAGATATCGGAGCTATGGTGAAATTAGTAAAGGCTCAGAAAGACATTCCATGTGCAGTAGGATTCGGAATCTCCACACCGGAGCAGGCAAAAAAAATGGCAGATCAGTCAGACGGTGCCATTGTAGGATCTGCGATCGTGAAGCTTTGTGGTGCCTACGGCAAAGACTGCGTGCCGAAGGTGAAGGCTTATGTGAAAGAGATGAAGGATGCGATCAGATAAGTTCCCGGCTGAAATCGCAACACAGATCACAAAGTGTAATAAAAATCTGCTTTATCCCAAAGAAAGGGTAAAGTAGATTTTTTTTCTGCTCTGAACAGAGGCCGGAAAAATTGCAGGAAATATCTACTTGACAGTCAGAGACCAAATGATAGATGATATAAAAAAAGGTGAGGAGGAAATTGGGGATGAATCGGGAAGAAGCAAAGAAGAAAGCAGAAGCGCTGGTTGCCAGGATGACTCTGGAGGAAAAAGCCAGTCAGTTAAGGTACGATGCACCTGCAATAAAAAGATTGGGAATTCCGGCGTATAACTGGTGGAATGAGGGACTTCACGGTGTTGCCAGAGCAGGGCAGGCAACGGTTTTTCCACAGGCGATCGGAATGGCGGCAGCTTTTGACCGGAAAAGTGTGGCAGAGATGGCCGGTATCGTGGCAACAGAGGGCAGAGCAAAGTATAATGCATATTCCGTAAACGGTGACAGAGATATTTATAAGGGATTGACGTTCTGGTCTCCTAATGTCAATATTTTCCGTGATCCACGATGGGGTAGAGGCCATGAAACTTATGGGGAAGATCCGTATCTTACAAAAGAACTGGGAGTTTCCTTTGTAAAAGCACTTCAGGGAAATGGGGATACAATGAAGGCAGCAGCCTGTGCCAAACATTTTGCAGTACATTCCGGGCCGGAGGCACTCCGTCATGAATTTGATGCGGAAGCATCCGCAAAAGATATGGAAGAAACATATCTGCCGGCATTCGAAGGTCTGGTAAAAGAAGCGAAAGTAGAAGCGGTTATGGGAGCTTATAACCGGACAAACGGGGAACCCTGCTGCGGAAGTCCCACATTACAGAAAAAACTCAGAGGCGAATGGAAATTTCAGGGGCATTTTGTATCAGACTGCTGGGCGATCCGTGATTTTCACGAACACCATATGGTAACGGATACAGCCGTTGAATCTGCAGCACTGGCGATTAATAATGGCTGTGACCTGAATTGTGGAAATACCTATCTTCACATTATGAAGGCATACGAAAAGGGGCTTGTCACAGAAGAAACCATAACCCGGGCAGCAGTGCGGCTTTTTACCACAAGGTATCTGCTGGGGTTGTTTGATGGAAGCGAATATGACCATATCTCCTATCTTGAGGTAGAATCTCCCAGGCATCTGGATGCAGCGGAGAAAGCAGCGGAAAAAAGCTTTGTTCTGCTGAAAAATAACGGGATTCTTCCGCTTGATAAAGAAAAACTGAAAACAATAGGGATCATCGGACCAAATGCGGACAGCAGACAGGCGCTGATCGGCAATTATCACGGGACAGCTTCCAGGTATATTACCATACAGGAAGGCATTCAGGATTATGTGGGAGACGATGTAAGGATCCTTACTTCCAGAGGCTGTGATCTGTTCCGAGACCGGACGGAGCACCTTGCGTTTACCAGAGATCGTATTGCGGAAGCAAAGGTGGTTGCGGAAAACAGCGATGTGGTGATCTTATGTATGGGACTGGATGAGACACTGGAAGGAGAAGAGGGAGACACCGGAAACAGCTATGTATCGGGAGATAAAGAAGATATTGAACTTCCCGGAGTACAGCGAGAACTGATGGAAGCAATCGCAGATACCGGAAAACCGGTAGTATTCTGTCTGCTGGCAGGAAGTGACCTTGATCTGAAATATGCGGCAGAGAAATTTGATGCCGTCATGATGCTGTGGTACCCTGGATGCCAGGGCGGGAAGGCAGCGGCAAAGGTACTGTTTGGAGAAATCTCGCCATCAGGAAAACTTCCGGTGACATTTTATGAAAGCCTGGAAGAACTTCCGGATTTTACCGATTATTCCATGAAAGGCAGAACATATCGCTATATGGAACGAAAAGCACAGTTTCCTTTTGGATATGGTCTGACGTACAGTAAGGTGGCAGTAGATAAAGCAGAGGTCAAAACATGTGGACAGAAGATAAACGTGGAGGTAGAAGTGCAGAATAACGGCGCATATGATACAGAGGATGTTGTTCAGATCTATGTAAAAAATATCGACAGCAAAAATGCCATTCCCAATCCGATGCTGGCCGGTTTTCAGCGGATATTCCTGAAGGCGGGAGAATGCCGAAAAATAGAAATCCCAATATGGGAAAAAGCATTCACCGTAGTAGATGAAACAGGAAAACGGATGGAAGAAGGAAAGAAATTTGAAATTTATGCAGGCTGCAGCCAGCCGGATGAAAAAAGCAAAGAACTGACCGGGATCATGCCGGTAAAGATCATCTGGGAAAAATAATAAGAAAATCTAAAGTAACAGGAGGGCGATGCATCAGGCAGCGCCCTCCCTTCATATCTACCGCATAAACATCCGAACCATTTTCTCATAAATCTTCCGATATTTCTGATACCGCATAGGAAGATCGATCCAGGTCTTTTTATCTACAATACTCTTATAATGAGAGAATGTCCGGAAGCCGTCGATGCCATGATAGGATCCCATACCGCTTTCACCAAAGCCGCCGAAGCCCATATTGCTGGTTGCCAGATGTATGAGGACATCGTTGATACAGCCACCGCCGAAACCACATCGGGAAGTAACTTCCCGGGCATTTTTTTCATCTTCGGTGAAGATATAAAGAGCTAGCGGATGCGCCATGGAATTGATCTTTGTTACGGCACCTCCGAGAGAGTCATAGGTGAGGACCGGAAGTACCGGACCGAAGATTTCCTGCTGCATGACCGGATCTTCGAAGGTTACGTTATCAAGAACCGTCGGCTCGATCTGAAGTGTTTCACGGTTGGAACCACCGCCGCAGACAGTTTTGGCAGGATCGATCAGACTGTTGATACGGTCGAAATGCTTTTCGTTGATGATCTTTCCATAATTCCGGTTCTTCAGTGGTTCTTTTCCATACTGGCGTGTGATCTGTCTGCGAAGCTCTGCGACCAGGGCTTCTTTGATCTCCGGATCACAGTAGATGTAGTCCGGAGCCACGCAGGTCTGGCCACAGTTCAGGAACTTGCCGAATACGATACGTTTTGCCGCAAGGCGGAGATTGGCTGTTTTGTCCACGATGCAGGGGCTTTTTCCACCCAGCTCCAGAGTGACTGGTGTGAGGTGTTCGGAAGCCTTTCTCATGACCTCTTTTCCTACAGACTGGCTTCCCGTGAAGAAGATGTAATCAAAGTGCAGACTGAGAAGATGTGTGTTTTCCGCACGTCCGCCTGTGACAGTTGCAACGTATTTTTCATCGAAACATTCATGGATGAGAAGACGGATCACTTCACTTGTTGCCGGTGAGTAGGCACTTGGTTTTAGGATGACTGTGTTTCCGGCTGCAATGGCGTCTACCAGTGGTTCTATGGTGAGAAGAAACGGATAGTTCCACGGACTCATAATGAGAACAACACCGTAGGGGGATGGTTTGCGGAAACTGTGGGAATGGAACTGTGCCAGTGGAGTTGGAACGGTCTGTTCTTTTGCGTAGGAGCGGATATTTTTCAGCATATGTGTGATCTCGGAGAGCACCAGTCCGGTCTCACACATATAGCTTTCGAAATTACTTTTTCCCAGATCCTTTTTCAGCGCGGCGTGGATCTGATCTTCGTGTTTCCGGATGGAAGCGCGGAGACGTTTCAGGGCGCTGATGCGAAAATCAAGGTCAAGAGTTGCGCCGGAGTAGAAGTACTGGCGCTGTTTATCTAAAAGCTGGTTGATCTGTTCTTTTTCCATGGAATTGTAGTCCTTTCTGAAAAAACTGTATTCGAAATATCGAAAAAATCTTTCTATGCCAATGGCTGTTTTAGCAATTGCTTGCCGGAGGCATCAGTCTGTAATACAGTGTTTCAAGTTCGCCGGCATCCATCAGTACAGGAACCGGGTACAGAGGATTGGCTTCTTTATCTGCGTAATGGGCAAGCTCCGGGATGTCTGTTTCCTGGATTTCCGGAATATAGTCTCCGATGCCATAGCGTTTTTTCATATCTTTTATTGCATCAATAAACATCCGGGCAGCAGTTTTATCGTCCTCATGTTTATCGCAGAGACCGGCAGTTACGGCAAGGTTGCGGAGTTTGTGAGTGATGGAATCTCCGTATGTTTCCAGTACCATAGGAAGGATCACTGCATTGGCAAGCCCATGTGGAACATTATATTTTCCGCCGAGGGAATGTGCAATTGCGTGGACATATCCAACGTAGGATTTGGTGAAGGCACAGCCTGCGAAATAGGAGGCGCGGAGCATATTTCGTCTTGCTTCAATATTATTGCCGTCTGTGTAGGCGGTATCCAGATTTTCAAAGATCAGTCTGACAGCATCCAGGGCATTTTTTCTTGTGCCAGGTGTAGTGGAATTTCCAATGTAGGCTTCCACTGCGTGAGTCAGGGCATCCATGCCGGTGGTAGCTGTGATAAACGGCGGAAGGCTTAAAGTCACTTTCGGGTCAAGGACTGCGTAGCGTGGGATCAGCGGAAAATCGTTGATGGCATATTTGTGCCGTGTTTCTGCATCGGTAATGACAGCAGCAAGTGTTGTTTCACTTCCTGTTCCTGCAGTCGTGGGGATGGCGATGAGAAGAGGAAGCTTTTTGTGGATCTTCAGGATTCCCTTCATCTGAGCAAGAGACTGGTGTGGCTTGGCAATGCGGGCTGCTGTGGCTTTTGCACAGTCCATACTGGAACCTCCGCCGAAGCCGATGATCGCCTGGCAGTCATTGTCCAGATACATGTGAAGGGCTTCGTCCACATTGACGGTTGTTGGATTGGCAACGGTTTTGTCATAGATGTGGTAAGAGATGCAGCTTCGCTTCAGTGTCTGCTCCAGTCTTTCTGTAAGGCCAAGGCTTCGGATCCCTGCATCTGTGATGATGAGTACATTGTTATAGTTTCTTTTTTCCAGAACTTCCGGAATACCTTTGACGCTTCCGATGATCTTCGGATTGCGGTAAGGAAGCAGTGGAAGGGCGAATTTAAAGACATTCTGGAAAACCCGGCAGTAAGCTTTTTTTAATGGATTCATGGTAGTTTTCTTTCCTTTTAAAGTCAAATTATTTTATTCTAAATATTATATATAGCAGTTGGAAGGGGAAAAGTCAAGGTTGCCGTTTATGGAAGTGCATCGCGAAGCGTGTTGCTGAAAACAGAGTAACCGTAACGTCATAAAAAAGAAAACAGGAAAATATAATATTGTCATGGTTGTAAATATCCTTTACACTAAGGGAGTCAAACAGAATCATCATGCAAGGATTGTATATCCAGCGTAAGGCAAGTGTTCGCAGGATAGATATTGATCACGGAGGAAATCATGCCAGAAACAGACACATCCGCAAAAAATCCTCTTCACGTATCCGAAGTGGATGATAATTTAAAAGAGTTAAGCCCTCACGGTTCCTTTGAGCTGCCGGTGGAAACCTATATGGCGAACTGTGAGATCTTTCATGCACTGTATGACCACTGGCACAGTGAGATGGAGATCATGTATATTGAAAAAGGCAGTGGCTTTGCCAGACTGAACCGGGAGAGCATCCGCCTGAAAAAGGGGGATATCCTGATCGTGAACTGCGGAGTTCTCCATAGTATGCGCACAGATCTTAAGAAGCCTCTTTATTATAAGAGTGTGGTTTTCAGCCTGGGCTTCCTTGCAGGTCAGCCGGGAGATATCTGCCAGGAATGTGTGGTATCACCATTAATAGAAAACAAGGCAGAATTCTGCCATCATATAGAAGAAGGAGATTCCGGATATGAGAAGCTACGGGAAATTTTTCTGGAGATCCATGACTGTCATACGGAGAAGAAGCCATATTTCTATGTGAAGCTGAAAATGCTGTTCTTTGATTTCTTTTATGAGATGCTGACGAAGCATTATATTATCCCGGTAAGCACAGAGCAGAACAAGAGCCTTGCGGCAGTAAAGGAAGTGCTGGATCATATCAGCCTTCACTACCAGGAGAATCTTACCGTTTCAGAGCTTTCCGGACTTTCCAATTACAGTGAGTATTATTTTATGAAGCTTTTCCGCCAGTATACGGGAAAAACCTTGGTGGAATACATCAATGACTTCCGTATGGAGAAGGCGAAGTATCTTCTTACGCATTCCGATGCACCTGTGACGGAGATCGCCATGCAGGTGGGATTTAACAGTACAAGTTATTTTATAAAGAAATTTCAGCAGTCCAATAAGGTTTCACCGCATAAGTACAGGAAGAGTATGAGACAGATCTGAGAAAGCTCCCGAAGCAACCGCATATGTATCGGTTACGTTTTTATGCAGAGCTACAGTAAAAAGTGAAAAACAGTCTGACAAATATCTTGCATATCATGACAGGATTGTTATATTTTTGAAAAGAAATGCGTGATATCCTAATATCATCAAAAACAAAGCAAACAACCTTGTAAAAACATATTTCATCCCATCAAGATCCATGAAAGGAGATCAAAATGGAAACATTAAGCAAAGTATTTGAAGACAAATATAACAAAAATGTAAAAGATTGTACAAACGAGGAAATCTATCACGGACTTCTCTCCTGGACAAAGGAGCAGCTGAAGGGCCGCGGCTACCAGGAAGGAAAAAAGAAAATTTATTATATTTCCGCAGAGTTCCTTATCGGTAAGCTTCTTTCCAACAACCTGATCAATCTGGGCGTTTATGATGAAGTTGCGAAATATCTTAAAGAAAACGGAAAAGAGCTTTCCATGATCGAGGAGATCGAGCCGGAGCCATCTCTTGGAAACGGCGGACTTGGCCGTCTGGCAGCATGCTTCCTGGATTCCATTGCAACTCTGGGACTTCCGGGAGAAGGAATCGGACTTAATTATCACCTTGGACTTTTCAAACAGGAGTTTAAGGATCATCTTCAGTTTGAGACACCGAATCCTTGGATCCAGCCGGAGAGCTGGCTTACAGATGCAGGCGTTTCCTATTATGTCCCATTTAAGGGCTTTATGCTGAAATCCACACTGTATGATATTGATGTTGCAGGCTATGAGAACAAAGCGATCAAACTTCGCCTTTTTGATATTGATATTGCAGACGAGAGCATTGTGGGCGAGGGAATCTCCTTTGATAAGAAGGATCTGCTCCACAACCTGACACTGTTCCTTTATCCGGATGACAGCGATGATGCAGGAAGAAAGCTTCGTATCTATCAGCAGTACTTCATGGTAAGCAATGCGGCACAGCTGATCCTGGATGAGGCAACAGCAAAAGGCTGCAATCTTCATGACCTTGCCGATTACGCAGTGATCCAGATCAACGATACACATCCGAGTATGGTAATTCCGGAGCTTATCCGTCTCCTCACAGAGCGTGGAATCGAGTTCGAGGAGGCATGCGAGATCGTATCTCATGTATGCGCTTATACCAACCATACCATTCTTGCAGAGGCACTTGAGAAATGGCCGATTTCCTATCTTGAGGAGGTTGTTCCGCATCTGATGCCGATCATCCGCAAGCTGGACGAGCGTATCAAAGCAAAATATCCGCAGGAAAATCTTGCCATCATCGACAAGAACGACCTGGTACACATGGCACATATGGACATCCACTACGGATTTTCCATCAACGGTGTTGCATCCCTTCATACCGATATCCTGAAGGAGACAGAGCTTCATCAGTTCTATGAGATCTATCCGGAGAAATTCAATAACAAGACAAACGGAATTACCTTCCGCAGATGGCTCCTTCACTGCAACCATCCGCTGACAGAGTACATCACCTCCATGATCGGTGACGGCTTCCGCAAGGATTCCTTTGAGCTTGACAAGATGCTTGGCTTCAAGGGAAATCAGGACGTTCTTGCAAATATCCTTAAGATCAAGCAGGATGCAAAGAAGAGATGTGCGGAGTTTATCAAAGCCAACACAGGTGAAGAGATCAATACACACAGTGTTTATGATATCCAGATCAAACGTCTTCATGAGTACAAACGTCAGCAGCTGAATGCACTTTACATCATTGACCGTTACCTGAAGATCAAGGCAGGCGAGAAGCCGCAGCGCCCGGTAACCTTTATCTTCGGTGCAAAGGCAGCTCCTGCATACGTTATCGCAAAGGATATTATCCACCTTCTCCTCTGCTTACAGGAGCTTATCAACAATGATCCGGAGGTTTCCCCGTACATGAAAGTTGTTATGGTGGAAAACTACAACGTAAGTGCAGCAGAGAAGCTGATCCCTGCCTGCGATATCTCCGAGCAGATCTCTCTTGCTTCCAAGGAGGCCAGCGGAACAGGAAACATGAAGTTCATGCTCAACGGTGCTGTAACACTGGGAACCATGGATGGTGCAAATGTGGAGATCAGCCAGCTGGTAGGCAAGGATAATATCTATATCTTCGGAGAGTCCAGTGAGCAGGTTATCGAACACTATGAAAAGGCTGACTACTGCTCCAGAGATTTTTATGAGAAAGACGAGCGCATCCGTCGTGCAGTAGACTTTATCGTAGGAAACGAGCTTCTTTCTATTGGAAGTGAGGAGCATTTAAGAAGACTGCATCATGAGATCGTAAGCAAAGACTGGTTCATGACTCTTCTTGACTTCGAGGATTATGCGAAGGTGAAAGATCAGGCACTGCTCGATTATGAGGACAGAACCGCATGGGCAGAGAAAATGCTTGTAAATATCGGAAAAGCAGGATATTTCTCTTCAGACAGAACCATCGAAGAGTACAACAGAGATATCTGGCATCTGACACCGGAGAAATAAAACGGTTTTAGGCAGATTGCTCCGGCTCGGAAGAAAAATAGAAAAATAGAAAATAAAAACACCGGCATTCATCGGAATATGTACTGAGGCTGAGATGTCAGAGATGATTTGGCAGCTTGGACAGGACATGGTACAGATGAATGGCCGGTGTTTTTTGTGAAATTGGTTACGAAAAATTGTTTACGGAATCAGGCAAGCGATACTTCAGGCTTTTCCATGCTTAAATGCCATCATCATCTCCTTGGTAAGGCTGATATTATCTCCTTCATCCGGAATGTCTTCCCGGTTGAACCAGGAGGCCATGGAAAGCTCATCGTGGTCTACAGTCAGAGTGTCGTCGCCATCCAGATCACAGTAGAAGCCAAACAGAAGTGTTCCGGAGAAGGACCATGGCTGGCTCTTGTAGTAGCGGAGATTTTTGACCTTTACGCCGATCTCTTCCATAACTTCACGGTGGACAGTCTCCTCGATGGTCTCACCAATCTCGGCAAAACCTGCGATCATGGCGTAGCGGGTGTGATTTCGGCCCTCATATTTGGAGAGGATCAGCTTGTCGCCGTTGGTAACGCCTACGATCACAGCCGGAGAAAGCACCGGATATTCACCGTTTCCACAGGCAGGGCAGATCATCTTGCGCTCATGTTTATCATGTACCATCGGTTTGCCGCAGCAGCCGCAGAAACGGCGCTTGCTGTACCACTGAAAGAGCTGATATCCGGTGATTCCTGCGAAAGCCAGATACTGTGGCTCCGCTGTGCGGAGAACTCTTGTGATCTCAAACTGATAACCAGGAAGGAGACTGGTGTCAAGATCCGGGATCAGATAAAAATGCTCTTCGTCAATGGAGAAGAGATAGATATAATTCTCATATAGGTTTTCAACTTTTCCTTCCAGCTCTCCAAAGCTTGGAAGAGTCATAGTCTCGCCATCTTTTTTCATAAGGATCTTTCCTTCTTCATAGGCGAGGATGTGGCTTTCTTTATCCGGGGCCACAGGTTTGTACTCATTGTGATAGGTATGTGGTGCGATATCCTGGATCATGATCGATAATTCCTTTCCGAATTTATTGTTTTACAGTGTTTGCTGAGAAGTTTTGCCATATAAAATACAGCACGCTTTCTACAGTATAAGCTTACCTTAAGAAAAAGGCAACTCCAGCAATAACAAAAAAAGTTGTATGAGTCAGAAAATCAGTGTAAGATAAATGTATTATATTGTGCAGAAGATGTGAAAGATCTGAAAATTTTTCTGCACAGAAGGAGAAGATCATGCCAACAACAGAAAAGCCGGGACTGACCCGGGATGCCATTAAATATCTGGCAATTTTTACCATGCTTCTGAATCATATCGCCAACGTGCTTCTGCCGGAAAACACGATCCTGTGGGAAGTGTTTATAGACATTGGCTACTTCACAGCCATTACCATGTGCTATTTTCTTGTGGAAGGTTTTTACTATACACATTCCAAGAGAAAATACGGTGAAAGGCTTCTGATCTTTGCCGGAATCTCCCAGGTTCCCTATATGATAGCCTTTGGGAATTCACAGCTGAATATGATCTTTACTCTGTTTATCTGTTTTATGATCCTGGTTGTTCAGGAAAGGATGATGGCAAGTAAATGGAGAATTCCACTTCTGATCCTGCTCCTTTTACTATCCGTTTATTCGGACTGGGCGATCCTGGCACCGGTTTTTACCATCTGGTTCCATGAGAGCTGGGGGAACAGGAAGAGGATGATAACAGCGTACGGAGTCGGTGCTGCTCTTTTTGTGCTGTTTAACTACAGCTCCTACGTGGAAAAAATGGCAGCCGGACCGGCAATGCTCCATGCTCTGTTTTCGGCAGCAGGGATCGTGGCATCAGGAATCATCATCCTGTGCTTCTATAATGGCAAAAAATCCGAAAAAGCACCGAAGTTTTCCAAGTGGTTTTTCTATATCTTTTATCCGGCACATCTGCTGATCCTGAGCATAGTCCGTGTTATAGTACAGTAAGAGATAAAATAAAATCTCTCCAATATTTATAACCGGATAGATTGCCGAAAATAAATTTCATATCCACATAAAACATAGTAATTCTGTAAGAAAACAGAAAAATAGCGAAAAAACTCTTGAAAACCCACAAATTATCTGCTATGCTAACTGACATGACAAAGGCGTCTGGAAATAGAGTTTCCAGGCGCTTTTTGCGTTGCAGAATAATTGAGGGAATCGAGGAGGAAATGAATGATGAATGCAGGAGATACCGGCTTTATGATGATCTGTACAGCCTTTGTGTTCTTTATGACACCTGGGCTTGCGTTTTTCTACGGAGGACTGGTCCGCAGGAAAAATGTGGTAAATACCATGATGGCCTGTGGGGCGATCATGGGACTGTCCGTAGTTATGTGGACATTGTTTGGATATTCGCTGGCATTTGGAGGAAATCATGGCGGGATCATCGGAGATTTTCGCTGGTTTGCGCTGAATGGCGTAGGCTGGGAGCCGGGACCTTATGCGGATACGATCCCACATCTGGTATTTGTGGCGTTCCAGATGATGTTTGCCATGATCACACCGGCACTGATCACCGGTGCCGTGGTTGGAAGGATGCGTTTTAAGGCGCTGTTTTTCTTTATTGCGATCTGGTCTTTGATCGTGTATTATCCAATGGCACATATGGTCTGGGGAGACGGTGGATTTCTGGCAGCCATTGGCTCTGTGGACTTTGCAGGAGGAAATGTGGTACATATCAGTTCTGGTGTCAGTGCACTGGTTCTTGCCATTTATCTTGGACAGAGACGAGGCTATGCAAAAGCAACCTATCGTACGCACAATATCCCGTTTGTATTTCTCGGGGCAGCCATGCTGTGGTTCGGATGGTTCGGCTTTAATGCAGGAAGTGCGCTGAAGGCAGACGGCCTTGCGGCACATGCCTTTATGACCAGTAGCATTTCTTCTGCCTGCGCACTGCTGACCTGGATGCTGATCGAGGTGATCCGCGAGGGAAAACCGACACTGGTTGGTGCATCCACAGGTCTTGTTATCGGACTGGTAGCCATTACACCGGGAGCTGGTTTCGTACCGGTATGGGCATCCTTTATCATTGGGATCCTGGTAAGCCCGATCTGTTACTTTACTGTGATCCTTCTGAAACAGAAGCTGAAGATCGACGATGCCCTGGATGCTTTTGGTTGCCATGGTATCGGTGGTATCTGGGGAGGAATCGCAACAGGTCTCTTCGGAAAAACTTCCATTAACTCTGTTGCAAAATGGGACGGCCTTGTGTTTGGAGATCATCGTCTGTTCCTGGCGCAGGTATTGAGTATTGTGATCACCATTGCAGTTGCCATTGTGGGAACGCTGATCTGTATCGGGCTCGTGCGGATCTTTACACCGCTTCGTGTAGATCCGAAGGAAGAGATGGTCGGTCTGGATGCATCCCAGCATGGAGAGAATGCATATCCGTCATTTAATGGATTTGACTGATAAAAGAATTTGTTCGGCAATGATCGTGTGAAAATGGAGGAAATCGTATGCTTATAAAGATAGAAGCAATCGTAAGAGAAGAAAAAATGGAAGATGTAAAAGCAGCGTTAAATGAGATCCAGGTTAACGGTTTTACAGTAACCCAGATCATGGGATGCGGAACACAGCGTGGTTACACAGAGTATGTCCGTGGTTCCAAGATCGATGTATTTCTGAAACCGAAGATCAAGTTTGAAATCGTGGTATCATCGGAAGATTGGGAGATCAAAGTTATTGATGCTGTGCAGAAAGCAGCGTTTACCGGTGATCCAGGCGATGGAAAGATATTTAGCTATGAGATCCGTAACGCTGTTCGTATCCGTACAGGTGAGACCGGATACGATGCGCTGCAGTCGGAGTTCCTGTAAAATAATAAAGATATAAAAAAGATCCTTCTGGAAAAACTGAGATATTCAGATTTTCAGAAGGATTTTTTGCAGATAATTAACAATAGTCTTACTTTGATTTGATGCAAATTTCTGCAGTTACATATAAGATAGAAAGGTACACAATAGATCAGTTAGAAAGTAAAATTAAAACATACGGAAAAACTATGTCAAAAAAGAAATCAAAGAAGATCAGAAAAGAGCAGGCTCAGGAGTTGAGTTCAGCAGAACCGGAACATCTTAAACTGGCGGCAGAAAAAACAGCAGCCATTGCAAGTTACATCAAGGATCCGGACTATCGTCTCCGCTGCAAGGCGGCTATAGATATTCTCATGGCGAAGCTTAAAATGATTAACGCAGAACTTTCCGGACAGAAAAAGCGTACTGTGATCAGTCAGATCACCAACCGGATAAAAAGTGCTGAAAGTATTTACGCTAAACTTCTGAAAAAAGGACTGGAACCGGATTTTGAGACTGCCAGAAAAAATCTGAAAGATCTCATCGGCATCCGTGTAGTCTGTCCGTTTGAGGATGAGCTTTACCAGGTTGCAGAATCCCTGGAAATGCAGAAGGATATCGAGATCGTCCGGATAAAGGATTACATTAAAAATCCAAAGAAAAACGGCTACAAAAGTCTTCATCTGATCGTGAAAGTACCTATCTACTCTGCGGAAGGTGAACAGAAAGAACTGGTGGAAATACAGCTTCGGACCATTGCGATGGATTACTGGTCTGTGTTAGAATATGAATTGTATTATAAAAAAAGAGACAATGCGGAAATTGAAACAGAATTAAAAAAATATGCAGAAGAAATTGCTAATCTGGATCACAGAATGCTGGGATTACGAAATAAAATCGAAAAAATCTGAGCAATCAGCGAATGCGAGATCAGAATGCCTGTTTTATGACAAACCTGTAAAATTACTGCATCAGAAAAGGAGAATATCCCGGTGCTGGAGAAATAAAAGATATTTACACATGAAATTATAAATTAGGATTGAACAAAATCGCTGCGCGATGGCCTACCAAGGCTATGGCATAGCGATTTTCT